>JBOGVX010000060.1:0-6059 GCA_050693165.1 Actinomycetota bacterium | reverse complement strand
GCTCGTCAGCCAGGGCTAAGGCGCTGCGCCCCGGGATTCCGCTTCGAAGTAGCAGGGCGAGGAGCTCGCGCGCAGCCAGAGACCTCGGTCCCGACCTCCAAAGCCTCTCGCGGGGTCGCTCATCGGTCTGGAGATCCGAGATTCGCATTCGGGCGCGAGGCTAGACCCTCCCACTGACATGGAAGGTGAACTAAGTGCCTAGACTCTCGGCTCCTTCAGGTACTTGAGGAGGCCGCCGACGAGGATCTGAAACCTCGCAGGATCACTTGTAATCATTCCGGCTTTGGCTTCTTGAAAAAGATCCTCATCTGGGTGCAGTTTTGTCCCTGCAAACCGTAATACTCGCCGACCACGCTGACTAGTTCCCAACCGGCGCTGCCGAAATGCTCAAGGATCTCGGACCACCCTATCAAAGCGGTCCCATCGGAGTACTTGAGCATCCAGTCAGCAATCTTCTTGCCTCTCACGCGTTCGGTCGCATAGTCGACTCGCGCCCACGCGTAAAGCCAAGAGACGGAATGGGTCACGCTTCGTCTCGTCCGCCGCCGGCAAACAATTGCAGGAGCAGTCCAATCGACGCGATGATCAGCGTCGCCGCAATCAGTGACCCGGGTAGGGCTACAAGCCCGGCCAGCGCTTGCTGACCTGCACTGGCTTCAGAGTACCGGGCAAAGAACTTCGTTACATTCAGGACATAGATGGCCGCAGCGGTTGCGACGATTCCTCCAAGGAGAAAAGCGACTCCGTTGGCAGTGGTGAGACGCGGCGCCCCGTAGTTCACTACGTCAATGAAGTCTGGGCTTGGGTTCGAGATTACGTTGATTCCGCCCCAGGCAAAACCGAGACCCATTAGGAGGGTGCACCACGTCGCAAAGTGCATGAAGGGGTGTCTCTCATCCAACTTTTGAGGCATGCGGGCATCCCTCCTGCTCCATCCGTTGTTTCCGGAATCCAAAGTATGGCAACCGCGCAAACCTGGGGCAACCCTCTCTCCTGCCTCCCGAAGCGGCCCATGCACTCTGTCGAAAACCCGAGGCTGGATGCGGGTCGGGCTGTCACTGACATGCACCAGCGGGAATCCATGTGCCGCGAGGTGCCCGCTTATCGCGCGTTGGACTTCAGGTACTTGAGGAGGCCGCCCGCGAGGATCTGCTCGCGCTCGTGTGGCTTGAGGTCGTTGCGAACCTGAACCGTCTCGCCGTCAAGCTGGAGCGTGAACGTCTCGCTGCCGCTCTCTAGCTCCTCCCGGATCCTCGGAAGCTTCCACTCGTCGCCCAGCACCGCCTTCGAGTACACCTGGTCGTCGATCAGGATCGGGATGATCCCGTTGTTCACCAGGTTGCGACGGTGGATGCGATGGAAGCCCTTCGCGAAGACCGCGCGAACGCCGAGCTGAAGTGGCGCGAGGGCCGCATGCTCGCGGCTCGACCCCTGTCCGTAGTTGTCGCCGCCCACTATGAAGCCGCCGCCCCACTCCTTCGCCCGGCCGACGAACTCCGGATCCTCCTTGCGGAAGCAGTACTCGGCGATCGCCGCGATGTTCGAGCGCTCCGCCATGACGATCACGCCATCGGGCGACATGGAACCGGTGGAGATGTTGTCGGGCAGGACGATCAGCACGCGCGCCGTTAGCTCGTTCGGGAGGTCCGGAGGTAGTGGCGGCGGCTTGATGTTCGGACCGCGCCAGATCTCGACCTTCGCCGCCTCATCTTCGGGAACCGGCCGAATCAACATCGAGTCGTCCGCCATCGGCTCGGGCGCTTCGATCGCCGGTGGCGGCATGTCGAGGTCTCGAGGATCGGTGATCACGCCCTTCAACGCGGTCGCCCCAGCCACTGCCGGTGACGCGAGATACACGAAGTCTTCGACGGTCCCGGACCTACCCTGGAAGTTGCGGTTGAACGTTCGCACGGACGGCTGGTTAGAGGGTGGGGCCTGCCCCATGCCCACACAGGGCCCGCAGGCGGGCTCCAGCAGACGCGCTCCGGCAGCTATGTAGTCGGCCAGCACGCCGCTCCTGGCGATCGAGTTGAGGACCTGTCGCGAGCCGGGAGAGACCGTCATGTCGAGCCACTCGCTCACCCCCCCACCCTGTTTCACGATGTATGCGGGGATCGCGAGGTCCTCGTAGCCCGAGTTGACCGACGATCCAACACAGACCTGGGCCACCTTCGTGCCGGAGACGTCGCGCACGGGCACCACGTTGTCGGGGTTCCGAGGCTTCGCGATGAGGGGCTCGAGGGCGGCGAGGTCGATCACCATCTCCTCGTCGTACCGGGCTCCTTCGTCAGGCAGCAGCTCGCGGAAGACGTCTTCCCTGCCCTGGGACGTCAGCCACTCCCGCGCGCGCTCGTCTGCGGGGAAGACGCCGGCGGTCGCCCCCAGCTCCTGGATCATGTTGCAGATCGTCGCTCGCTCGGCCACGTCGAGGGTCTCCACGCCCGGGCCGTCGAAGACGAAGGCCTTGCCTAGGCCGCCCTTCACCGTGAGACGACGCAGCATCTCCAGGATGACGTCCTTGGCGGAGACCCAACCCTCCAGCCGGTTCTCCAGCACCACGCGGACGATCTGGGGATAGGTCAGCTCGAACGGGAAGCCGGCCATCACCACGGCCGCGTCCATGCCTCCGATGCCGAGGGCGAACATCCCCAGGGCGCCTGCGGTGGTCGTGTGCGAGTCGGAGCCGACCAGGGTCGCGTAAGGCTCGTCGAAACGCTCGAGGTGCACGTAGTGCAGGATCCCGTTGCCCGGCCGGGAGAAGACCGCTCCGTAGCGCATCGCGCACGTCTGAAGGAAGAAGTGGTCGTCGGGGTTCTTGTGGTCGAGCTGGATCATGTTGTGGTCGACGTACTGCACCACCAGCGGGACCTGGACCCTGGGCTTCTCGAGCTGCTCGAACTCCATCCACGCCATGGTCCCGGTGGCGTCCTGGAGGATGACTTGATCGATCCGGTAGGAGATGACCTCTCCCGGGACCAGGCTGCCGGAAACGAGGTGAGGCTCGAGGACCTTCTCGACGATGTTCTGTGCCATGCCTCTAGCCTACTGAGTTGTGCGTTCGCCGGGACGGTCGGACAATCGTCGCGAGCGCCCGGGAGGAGGCAACCATGGCCAGGGTCGAGTTCGATATCGATTCGGAGCTACCACCACAGCGGATCATCGACGCCCTCACCGATTTCACCGAGCGCCGGCCGGAGATCTGGCCCGGCCTGAGCGCGAAGGAGTACGAGGTCTACGAGGTCGGCGACAAGGCGGCGGTGGTCCGGGAGGGCAACGGCGGTCAGATCTGGGCCAAGGAGCGCTACGACTGGTCCGAGCCCGGCGTCGTCAGGTGGGAGGTCCTGGAGAGCGGCTTCTGCGAGCCGGGTAGCTTCGTCCAGGCCGAGATCAAGCCGAAAGGCACGGGCAGCGAGGTCCACGTCACTTGGCAGCGGGTTCCCACAACCTTCGCCGCCCGGCTGATCATGGGGCTGATCGTGATGACGCGCGGCGCACCGGTTAAGGGCTCGCTCAAGAAAGGCTTCGACCGTATAGCGAAGCTGCCCGGTTAGTCGCTCAGCGGTCCTGCCAGGCGGGCGCGGACTCGCGCACGAAACCGCCCATCCGCTGGCGACGCAACTGGGAGATCGTCTCGCTCAGCTCGCTCTCGGGCACGGGTCGCGCGTAGAAGAAGCCCTGAGCAGTGTCGCAGCCAAGATCCAGAAGGGCATCCCTCTGCTCCCGGGTCTCGACGCCCTCCGCGCAAACCGCCATGTCCAGGGCCGAGCCCAGGCTCACCATCCAGCGGACGATCTTCTCGTCCACGCCGTCCTGCAGGTCCGCCACGAAGGACTTGTCCACCTTGAGCATGGAGACGGGCAGGTAGCGGAGGTAGGCGAGCGATGAGTAACCGGTTCCGAAGTCGTCGATAGCGAGCCCAACCCCCAGCTCCTTCAGCCCTTTGAGCGTATTCAGGGCCGGGTCACGCTCCTGTACCAGCACGGTCTCCGTGACCTCCAGGGCCAGGAGCTCCGGCGAGAGTCCCGTGTTCTCCAGGGATTCGGCAACCTCGCGAATCAGTGCGTCTCCCGCCCGGAGCTGCCGCTCCGAGAGGTTCACGTTCATCCGGACGTACGGGAGCCGGCCGTCCGCCTGAAGCTCGCTACCGACGCGACACGCCTCCGCCAGCACGTAGTTACCGATGGGCTCGATCAATCCGGTCTGCTCCGCAAGGTGAAGGAACTCCGCGGGAAGGAGCTCGCCGCGCTCGGGATGCTGCCAGCGTACGAGAGCCTCGGCCGCCAGCACCTCGCCGGATCTCATCGAGACCAGAGGCTGGTACCGGACGGAGAGCTCGCTGTTGTCGAGTGCCCTGCGCAGTCCCGTCTCCATGGTGATCCGCTTGCGTGCCACCGTGCGCATGGAGCTGTCGAACATCTCGTAGCGAGCGGGCCCGTGCTCCTTGGCACGGCGCATCGCAACCTCGGCGTCCCGGATCAGGTCTCGGGAGGTCGACGTCCCCCGCTCGTTCACGGATATCCCGATGCATCCGGTGGGCACAACTTGCTCCCCTGCAAGCCTGAACGGCTCTGAAAGGGTCGCCAGGATGCGCTCGGCGACACGGGCGGGTGCAGTCTCGTCCGCGACCTGCTCGAGCAGGATCAGGAACTCGTCCTTACCGAAGCGGCCGAGCGTGTCCTCATCCCGAAGACATCGACCAAGCCTATCCGCCACCCCTCGCAGCAACAGGTCACCGTGATCGTGCCCGAGGCTGTCGTTGATCAGCTGGAAGCCGTCAACGGAGACGACCATCACCGCGAGGGTGTATCCGTTCCTTCTCGCTCGGGCCAGAGCCTTCTCGAGCCTGCCGTCCATCAGCTCCCGGATGGGGAGACCCGTCAGGCTGTCCCTTAGGCCCGCCTGGGCGATCTTGCTGACGATCCGGTCCCTGAATCTTCGAAGCGTTAAGAGAAGCGCGACCGCAACCACGACCAGCACCACGACGAGCGCCGTCACTTCCACATGCCTTCCTGCCCCGGAGTCTCCTTGGTGGCCTGCGGGCCCGTCTCCTCGGAGAGGTCCACCGTTCCCTCAGGCTCACCCGGCCCTGGGGCGCCGGGCTCAGGGGCACCGGGCTCAGGGGCACCGGGGTCCGGCGGAAGAGCCGGCCATACCGGCCCGGCGTCGCCGAAGCGCGTCTGGGGTCTCTCGCTGGGCGGATCGCCGGCAGTGTCGCCGCCAACCTGCCGGTCGGTCGTGGACTCCGGCTCGGCGAGCAGCTGGTCGGCCGCGTCGGCAAGAAGCGGGTGAGCCAGAGTGGTGCGGTTTCGTCCGGCGCCCTTCGACTCGTACAGGGCGGCATCGGCCATCTGAACCAGGGTCTTCGCGTCTGTCGCATGGGAGGGGAAGGTCGCCACGCCGGCGCTCGCCGTCACGCGGGCCGCGGCGTCCACCTGGGCGATCGCGGCGCGGAAACGCTCGGCGCTCCTCTCCGCGTCGGCAAGGTCACACCCGGGCATGATCACCGCGAACTCCTCGCCGCCGTATCTGGCGGGGGTGTCGAAGCCACGGGACTGCTTCTTCAGCGCTTCCGCGACTCTCTTGAGAACGTCGTCACCGGCCTGGTGGCCGTGGGTATCGTTCAGCTTCTTGAACTCGTCGAGGTCGACCATGACGAGGCTGAGAGCCGAACCGCTCCGGGCGGCGCGGTCGAGCTCGACCTCGAGTGCCGCCTCGAACGTCCTGCGGTTCGCGACACCCGTCAGGCCGTCGGTGGCCGCCATATCGCGGAGCTGATCCACGAGAGAGGCGTTGCGGAGAGCCAGGGCGGCGTGAGAGCAGAATCGCTCGACCATCGAGACGACCCTGCGCTCGATCCGAGAACCGAGCGCCGTGCCCTGCTCGAGCACCACGATGCCCACGGAACCCCCTTCGGCGGTCAGCGGCACGACGACCACGTTGTTGCCCTCCGGCAGGAGGTTCGCGAGGGTCGGGTTCGCCTCCGCATCGAACTTGGAGACGAGCAGTGTCTTTCTCGACTGCCACGCCTGCAGCATCACGGCATCCGCGGTCATCAGTGA
>JBOGVX010000059.1:0-12607 GCA_050693165.1 Actinomycetota bacterium | reverse complement strand
GATCCCGGCCATGCGCTCAGGCCCTGCTGACCTTGACGCCGGATGGCCGGATGACCCGCCCCTTCAGCGTGTAGCCGGTGCGCAGGACGTCCGCGACGTGCGGCTCACCCTCGCCGTCCTCGCCGCTCAGCAGGGCCTCGTGCAGCTCGGGGTCGAACGGCTTGCCCTCCGCCTCGATCCGCTCGAGCCCTTCGGACCTCAGGATGTCCAGGAGCTTCACGTACACCATCTCGACGCCCTTGAGGAAGCCCTCGTACTCCGGCTTCCTCTCGGCGGCCATCAGCGCGAGCTCGAACTCGTCCAGGACCTCGAGCAGCTTGGCGATCAAGGGCTCGTTCGCGAAGTCCACCGCTCGCGTCTGCTCCTTGAGCACGCGCTTGCGGTAGTTGTCGAACTCGGCCTGTAGCCGCTGCAGGTGCTCGAGATACTCGGCCGCCCGCTCGGCGTCGCTGGGGACGCGCTCGGCGTCCTCCGACTCCGGACGCGCATCCTCCGGAGCGTCCTCACGAGAGTGGCGCTTGTCGGTCACCTTGACCCTCCCGGGCTTGCGCTCGGTCAGGACGCACCTCCCTCGTCCACTACCTCGCCCTCAACGACGTCCTCCGCGCCGGGAGCCGCGTCACCGGGGGCCTGCTGATGCTCTGCCTCCTGCTGCTGGTACACGGCCTGGCCGACCTTCTGGAAGGCCTGCATCAGAACGTCCGTCGCGGACTTGATCTGGTCGGTGTCGTCCGCCTTCAATGCTTCCTTCACGTCGGCGATGGCCTTGGTGACGGCTTCCTTGTCCTCGTCCGACACCTTGTCGCCCAGCTCGCCCACTGTCTTCTCGGCCTGATACGCGAGGTTGTCCGCGTTGTTCCGGACCTCGGCGGACTCGCGTCGCTTGTGGTCCTCCTCCGCGAACTTCTCGGCGTCGGCCATCATGCGGTCGATCTCCTCCTTGCCGAGCGCGGTGCCACCGGTGATCTGCATCGCCTGCTCCTTGCCGGTCGCCTGGTCCTTGGCCGAGACGTTGACGATGCCGTTCGCATCGATGTCGAACGCGACCTCGATCTGCGGCATGCCGCGCGGCGCGGGCGCCAGACCGACCAGGTGGAACCGTCCGAGGCTACGCACGCCCGGCGAGTAGACGGTCTCCGCCTCGCCCTGCAGGACATGCACCTCGACCTGCGTCTGGTTGTCGTCGGCGGTCGTGAAGGTCTCCGACTTCTTGGTCGGGATCGTCGTGTTCCGCTCGAGGAGCTTCGTGAAGATCCCGCCCTTGGTCTCGATGCCGAGCGAAAGCGGCGTGACGTCGAGCAGCAGGATGTCCTTCACGTCGCCCTTCAGGACTCCCGCCTGGATCGCGGCGCCGATCGCCACGACCTCGTCCGGGTTGACGCCCTTGTGGGGGTCCTTGCCTCCGGTGAGCTTCTTGACGCGCTCCTGCACCATCGGCATACGGGTAGACCCGCCGACGAGGATCACGTGGTCGATCTCGGAGACGTCCTTGCCCCAGTCCTTGACGGCCTGGTTGAACGGACCCTCGACCTGCATGACGAGGTCCTCGGTCAAGCGCTCGAGCTCTCCACGGGTCAGCTTCAGATCCATGTGAAGCGGTCCCGCGTCGGTCGCGGTAACGAACGGGAGGTTGATCGTCGTCTCGGGAACCTGGGACAGCTCTATCTTCGCCTTCTCCGCGGCCTCCTTGAGTCGCTGCAGGGCCATCTTGTCGCCCGCCAGGTCGACGCCGTGCGCGTTCTTGAACTCCTTGACCATCCAGTCGATGACCTTCTGGTCCCAGTCGTCACCGCCAAGCTGCGTGTTGCCCGACGTCGCCTTGACCTCGAACACTCCGTCGCCGATCTCGAGCAGCGAGACGTCGAACGTCCCGCCTCCGAGGTCGAACACGAGGATGGTCTGGTCCGAGCCCTGCTTGTCGAGGCCGTACGCGAGCGATGCCGCCGTGGGCTCGTTGATGATGCGCAGCACCTCGAGGCCCGCGATCTGGCCGGCCTCCTTCGTCGCCTGGCGCTGCGCGTCGTCGAAGTACGCGGGGACCGTGATCACGGCCTGCGTCACGCTGTCACCGAGGTATGCCTCGGCGTCGCGCTTCAGCTTTCCGAGGATCTGCGCCGAGATCTCCTGCGGGGTCCACTCCTTGCCGTCGATATCGACGTTCCACTCGTGGCTTCCCACGTGGCGCTTGACGGAGCTGATGGTCCGGTCGGGGTTCGTGATCGCCTGGCGCTTGGCGACCTCGCCGACGAGGATCTCGCCGCCCTTCGAGAACCCGACGACCGACGGGGTCGTCCTCGCTCCCTCCGCGTTGGGGATCACTGCGGGCTCGCCGCCCTCCAGCGTGGAGACGACGGAGTTCGTGGTACCGAGGTCAATTCCTACTGCTCTGGACATGTCTTCCTCCCTCTTCGGGTGATGGGTCTAGATGTCAGTACGGTGATTATAGAAACTTGAGTGTAATGTTGTCAAGATTCTTGAGGTGCCCCCGAGCGTGGCATTATGGTCCCGTGAGAGCCCCGCTTGCGCTGGTCGTGGCTCTGATCGTGCTCAGCGCCTGTACCCAGGAGGACCGCGGCGGCTTCGGGAACCCACCGCCGGCGGCAACCGCGGCCCCCTCTCCCTCCAGCCCTCCCCTCGCCCGCCCTGTACAGGAAGTCAGCGTCACGGCCCCTGGAGGGCTCAGGTTCGAGCCGGAGGCTCTCGAGATCCGGTCCGGGAGGCCGACCGAGTTCGAGCTGGTCAACGACGATGCCCAGGAGCACACGCTCGTGATCAGCGAGCTCGCGGTGGTCATGCTCGCCGCCCCGGGTCAGACTGTGGCCTCGACGGTGGCGATCGATCCGAAGAATCAGGGCAAGTTCGACTACTTCTGCAGCGTCTCGGGGCACAGGGAGTCGGGCATGGAAGGCACGATCACGGTTCGCTGATGGAGATAAGCGCCGCCTTCCTGTGTGACTTCGCCGAGGTTCGAGAGGGCCTGCTCATGGCCCTCGGCGGGGGGATCACTCGACTCTGGAGGCCCGGCTATCCGACCTCCATCGACGCGACGCTCGCGCTGCTCGTCGAGGTGCCGCCGTCGCAGCTCGACGTGCGTCACCAGATCGACGTGGCCATCCAGGGACCGGATGCTCCGGTCGGCGAGGCCAAGGTCGAGTTCCAGACGGGGGCGGGCCAGCAGCTCGAGGCCGGGGAGAGCGTCGTGGCGCCCATCGCGATCGACCTGCGGCCGGTCCAGCTCCCGGCGCCGGGCTCCTACTCGATCAACATCAGCGTGGACGGCGAGTTCATCCGCGCGGTCTCGTTCGTCGCGCAGCCCCCCGGCGTACAGCCCTCCTGACCGGGCCGAGTAGAAGGCGGCCACCTCCGCCGCTAGACTGCCGCCTCGGTGCTCGGGATCCTGATCCTTCTTGGTTTGCTGGGCCTCGCCGGCGGGCTACACCTGCTGCGCCTGATCTACCTGTGGCAGCTCGTCCGCCTGGGCCGGCCGGTGAACCGTCTGGACGACCTGCCGAAGCGCGTCGAGCAGGAAGCCGTCGTCGCCCTAGCCCAGAAGAAGATCCTCCAGCGCTTCGGCCCGGGCGTCATGCATGCCTCGATCTTCTGGGGATTCCTCGTCCTTTTCACAACGATCATCGAGGCGTTCGGCGAGGTGTTCCAGGAGACGTTCGCCATCCCCTGGATCGGCCGCACGGGTTGGCTGGGCCTGGTGCAGGACGCTTTCGCCGCCCTGGTTTTCCTCGGCCTGTTCCTGGCCGTGTACTTCCGCAAGGTGCGACGAGAGGAGCGGTTCATCGGTTCGCATCTGGAGGAGGCCGACTTCATCCTCGCGATGATCGCCGGCATCGTCTTCACCCTCTTCTTCCTGAACGCCGTCAAGATCACCGAGGGACTCAACGAGTCGCCGGCCGCCTGGACGCCGCTTTCCAACGCGATCTCGATCGTTCTGTTCAAGGGGATGAGCGACGGGTGGCTCGGGTTCTGGCACGGAGTGTTCCTGTGGACGCATATCGCGCTGATCCTCGGGTTCCTCGTCTACCTCCCCTACTCGAAGCACCTCCACATCATCACGAGCTTCTTCAACGTGTTCTTCGCGAAGACGAAGCCGATGGGCAAGCTCACCAAGCTCGAGATCGACATGGACAAGCTCGGCGAGGAAGGCACCTCGCTCGGCGCGGCAACGGTCGAGGACCTCACACAGAAACAGATCCTCGACACGTTCACCTGTACCGAGTGCGGCCGCTGTCAGAACGTGTGTCCGGCCTGGAACACCGGTAAGCCTCTCAGCCCCAAGCTGCTGATCATGAACCTGCGAGACCACGTCTTCGAGCAGGGCGACGCGATCCTCGACGCGAAGGCGGACGGGAAGGAGTACGAGAAGGTCCCCCTGAACCCCGACGTCGTCGAGGACGAGGCCGTGTGGGACTGCGTCACCTGCGGAGCGTGCATGCAGGAGTGTCCGGTCGACATCGAGCACGTCGACCACATCATCGACATGCGCCGAAACCTGGTCATGGGCGAGTCCCGCTTCCCGCAGGAGGCCGGAGCGCTCCTCCGCAACATGGAGACGACCAAGAACCCCTGGGGCGTCCCGCAGTCCTCGCGGGCCGACTGGGCCGAGGGCCTCGGCGTCCGGATACTCGAGGACGGCCGCGCCCCGGAGTACCTCTACTGGGTTGGCTGCGCGGCGTCGTTCGACGACCGCGCGAAGAAGATCGCCCAGTCCACCGCGGCCATCCTTCAGAAGGCGGGAGTGCCGTTCGCGATCCTCGGCTCCAAGGAGCAGTGCAACGGCGACCCGGCCAGGCGAATGGGCAACGAGTTCCTCTTCCAGCAGCTGGCCGAGGAGAACGTGAGCACGCTGGGCGAGGCCGGCGTGAAGAAGATCGTCGTTAACTGCCCGCACTGCTTCAACACGCTTCGGAACGAGTACCCCGACTACGGCGGCAACTATGAGGTGATCCACCACTCCCAGCTGTTCGCTCGGCTGATCAAGGAGGGACGCCTCCGGCCTACCGAAGAGGTCAACGAGCTCATCACCTACCACGACCCGTGCTACCTCGGGCGGCACAACGGCGTGTACGACGAACCGCGAGCGGTGCTCGACGCGATCCCCGGCGTTCGCCAGGTCGAGATGGAGCGCCACAGGGAGCGCGGCTTCTGCTGCGGAGCGGGTGGAGCTCGCATGTGGATGGAGGAACGGATCGGCAAGCGGATCAACGTCGAGCGCATGGACGAGGCCGCCGCCACCGGGGCCGAGACCGTAGGCGTGGGATGTCCGTTCTGCATGGTGATGCTCGACGACGGAGCCAAGGACAAGGGCGGCGAGGTTCAGGTCAAGGACGTCGCCCAGGTCGTCGCCGAGTCGGTCGGCCTGAACGGCCGCAAGCCCGCCGCGGCGCCGGCAGGCGAGTCCGAGGCCTGATCCCCGGCAGGAACCGAACCCGGCCACGTCGAACCCTCCTGCGTCAAACCACATAGGAGGCCCGCATGCCCGCCGTACGCACAGTCCTGGTTTCGCTCGCCGTCCTGCTGATCGCCGCGCCAGCATCGGCCGATCCGGCGTCCACGGTCGACTCCCTGGCCGTCTCGAGGTCTGGGAACACCATCACCGCGGAGGGGGTCGCGACTATCGGCGACGCCTCGGATGCCGTGGTCGGCACCGACGCGACCGGAGACGCGAAGACCGCTTCATCCTTCGGGGTTCCGTCCCAATCCCTGGCCGGCCTCGGGATGGACCTCACGTCGGCGAAGATAAAGAACAACGGGAGCGCGAACACACTCACCTTCACGCTCGGCATCCACGATCCGATCCAGGAGACGTTTACGCTCCCGGAGGTCATCGCCTACCACTGGCTGATCAAGGTGACGAACGGGGACACCAGCATCTATTACCAGCTCCAGGCGATGCGGAGCGGCCAGTACGAGAACACCCTGCCCAACCCCGGCCCTCGCTTCCTCGTGAACAGCTGCGGCTCGCTCGCCTCGGGTACACCGAACTGCTTCGAGCTCGCCGGCTACGTAGACGGCGTGATGGCGAACGGCATCGTGCTGTGGATCGTGCCGGTGGCCCTGATCGGCGCCTTCGACGGCGCAACGATCGAGCAGTCCGCTGCCGGGCAGGTTCGCTCGATCTTCAGCGCCTCCGGCGCGGCCTATGTTGGCAATCACGGCGACCAGATCGAGACCGTCCCCTACGTAGTGGGGCCCGCAGTCCACGTCGGCATCAGGAAGTCGGCTCAAGGTCCCGAGCTAACGAAGTACGAAACGCTCGCGGCCCTTGGTCCCGACGGCTCCTACGTGGGAAAGATCGCCGTGCCAAAGACGGCGGGGAGCTACATCGTCTCCGTTCGAGCCTGCAACGGCATCATCACGGCTTGCGCAACGCGAGAGGCGCCGCTCCTGATCTAGGTTCGCACCAAGGGCAGCAGCAGCAGGACGATCACCAGAAGGCTCGTGACGGTGCCAACGATCAGGTACCAGAGCGAGCCGATAGCGGCTACGAGCATCGCGATCCTCCCCCATCCGGCGCCGGCAAGGAACGCCGCCGTGATCGCGAGCCAGGCGAGCCCGTAGATCACGAACGTGAGCCGCATCGGGGTGCCATTGGGGTCGATGCCGATGCGCCTCACCAGGCCCGCCCACGGCCCCAGCCTGCCGGCGTACTCGCCCTTGCTCGGCGTGAAGTACTCGCCCTTGATGAGAGCGCGGGAGCCGTCGACGACCATGTAGCCCGCCTCGAAGATGCTCAGGCCCGCGGCGAGCCAGCGGGTCCAGCTCAAGCCGGGCGCTCGCTCAGGGCTTCGGGGGCTCCTCGCCCGCGAAGTTCTCGAAGAACCTGCTGGGCGTGGGTCCGCGCTGCCCCTGGTACTTGCTTCCCGCCGCTTTCGAGCCGTAGGGCATGTCCGCGGGCGTGGTGAGCTTCAGGAACGCGATCTGCCCGATCTTCATCCCGGGGTAGATCGTGATGGGGAGGTTGGCCACGTTCGACAGCTCGAGCGTCAGGTGGCCCTCGAAGCCCGCGTCGACGAAGCCGGCGGTGGAGTGCGTGAGAAGGCCGAGGCGGCCGAGAGAGGACTTGCCCTCCAGGCGGGCGGCGATGTCGTCCGGAAGCCTGACCCGCTCGCTGGTGGAGCCGAGCACGAACTCGCCGGGATGGAGGATGAACGCCGCCCCCTCCGGCACCTTTACCAGCTCGGTCAAGTCCTCCATCGGCTGCTTCACGTCGATGTACGGATAGCGCGAGTTGTGGAACACCCTGAACAGGTTGTCCACGTGAACGTCCACGGAGGACGCCTGGACGGCCGTGTCGTCGAACGGCTCGATCTCGATACGGCCGGCCTTGATCTCCTCGCGGATGGACCGGTCGGACAGGATCAACCTTCACCCCTGGACATCCGCCGAAGGCTACTACGCGAAGGGCCCGGAACCGAAGCTCCGGGCCCTCCAAGGCGATTCTCTTTACTACGGCGGGGTGATGCCCGCGGACAACGTGAGGTTGACCGTTTCGCCGAGCCAGTTCGAGGTCAGAACGTATGCGGTACCGGCCGGGATGGGACCGCTCGTGTCCACGTCGATCTCCCCGACCGTGCCCTTCACGTTGCAGTCCTTGTCGTAGAAGACCATGTCCAGGTCGTAGAAGGCGGCGTTCGCGGCACCCTTCGCGTACATCGTGTGATTGCCGTCCGCCAGAGCCTCGGGGACCTTCGCGACCCAGGCGTCCACACCGTTGGCTCGCGGCGTGTAGGCGCAGTCGGTCTCGAACTCGGTCCTGGTGATGCCGGTGCCGGCGTCGTACGTGCCCGGGTGACCAGCGTCGATGGTGCCCTTGGCGACGAAGCCCGGGCCCATGCTGGGCACGTAGAAGACGTCGAAGCCTCGCCGGATGTCGTTCGTGAACACGTAGCCGGGGTGGCGCTCCATCCACATCTTCGCGGCCCAGGTGTTCGCGTTTGGCATCCTGATCCAGGCGACGACCTGCGCCCCGAACTTAGAGGTGGTGCCGGTGCCGGCGACGTTGGCGCCACGGATGCTCGAGAAGTCGATCACGCCGAGGCCGTCCTTGTACCAGGCGATCGCCATCGTGTAGCCATCGGGGTTGATGCGGAACACGTGAGAGGTCGAGGTGGGGATCGTGTCGGTGAGCGGGTGACAGACGTGGGGGGCGCAATCGTTCTCGATGATGCCGACCTTGACCGGACGCAGCTCGTTGCGGATGTCGTAAACGTGGACAGGTCCGCCGGGCGAGAGTCCCGCCGCCCCTCCGCCGAGCTCGTCGGAGACGAGCAGGTAGTCACCGTCAGGAGTCGGGTCGGCCTGGTGGGAGATCGAGATCCCTTCGTTCGGGATCACCGAGACGAGCGTCGGCGCGATCGGATTCTCGGTGTTGAGGATGTAGGTCAGGCTGACCGCTGCCACGTAGGCGCGGGTACCCGACTCGTTGAAAGTGATGTCGTGTGGCGAGTGGGCTCCGAGCTTGAACTCGAACTTCATGACCGGGTTCAGCGGGTCGGAGATGTCCCAGATGGGGATGTTCCCGAGCCCGGCGCTCGCGACGTCCGAGTCCGAGAGATAGACGATCGGCTTCCCTGGGACGAACGTGTGGTTGTGAGAGCCCCGCGAGTACTGCAGGCGCGAGATGTAGGTCGGGTTGCGGGGATCCGAGAAGTCGAGCACCGCTGTGCCCGCGACAGGCTGGTTCCCCCCATCGGGCCGCTTGCAGGAGTAGTTGCCGTCGGCAGCGACCAGCAGCAGGTCACCCTGGATCTGGATGTCGTTCTGGCTGATGGCGCAAGGCGTGAGGCCGACCGCAACCGGGTTACGGGGGTCGGTTATGTCAATGATGCGGGCGCCGCCGCTTGATGCGGGATACCCCCCGGCGACCGCGAAGTCGCGTACCTCGGTCTCGTAGATCGTGTCGCCGCTGCCGTCGACCAGACAGGCGCCTGAAGCATCCTTCTTACAAACTGGGTCGCCGGTGGCGCCGCCCGAGAGCTTGGTCACCACACGGGAGGCGAACTCGATGTCGGAGCCCCCGAATGGGATGTTGGCGACGTGCTCGATCTCGCCGGCCTGAAAGTCCGGTACCTCGTCGCTTCCTGAAGTGCCGGCCGCCGCGCCGGCTGGTATCACCAGCAGCAGGCCGCCGACTATCGCGAGCATCTTCCTGGTCAGTGACATCCGTGTCCTCCTCGGGCGTGGTCGGGTCCAGCTTGTTCTTTCTTTCTAGATTCGGCGGGCAGCGCGTGCCCCCTTTGGGCATGTGCACAAGGGCAGCCCTGGCTCCGAGGGCGATTGTTAGAATCTTGGCCGCAAGCGGATGTGGTTCAATGGTAGAACGCAAGCTTCCCAAGCTTGAGACGGGGGTTCGATTCCCCTCATCCGCTCGAAACCGAGGCGCCCAGGATTGAAGGCGCCGTTGGGCACAGATCCACCAGTGGACATTCCTCGCAACGCGGGCGCCCAGCCTTGCAGATCTCCCTGCCGAGCCTGATCAGACCGACGTGCATCTCGACGCGAAGCTCGGGCGGCACCAGGTCGGCGAGGGCCACATGGGCCTTCGCGGCCGGCATCCCGGGCGGGATGAGCCCCAGCCGGCCAGCGACCCGGTGCACGTGGGTGTCGACGGGCAGCGCCGGGCGGCCCAAAGAGAAAGCCAGCACGCAAGCCACTGTCTTCGGACCGACCCCTGACAGCGACGAGAGGTACTCCTCGATCTCCGGGTCCGGCGCATCGGCCATCCAAGACAGGTCGAAACCGCCCTCGCGCTTCTCGATCTCGCGCAGCACCGCGAGGATGCGCGGCGCCTTGACCTTGGAGAGGCCGCCCACTCGGATCGCCGCCTCGACCTGAGAGCGCCTCGCACGCGCCAGCTCCGCCCACGTGGGGAATCGCTCGCGGAGCGACGCGTAAGCCCGCTCGGAGTTCACGTCGCTGGTGTTCTGAGACAGGATCGTGAACACGAGCTCCTCCAGGGGATCCCAGCGCCGAGGGACCGACAGAGGACCGAATGACCTGGCGAGACGCGAGTGGATCTCGCGCATGATCCTGGTGTCGGGAGTGCGCCCGGAGGGGCGTCGGCTCACGGAGCCGCAGCGTAGTCCTGGAACTGCGTGAGGTGCGAGAGGAACGTGAGCCTGACCTTGTCGATCGGCCCGTTTCGATGCTTGGCCACGATCACGTCCGCGACGCCCTTGACCGAGGGATCCTCGGAGTACATGTCCTCGCGGTGGATGAACATGACGACGTCACTGTCCTGTTCAAGGCTACCGCTCTCGCGAAGGTCGGACAGCTGAGGCCTCTTGTCAACGCGCTTCTCCGGGTCCCTGTTCAGCTGAGAGACAGCGATGATCGGGATGTCGAGCTCCTTGGCCAGCAGCTTCAGCGACCTCGAGATCTCCGAGACCTCCTGTTGTCGGCTCTCCACGCGGCGGTGGCTCGACATCAGCTGCAGGTAGTCGATGATGATCATCCCGAGATCGTGCTGGCTCTTGAGCCGGCGAGCCTTGGCCCGGATGTCGACGATCGTCGTGTTGCCCGAGTCCACGATGTACAGCGGCGCCTGGTCGAGCGTCTCCGCGGCGTCGACGATCCTCCCCCAATCCTCGGCTGCGATCCGGTTGGAGCGAACCTTGTCCGAGGCCACCCGCGCCTCGGCGCAGAGCAGGCGCATGCCGATCTCGATCTGTGACATCTCGAGCGAGAACAGAGCCACGGTCGTCCCGCTCTCGACCGCCACGTTCCTGGCGATGTTGGTGATAAGCGAGGACTTACCGACACCCGGCCTGGCCGCCACCATCACCAGGTTCCCCTTCTGCAGGCCCTGCAGCAGCTCATCGAGGTCCTTGAAGCCGGTTGGCACGCCCACCATTCCCGTGCGCTCGTGGAGCCTCTCCAGGCTCTCCAGGCTCTCGTGGACCAGCTCGCGGAGTGGCACCATCCTGTCCTTCTCGTGCCTGCGAGAGACCGCGTACATCCTGCCCTCGGCCTGATCCGCGAAGACCTCAGGGTCCTCGGGGATGTCGTAAGCCCCACGCAGGATCTCCCCCGCGGCGTCGATGAGGCGCCTGAGCAGGGCATGGTCCCCGACGATCCGCGCGTGGTGTGGGGCGCTCGCTGGCACGTCCACGGTCTCCACGAGGGTCGCGATGTAGAGCGCGCCGCCGACGGCATCGAGCACGTCCTTGCGGCGGAGCTCCTCGACCACCGTGACCTGATCCACCGGCTCGCCCCTGGCGAAGATGTCGGTGAGGGTCTCGAAGATCGTCCTGTGCGCCCGGCCGTAGAAGTCCTCGGCATTGATCCCGAGGTCCGCGACCTGGGCGATCGCGTCTCCTGAGAGCATCATGGCGCCGAGCACAGCTTGCTCAGCTTCCTGATTGTTCGGCGGCACCCTTTCGGCGCGCGTCTGCAAGCGTTCAGGTGCCGTTGCCATCTGTCCCTTCCCCCCCGAGCGAGCGTGCGGACACTAAGGCCCAACGGCTGTGCGTAACAAGGGGGCTAACGTGTGTACAGGCGTGGGACAACACGGGAACGCCCACCTGACCAGCACGAACGAGACGCCCAACTTGGCGAGGTTCTTTGCGAGTAGCCATCAACCCGATCGTAATGAGCGGGTCTGACACGGCCGAACGACCCTCTTCGAGGGCCTAGTTCCTAATAACTAGTCCCTCAGGCGCCGGATTCGATCCCCGTGACCCTGCGCAGAGGCGAGCGATCCGCCTCGTAGACGGTGGGCCGGCCCCCGAACAGCTCGTCCATCCTGTCCGCCAGCTCCTTGGTCTCCCACCTCGCCTCCTTGTCGAGCTCGGCGACCGGAGTCCAGCCCTGGTAGAGCTGCACGAGCCCTCCGGTGATGCCGAAGACCTGTCCGCTTATGTGGGAAGCCCTGTCCGAGCAGAGGTACGCGACGAGTGGAGCGATGTTCTCGGGGTCGAGCGGGTCGAAGTCGCCCTCGGGCGTGGCCAGGTCGCCGAACGTCTTCTCGGTCATCCGGGTCCTGGCCCCGGGTGCGATCGCGTTGACCGTCACGCCGTAGCGCGCCATCTCCATGGCCACGATCTGCGTGAATCCCGCGATCGCGGCCTTGGCGGCGCCGTAGTTCGACTGACCGATGTTCCCGAGCAGCCCGCTGGTGCTGGACGTGTTGACGATCTTCCCGGCGATCTCCTCGCCGGCTTTGGAACGCTCTCGCCAGTGGGCGCAAACGGCTTGGGTGCACAGGAACGTGCCTCGCAGGTGCACCTTGATCACCGAGTCCCACTCCTCGACCGACATGTTGAAGGCCATCCGGTCCCTGAGGATCCCGGCGTTGTTGACGACGCAGTCGATCTGGCCCCACTTGTCGAGCGCGACCTGCAGGGCGCCACCGGCGCCGTCGGGCTCGGATATGTCCTCGAAGTGGGCCTCCGCCTCGCCTCCGCCGCCGCGGATCTCCTCCACGACCTCGCTGGCCGGGCGGGGATCCTGGCCGGACCCGTCCCACTCGCCGCCGACGTCGTTGACGACCACACGCGCGCCTTCGGACGCCAGGAGCAGCGCCTCGCCGCGGCCGATACCCCGGCCCGCGCCGGTAACCAATGCAACCTTTCCATCGAGCATGCCCATGTAC
>JBOGVX010000058.1:0-2969 GCA_050693165.1 Actinomycetota bacterium | reverse complement strand
TACCAGTTCACGGCGACGGTCCCGCTGGACGAGGCGCGAACCACCGGGAAGAACTGGTCGGTCGCGTGGGACCCCAGGATCACCGGAGCCGACCACGTGCTCCCCCCGTCCGTGGAACGGGAGTGGTAGACGGCGGCATCGTCCACCCCTGACCCGAACCCGTCGGGATCCTGGGTCCACACCAAGTGGATGCTCCCGGTCTGGGGGTTCACCGTCATCGAGGGAAGGTCGTTCCAGCGGATGTTTCCCCGGTAGACGATGGTGAAGGATGGGCTCCCCGGCGGTCCGCAATCGATGATGGCGTCGCCACTGGGCTCAGTGAAGGAGGCCACGATCCGGTCCGTTCCCCATGTCAGGCCCCCGTCGGTCGAGCGATCGAACCTGATCGAGAAGCTCGTGTCACCGAAGCACCACCACGATGCGTAAAGATCGCCGTTGGTGGCCACGTCGAGCTGGATGCCCTGGGCCGCGTGTGGCATCCCGGCCCCGGGTGCGCACGTCGGGTCGCTCACGGTCACCGGAGGGGACCAGGTCGAACCGTCGGCGGAGCTGGTGAGCATGATGGGGCTGTCGCCCGTTGTAGAGCTGAAGTTCGCCCACGCCACGTAGACGCGGCCGGATCGAGGGCTGGTGGGTGAGTCGTCCACCGCCATCCAGGGCTTGTCGGCGAAGCTCGATGGGGGAATGGTGGGCCAAGTCTGGGACGGGGCCCCGAACGTGAGGCCTCCATCCGTGGAGGTGGAGACGCCGACGGGACACCGGTCCAGCGCGCCCTGGCCGGTGCAGAAGAGGTTGGCGAAGAACAGGGTGCCGTCGGGCCGGGCCGCAAGGACGGGGTCGCCGATTACCAAGCTGGTGCCCCCAGCGGACTGGAGCTCCCCTCGATCCTGCCAGGTGGCTCCGCCGTCGCTGGAGTGGGCGTAGCCGGTGAGCGACACCGACCCGCCGTCGAAGATGTGGGTGGAGTCGTTGTAGCCGATCACCGCCCCCTCCCCGGAGTAGGCGACAGAGACCTCGCTCTGGGTGATGTGCGTCCCGTCCTCGACGGCCGGATCGGCCAAGGGATCGTTGACCCTGACGTTTGCCGCTGCCTTGCCCTTGGTCCCGCCCTCTTCGCCGGTGGATCGGGGCATGGGCGCCGGACCCCCATCTCGCTCGAGGTCCTCGGAGCACAGCATCTCGAGTCCCCGCAGGCCGGCGGCGGACATGGGGGCCCGGGCTCGGGCTGCCAGCTCGCACCTGGCGGGAACCGTTTCCCCGGCCCTGATGGGACCGGCGAGCATGGCGACCAAAGAAAGGGGCGCCGCACCCAGAAGGATGCGACGCCCCCTAACGAGCCGGGTCACTCGCTCACCGTGGCCCTGGCCTCTACTCTCGCAGGCCCCTCCTAGGCTCCGGCGCAGGCCGACTGCTTCTTCCTCTTGGCTCTCTTGACCTTCTTCTTGGCCTTCTTGATGCGGTCCTCATCGCCGCTGGCCTTGGCCTTCTTGAGGCCCTTCTTCGCCTTCTTCAGACTCTTCTTGGCCTGTTCACATTTGTCATCATCGCCGCCGCCGTTGGGTGGCGGGGTCGGGGCGACCCAGTTGATCTGGGCCACCGCAGTGGTGTCCGGCTCCGGGGTGGCCCCGTTAACGCCGACATCCTCCGTTGCGTCGCCCTCGTCGATCTGCCCATTGCCGTTCGTGTCCACCCACATACGGACCTTGTCCGTTCCGGCAGTGGTGCCGCCCACGTAGGTCAAGTTGCACGTGCCACCCGCACCCGTGTTACAGACGGCCGTCTTGCCGTTGTTGGGTCCCGAGAAGACGGTCATGGCTACCGGCTGAGCGTTCTGGCCCGTACCGCCCAAGGTAACTGAAGCGGTGAAGCTGGCGGTCTCTCCGGTCGTCTTCGTCTGGGTGATGGGCGAAACCTGCAGGATCGGGGATGCGGAGATGCTGCCCTGCACGACATCCGTGATGTCCTTGCCCGTTCCGGTTCCCTCGGCGGCGAGGGTCTCCGTGTCGTCCCCCTCGTAACCGGAGGTGGCACCCGGCTCCTCGTCGCCGGTAGGCGTGGCGGCATTCGGGTTGTCGTTGCGGTCGATCCAGGCACGGATGAGGTCCACCCCCGGGGTCGCTCCTGCTGGGTACGACAGCGTGCAGGTTCCGGTCTGAAGGGTGGGGCACTCGATGTCTGCCTTGGTCGCTTGCTGGTCGGCATTCCCGGTTGCTGGCGTGGAGGGCAGGATCTCGGCGTCCACATTGGCCAAGAGCGTCTCGGCTGGCTCACCGGTCGGTGGATTGATCTCCAGGACGCGCGCCTCGAACGTCACTGCCGTGGAAGGAGCGGCCGTTCTCTCCTCGACCTCCGGAGTGCCGAGAGGCGGCACGTAAACATTCAGCACTCCCTCGTACCAACTCACCTCGACGACATCGGTCATGGGGGCAGCGGCTCCTGTGCCCTCGGTGTCCACCGTCTCAGAGCTATCCCCCAACGTAAGAGGGTTTCCGTCGTCGATCCAGGCTCGTACCGTATCCGTACCCTCGGTACTGGCGTGGAAGCTGACCTTGCAGATGCCCCCCGTCGTCGTACAGGTCGCATCCGGAAGGAGCCCGGGCTCCGGTCCATCGGCATTGCTGGGCCCGTCACCCTCGATCTCGAAGGAGATCGGGACCTCTGCAGCTGGAGGGGCACCCGTGTCGGTAACAGTCGCAGTGAGGACGTGGATACACTCGTCGTTGTCCATTAGGCAGTCGTCACTCGCTGTGACCCGATTCGCGGTTTCGAGTTCTACATCGAGCACGTTCGCTGCGGCAGCACTCGCTGGGAGCGGTACGAGCCCAATCAGGGCAACCACGGTCAGCGCCACAAACCTGGCGATCTTCTTCATGCGTTCCTCCCTCTCTCGGGACGCTCAGACAATCTCAAGGTTCGGCGACGCTAGCACGCAGCGAAGCGGGGCGTCCAGCCCTCACCCTGTGTAACGC
>JBOGVX010000057.1:0-4023 GCA_050693165.1 Actinomycetota bacterium | reverse complement strand
TCCCACAGGGGTCGCTCCGTGTGATCTTCGCGCTGTTCCTGCTCGCCTCCGCGGCTCTGTTGCCGTTCGAGGCCACCTCGATCAAGCCACTCGGAGATCTCGACGCGCTCGCCGGTGTGGCGCTGGTCGCGTTCGGCCTTCTGGCGGGCGCCGTGGCGGGCCTTCTCGGCGTCGGCGGAGGCATCCTGATCGTCCCGGCGCTCGTCCTCGTGCTGGCCGAACCTCAGGTGATCGCGAAAGGGACCTCGCTGGCGGTCATCGTGCCGACGGCTGCGGCGGGAACGATCTCGAATCTCCGGGCAGGTCTCACCGACTTTAGCGTTGCCGCCGCCGCCGGCCTGGCGGGGGTTGTTGCGGCTTTCGGCGCCTCGGTGATCGCCCTCGAGCTCGATCCGGAGCTATCCGCGGTGCTCTTCGCCCTGCTACTGGTCGCGATCGCCGTTCGGCTGCTTCTGGCAGCGCGCGGCAAACCGGTTCCCGGCGAGACCACGACCCCTGCCAACTAGAATCTCGTCGTGCCCGAGCCGGAACGACCCGACTTCACCGAGATGGTCCTTCGCCTTGCTCTCGTCGTCGTCGCGTTCATCATCCTTTGGCGAGTCGAGGAGCCGACACTGATCCAGATACCGAGCGTCCAGGTCGGAGCCGTCGAGCCGGAGCAGGGCCCGGTCCGCCCCGCCTTGCTCGCCGGAGCCAGCGGCTTGGCGGCCGGCTTCCTATTCGGGCTCGCCGGCAGGCCACTGAGCGGCTGGACGTATCGGCCGCGACTGCCCATCGTGCTCGGGCTGATCCCCGCGCTCATCGTCGTGGTCCAGATGCTGGCGTTCTCGCGCGTCTTGCCCCTGACGAACGAGGGGCTCTTCGGACGGCTCAGCTACTTCCTGGTCTCCGACTTCCCCTTGCGGATCTCCGCGATATTGATTGGCGTGGCGCTCGCCCAAGGCGTGGACGCCTCCGGCGATCATGCGAATCCTGATGACGTATCGTGAGCTGACATGAAGGCCCGGATCCTGGTTCCGTTGCTTCTCGCAGCCTTCATCATCCCCACGGCCGCGACGCCGAGTTGGGCCTGCAGCTGCGCGCCACTCAGCAAGGAGGAGCTCGCCGACTCAGCCAGGGTCGTTTTCACGGGTCGTGTGCTCGAGATCGATAAGAACCTGTACGAGCACTTCGTACGATTCCGGGTCACCAAGATCTACAAGGGAAGCGTCGACCGACGGGCGGAGGTCGTCACCGCGTCGAACAGTGCGGCCTGCGGCTGCTTCTTCAAAGAGGGTCAGCGTTACACGGTGTTCGCCAGCAACAAGAGGGAACCCCTCCGAACGAATCTCTGCTCTGGAACCGGCAAGGGAGCGATCGACCACGAGGAGTGGGGCCTTCCGCCCGGTCACTCCCCTACAGAGAGCTAGGAGCTACTCCCACTCGATCGTGGCGGGGGGCTTCGAGCTGATGTCGTAGACGACGCGGTTGACGCCGGGGACCTCGCGGACGATGCGTGACGAGATGCGCTCGAGCACGTCGTGCGGGATCCGAGCCCAGTCCGCGGTCATGGCGTCCTCACTCGTCACGGCCCTGAGCACTATCGGGTGGGCGTAGGTCCTTCCGTCACCCATCACGCCGACGCTCCTCAGCGTGAGCAACACGGCGAACGCCTGCCACATGTCCTCGGCGAGCCCTGAGCGCTTGATCTCCTCCTGGACAATCCGGTCGGCCCCTCGAACCATCTCGAGGCGCTCGCGGGTGACGTCGCCGACGATGCGCACCGCGAGACCCGGCCCGGGGAACGGCTGGCGGCGGACGATCTCCTCGGGCAGGCCGAGCTCCATGCCTATCTCGCGGACCTCGTCCTTGAAGAGGTCGCGCAGCGGCTCGACCAGCTCGACGTCCATGTGCTCGGGCAGCCCTCCGACGTTGTGGTGGCTCTTGATCTTGGCGGCGGTTCGGCTGCCCGACTCGATCACGTCCGGGTAGAGGGTGCCCTGGACCAGGAACTGGGCCTCGCGGTGCTCACGGGCCACCTCCTCGAACACGCGGATGAACTCCTCGCCGATCCCCTTTCGCTTCTCCTCCGGGTCCTCGACGCCCTGGAGGCGAGAGAGGAAGCGGTCCTCCGCCTTCACGTGGACCAGAGGGACCTTGAAGTGCCGGGCGAACGTCTCCTCGACCTCGTCGGGCTCGCCCTCGCGCAGGAGTCCGGTATCCACGAACACGCAGGTGAGGCGGTCGCCGATCGCGCGATGGACCAGAAGGGCCGCGACCGCCGAGTCGACGCCTCCCGAAAGTCCGCAGAGGGCTTCCTCCTCGCCGACCTGCTCGCGTATGCGCTCGACGGCTCGCTCGATGACGTTGACCGGGGTCCAGTCGGGGATCAACCCGCAGCCCTCGTAGAGGAAGCGCTTGAGGATCTCCGTCCCGTGAGGCGTGTGGGCGACCTCGGGGTGGAACTGGACGGCGAAGAAGCCGCGCTGCGGGTCCTCCATCGCCGCGATCGGGCTCACCTCGGTGTGGGCTGTCACCCGGAACCCTTCGGGCGCCGCGACGACCGTGTCGCCGTGGCTCATCCAGACCACCTGCGTCTGCGGAAGGTCGCGGAGCAGCAACCCACCCATGTTGCGCAGGCTCGTCTTGCCGTACTCGCGAGCTCCCGTGGCCGCCACTTCCCCTCCGAGTGCCTGCGCCATGGCCTGCTGTCCGTAACAGATGCCAAGGACCGGAACGCCGAGCTCGAGGAGCTCATGGTTCAGCTTCGGGGCCCCCTTCTCGTAGACGGACATCGGACCGCCGGAAAGGATCAGGCCGGCCGGACGCTTCGCGTTGATCTCAGCCGGAGACGCGTCGAACGGGACTATCTCGGAGTAGACGTGACACTCGCGGACCCGGCGAGCGATGAGCTGCGCATACTGCGCCCCGAAGTCGACGACCAGAACGGGGCGCGGGTCGGTTGTCACGTGCCCTGGCCTACCCCCTGCTGTTGCTGCAGCGCCTTGCCCTCGGTCTTGATCGCCGGCGCGATCATCAGCTCGGCCTTCTGGAATTCCTTGATAGTCCCGTAGCCGCACGTTGCCATCGAGGTGCGCAGCGCGCCGAACAGGTTCAGCGTTCCGTCGTTCTCGTGCGCGGGCCCCACGAGGATCTCCTCGAGCGAGCCGATCTGCTTCGTCTGCACCCTGGTTCCTCGGGGCAGGTCGGGGTGGAACGTCGCCATGCCCCAGTGGTAGCCGCGGCCCGGAGCCTCATATGCCCGGGCGAGAGGCGAGGCGGTCATCACCGAGTCCGCGCCGCATGCGATGGCCTTCGCGATGTCACCGCCACGGCGCATCCCGCCGTCGGCGATCACGTGAACGTAACGGCCGGTCTCGTGCAAGTTCTGCATCCGCGCGGCCGCAGCATCCGCGATCGCGGTCGCTTGAGGAACTCCGACGCCGAGAACTCCTCGCGTCGTACACGCGGCACCCGGCCCCACGCCGACAAGAACGCCAACTGCTCCGGTCCGCATCAGATGGAGCGCGGTCGAGAACGACGCGCATCCTCCGACGATCACGGGGATCTCGTAGCGGGCGATGAACTCCTTGAGGTTGAGCGGCTCGCTCCGGGTCGATACGTGCTCGGCCGAGACCACGGTCCCCTGGATCACGAGGATGTCGAGCTCGGCCTCCAGGATGATCTGCGAGTAAGTGCGGACCCTTTGGGGCGTCAGCGAGGCGGCGGCGATAACGCCGCCCTCCTTGATCTCGCGGATGCGCTTGCCGATCAGCTCTTCCTTGATCGGCTCCTTGTAGAGCTCCAGCATCCTGCGGGTGGCTTTCTCATCGGTCAGGTTCGCGATCTCGTCGAAGATCGGCTCGGGGTCCTCGTACCGGGTCTGCAGGCCCTCGAGGTTCAGAACTCCGAGGCCGCCGAGGCGGCCGATCTCGTCGGCCGTCTGGGGCGAGACGGCGGCGTCCATCGCGCTGGCCGCGAGCGGAAGTTCGAAGCGGAACGCATCGATCTCCCACGAGATGTCCACGTCGGCCCGGTCACGCG
>JBOGVX010000056.1:0-2479 GCA_050693165.1 Actinomycetota bacterium | reverse complement strand
GTTGTAGACGTTCGTGGACCAGTTCTGGATCGTCGTGTAACGCACGCGGGAGTTCGGCTTCGCGATGATCTCGACAACCGCCGAGTGCAGCGAGTCGCTCGTGTAGATCGGGGCCGAGCATCCCTCGACGTAGTGAACGTATGAGCCGGGCTCGGCGATGATCAGCGTCCGCTCGAACTGGCCCATGTTCTCGGCGTTGATCCGGAAGTAGGCCTGCAGAGGGATGTCCACCTGCACGCCCTCTGGCACGTACACGAACGAGCCACCCGACCACACCGCCGAGTTCAGCGCCGCGAACTTGTTGTCGTTGGCCGGGATGATCGTCCCGAAGTACTCCTTCACCAGGTCCGGATACTCGCGAAGCGCGGTGTCCATGTCGGTGAAGATCACGCCGATCTGGTCGAGCTCGTCCTTGATCTTGTGGTAAACGCTCTCTGACTCGTACTGTGCGGAGACGCCGCCGAGGAACTTCTTCTCGGCCTCCGGGATCCCGAGCTTGTCCCAGGTGCCGCGGATGTCCTCGGGCAGGTCCTCCCAGTTCTTGGCCTGTTTCTCGGTAGCCCGGATGAAGTAGTAGATGTTCTGGAAGTGGATGTCGGAGAGGTCGGCGCCCCACCAGGGCATCGGCCGACCCTCGAAGTGCTTCAGGGCCTTGAGGCGATACTTCCGCATCCAGTCCGGCTCGGACTTGATCGAGGAGATCTCCTCCACGACGGCCGGGGACAGTCCCCTCTTGGGGGTGAAGACGGAGTGCTCGGGGTCGTGCCAGCCGAAGCGGTAGCCCTCCTCGAGCTCCTTCAGGTCGGGCTTGGTCGCCATCTCGCCTCTCAGTCTACGACTGGCCCCTCGGATTATCTACCCACGGGGTCGGAATTCAGGCCCTGCCGAGCCGTCGACGCCCCTGGACGGGCCCTCGGGGCCCATCTCGATCAGACCGAACCCCGCCCCCCGCGGATCCGCGGCCACCGAGAATCGCCCGGCGGGCACCGCCGTCGGGGGAACGAACACTTGACCTCCCCGCTCCTCCATCATCGCAACGGCCTTGTCGGCGTCCGCCACGACGAAGTACGGCATCCAGCTCGCGGGTCGATCCCCGTCCCCCATCGAGCGCATGCCGCCGATGAGGAGGTTGCCCATGGAGATGCTCCAGTAGCCTGGGATCACCTGCTGGAAATCCCACCCGAAGAGCCCTCGATAGAACGCCTCGGCAGCGGCCGGATCGCGAGTCGAGAGATCGTTCCAGGTCCAGCAACCCGTCTCGTTGACGAGAGAGGCACCCGGATAGCCGGCCGCCTCCCACAGGCAGACCCTAGCGCCACCGCCGTCGATGATGACCGCCATGCGCGCCGAGCCCGGGATCGTGTGCGGGCCCGAGTCCAGCCTGCATCCGAGCTCCTTTACCCGATCCAGCGTCGCGTCCAGGTCCTCCACCGCGATGTAGGAGTCCCAGTTGTGGGCGTCTTCCTCGCCGTGCGCATGCAGGCCGGCGACGTCCTTCCCCTGCATGCGACCGATCGTGTAGATGCCGTCGGGAGTGTCCACGTCCTCCGTGTCCCAACCGAGGATCTCCGAGTAGAAGCGCTTCGCGCCCTCCGCATCGGTGGTTCCGAGGTCGACCCAGCAGAACGCTCCGTTCGGATAGCTCGTGACTTCGCCCACTAGATCGCCACCCCGACCAAGCGACCGATGAGATTGGCGGCCCCAAACCCGATCGCCGCCATCGCGACGAGCTCCAGGCCGGCGGCCAGAGGCCGCTCCCCCGTGTACTTGCTCCTGATAGCCCCCGCGATCAGAAGTGCCAGGGCGGTGCCGCCGAATGCGGTGGTTAGAGCAGCGGTCCCCTCCATGAACAGGAAAGGAACCACCGGCACGATCCCTCCGATCAGGAAGGCGACGAATACGACGGCGGCGGCGCCGAAAGGACGCCCGAACGCGGGCGACAGGCCCAGCTCCTCCGACATCATGACCTTGAGCCAGGTCCGGGGGTTGGAGGTGATCTTCTCGACGACCTGCTCGAGCAGCTCCCCCTCGAAGCCGCGGGCTCGATAGATCTGCCGGATCTCCTCCCGCTCCACGTCCGGCTTCTCCCGCATCTCCTCGATCTCCTTGCGAGCCTCGGCGCGGTAGTAGGAGCGGTAGGCCTTGGCGGACACGTACGCGCCAACTCCCATCGAGATCGCGCCGGCGACGAGTCCCGCCACCCCGACGATCAGAACCGTTGACGAGTCGACGTTCGCCCCGGCGACACCCGCGAGAAGGGTGAGGACCGACACGAGCCCATCGTTGGCTCCGAATGTGGCGTCCCGTATCCAGGTCCCGGCGACCCGGTGCGCCTGGGGATGTGACTCCACCCTGTAGGTCGGCCCGAGGTCCTCCAGCCGCTCAGGATGCTCCGCGGCATCGTGCTCGAGGCTCGCCAGGTCTTTGGAGGACATTGGAACAGATGCTATCGAGTCGAGAGGGAGTCCGGCGCGAGGCG
>JBOGVX010000055.1:0-5950 GCA_050693165.1 Actinomycetota bacterium | reverse complement strand
ACCCGACCCTCATCGGGCTCACCGCTCAGGGGATGCCCGTCTGGGAGATCGCGGGAGGTTCGGGCGGAAGCGCGAAGGCCTACACGGTCACGACCGAGGGCGAGGAGGCCCTGGCGGCCGCGACCGTCGAGACGGTCGTGCAGGTCCGCGGCAGCGCCTCGCTCAAGTCCAAGGTGACGGCGTGGGGAGTCTCTTTCGACGCCGTGAGCGTCACGGCCGAGCCCGCCAGGATCAGGCTGCTCAGGCAGACGACCGACGGGACCGGGACCGGTGCCACCGAGGCCCTCGCCGATCCGGGGGACGCCGCCGCGCTGTGCACCTGCTTCCACACCTTCACGGCCGAGCCGACCGCCGGCGAGGTTCTCCGGGAGGTCCAGGTGCATCCTCAGGGCGGGCACCACGAGCAGTTCCCGCTTGGCCGGGAGAAGTACCTGCTGGCAGCTACCACTTCGCGCATCGGTATCGACGTGCTGATCGCGGCCGTGGCGAACTGCTCGGCCTACTGCGATGTGGAAGAAGGCTGAGGGAACGTGGCGGGGCCGAGCCTCGCCGCGATCCGGAAGGCGGCCCCCAAGGAGCGGGCCAAGCTCCGGGCGATGGCGCACGGTCATCTAGCGAAGCCCCCCCGGACCTTCGAGGCCGAGGGGTTCCACTTCGAGCTGGCGGAGCGGATGTACGTGCCCGGTAGGGGCCTGTGGGTCGCGCTCACGTCGAAGGATGCCGAGGTTGACCCCGACGGGTACTTCTTCCCCGAGCCGCCAGTGCTCATCCAACCAGGCGACGCAGAGGCAAACGTCGAGGAGGCTTTCCGCCGGATCGTCGGGGACGCCGCCTTCCATTACCACTCCCACCCGGAGGTCTGGGGGCGGACGACAACGACGTTCTTCGCGTCCTCGGTCGGAGGATACGTTTCCAGCACGGACGCCGTTTACGCCACGGCCAGGACGAGCGGGACCCTCGCAGCGGACGACGGGCTGATCGTCAGGATCGGGCAGACTACCGGTTACGTCTGCAACGAAGGCTTCGTCAAGTTCAACACTTCCTCGATCCCGGACGACGACGCCATCTCCTCGGCGACCTTGTCGCTCGATGGAGTTTCGGACGACAGCACGACCGACTTCATCGCCGAGGCAAGGCTTCAGGACTGGGGCACGGGGCTACAGACGAGCGACTGGGTTTCGGGCGCTGACCTGTCCATGACGCTCCTAGCGACATGGGACTCCGCAGGATACGTCGCGGGCTACAACGATTTCACCGAGAACGGGTCGAACCTCCGGGACAGCATCAGTAAGACCGGCGACACCCGAATCCTCATCAACAGCGACCGGCACCGGCTGGGCACGGCCCCCACGACCTCGGAGGTTGTGGAGTTCAACAGCGCGGACGCCGCAGGAACAACGGAGGACCCCAGGCTTGTCGTGAATCACTCACCGGCCGAGATGCCGGGAGGGACCCGCAGCCGCTCCATCCAGGTCGCCGTCCAGCAGGCTTCGAGGTGGTGAGGTCAGATGGGTCGTAGGTTCGGTCGCGGCTACCCGATAAGACCCAGGATGGCTGGCGTTCACCGCTATCCGCCGCTTGCCGGCGCGCCTGTCCTTCTTGCCGAGGTCGTAACCGGACATCACCACGTCTCGCTCGAATGGGACGACGGCGTGCTCGGGGAGACGGAGTACCGCATCGAGCGCTCGCCTGCGGGCGCGGGGACTTGGCTCGAGATCGGGACGCAAGAAGCCGTCGCTCCGGGCAAGGCCGCCCAGTTCACCCGCGCCAACTCCGAGTACCTGTCCATCCCAGACAACCCGTCCCTGTCGATGGGGGACATCGACTTCACCATCGTGATTGGAGGAGTGAGGGCGGGTTCACTGCCGGGGCTGATGGGGCTGGTTAGTAAGTGGCAAGCAGCACCACAAAAGGAGTGGGCAGTCTTCGTACACCCCACCCTGAATCGGCTTGCTTTCTATGTATCGCCTGACGGTACTGCCGAGGTCGCCCGAACGGCCACGTCGTTCGGCTCCTTGTCTATCGGGCAATACTACTTCTGCGTGGCGGAGCACAACGCGGCTGCCAACACCACAAGCATCCAGGTCAACAACGGAACCGTAGATTCAGGGGCGCATTCAACAGGTGTCCTCGATGGGACTTCGCCGGTTCAGTTGGGGCGTCATGTCACAAGTTCATACCTCGACGGACGCCTCGACTCCGTAGGCATCTGGAAGCGCACCCTCACCGCCGCCGAGAAGACGTGGCTTCACAACAACGGAACCGCCCGCCATTCCGACGACCTTGGCAGAGCAGGGACCGATGGAGCTGACCTGCTGACGAACCTCGCCGACTGGTGGGACCTCGAGGAAGCGTCGGGAACCAGGTTCGCAGCTTTCAACGGTAACGATCTGACCGACAACAACACGGTCACCCAGGCCGAGGGCATCGCACCGCTGACCTCGACCCGGACCCACACGGACGACACGGTCCAGCCGTCGACCTCCTACGACTACCGGGTGAGGGCGTGGAACCCGGCGGGGTTCTCCGCCTACTCGAACACGGTCACGGTGCTGACCGACGCGATGCCCGCGACCCCTTCGGGCCCGGTCCTCATCCGAAAGGACCGCGACCGGGCCTCCTGGACCATCGACGATCGGCCGGTAGACCTCTCCGACTGGCTGGCTCAGACCGAGGCCAATGGCGGATATGGCGCCGCGTCGGGCAAGCTCCCCGCCCGCGTCGTCCGCCGCCGCACACAGATTCAGCAGGGCGCTCCCATCGCCGCCTACCTCGACTCGGGAGACCAGGTCTACGAGGGAACGCTCGAACAGAACCCGTCTGTTGCCGAGGGCTGGGCGTCGCTCAAGGCCCGGGGCCACGCCGACCGCCTGCGGGAGAACGACGACCTGCTCGTCTACCAGGACATGACACCCGCCGGGTGGGTGGACGAGAACACCTCCCCGCACGACGGCACGGGCCACGAAGGCATCGCGGTACGGGCTGAGGAGGGGGCTCTGATCTTCGAGGCGTCCGCCTCCGTGGTGGGCTCGCACGGGTTGGTGCGCTGGCTGCCGGGTGCGGCGCTTCGCCGCCTGCGCGCAGCCATCGCCTGGCAGGGCACGGCCACGAACTACTCCCTCGTCTTCTCCGTCCACGACGGCCCGACCGGCCTCGGACTCGCCGACCACACGCTCTCTCCCCTGTCCGCGTCGTGGGACTCGGGGATACTGGCGGACCGGGGCGACATGGCCAAGATCCGCCTCGACTCGAACGGCGGGACTGCGCCGTTCCGGGCCGTCATCCGGCTCCCCCGCCTCTCGGATATAACCGACGCCGACTCGTTCACCCCGAACAACGTCGCCGCGGATGTGGGGAGGCGCAGCGGCTTCGACGTGGCGGGCATCCCCGACGGGCCGCCGCCGGTCTCGTACCAGATAGTCCAGGTCCCGGCTCCTCCGTCCGCCGCGTTCCTGCGCAAGGGCGCCTTCGTCCCCCAGTTCACCGTCACCGAAGTCCCGATCATGACCTCGGGCCTCAACGTCCTGCCTCTTATCTGGGAAAGCGCCCACTCCGAATTGCTGAACTACCTGGCGATGATCCTCGGGTGGCGGTGGCTCGCTTGGGGATCGGCGGGAGACCGTCCGCGGCTGGAGTTCGGGCCGTGGGGACCCGACGTGAGGCTCGAGGGTGAGGGCAACCTTGACCCGGCGCTCCTGCACGACCGGGTGGTCGTGAGGTGGCAGGAGGCCTCCGGGGCGTGGAACGAGCACGTCGCCTTCCCCGACACCGATCCCTTCGAGACGCAGCGAACCAAAACGCCTCGCCCCTTCGTAGTCGAGTTGCAGGGCATCCATGCCGACTCCGACTACGCCGAGGCCGTGGGGGAGGAGCTGCGGAACCTCGTGGCCGCTCCCCGGTGGGCGGGTCAGATCGCACTCGGCAGGGCGTGGCAGGGTCCGGGGCGCATCCCGCGCTATCTCGTCCGTGCCGGCGGTGTGGGATTCCTGCTGGGGGACCAGGAGGGAGCCGGGGAGCCGCTGCGGATCACCCACACCGAGATGTCTCTCGAGGGAGTGAGGCTGGGGGTTGAAGGCGTGGCATCCTTCGCCGCCGTGCTGGCCGATGAGGAGTTCGAGCGGCGCAGGACGTCGCTCGGCTACCGCCACAACCCCTCTCGCGGGCTCGCCTCCCCTGTAGCAGCTCGAAGCGGCCGAGGCCGCTGAGATAGCCCCGCACGACACCTAGAGAACCCCTGTTAGCGCCGCACAGCCCTACGGCGTCCCCAGACACCTGAGAGGAGTTTGCATGCCTTCTGTGGCCATCCCCAAGCACGATGTTCGGATCAAGGGTCCGCAGGGACTCAAGCGCAAGCCGGCGGGTGTAGTCATCCACACTACCGAGGGGGACCAGCGCCAGGGCCCGGGTGACCGGACGGGCATCGTCGACTTCCTCGCCGGCAAGGGCATCTGCGTCCCGTGGGTGACGGACAACGAGGGCATCACCCGTGCGGCGGCTTTGGATCGGCTCGGCGACAACCACGCCTGCGGCCTGGATGCGTACAGCGGCGTGGAGCAGATCGGGAGAGCAGCGTGGAAGCGGCGGTTCTGGCTCCGCGTCTACCGGGAGACCATCCGCAACACCGGCAAGGTCGTCGCCTGGGAGCTGCATGAGGCGATGAGGGTTGAGGTCAACGACCGTACCCTCAAGCGACACGTGTTCGGCCATGCCGACGACGCCAGGCATGGGGGTTGCTCCGATCACTGGGATCCCGGCCCCGGCTACCCCTACGACGTGATGTACGAGGACGCCATCGCCTACGCCGCCGCGAAGGGGTGGCGCGTGGTCGCCCGGAAGGACGAGCTGCGCCGCATCCGGAAGTTCAAGACCGCCAAGGCAGCACGAGCGTGGCTCCGCCTCAAGGCGAGGCAGGGGTGGCGGGTTGTCACCGGCAAGGAGCTGCTCAAGGGCGGCGAGGTCGAGGACGAGCCGAAGGACCGAAAGAAACGATGATCCCACTCGGCCAGGTTTCGGTCGACTGGGCATCGGTCGGCCCGATCCTTGGCCTCGGCCTCGTCGTCCTTCTGGTAGTGCTCGCATTCCTCAGGTACCTATCCGAGCAGGGGAAGATCCAGGCCATCCGCGACGCGGAGCTGCGTAAGACGCTCGACGCCAACAGCGACGCCACGAGACAGAACAACGAAGTCACGGGTCGAATGCACGAGGCCATCCAGGAGCTCTCGAGGGAGTTGAGAAATGGCCGACGTTCGCGCTGAGCGCACTCCGGAGTGGAAGGCGATCCGGCGCCTGTTCCTCGGCGCGGTGGCCGCCGTTGCGATCGTGGGAGTGGGCGTGTCCCTCACGACGCTGCGAGGAATCCGGTCCGATCTGTCGGAGCAGATCGAGACGGACCGGGTCGAGGCGATCAACCACCGCATAGCGTCTCGGTGCTCGAGCTACTTCATCCTGCGAACGGCGTACTCGATCGCGGCCGCTGCTGAGATCCCCTTGTCTCGAACATTCCTCCCGAATATCACCGGGCTCGACTGTGCCGAGGTTCTGTCCGAGAGGATTACGTTCTCGCCCGGACTCCGGGAGGATGTGCGCGGCGCGGCGGTGGATCCCGGCCGGTCAGCCCCGAGCCCTTCTCGAGGGGAGAACATCACACCAGCTCCTCGTCCCAGCGGGAAGCCGAAACCGACGCCTACACCGGAGCCAACGTACCCGGAACCCGAACCCACGGTTCGGGCCTGTCCACCGGATCTTCTCCCGATCGACGAGCCGTGCATCGAGATCAGCGGGCCGAGTCAGAGCGCGGTGATCCCAGCTCTGGCGTATGTCGGTGTCGTCCTCCTTGTCACACGTCTGGTCGTCCGAAGGAAGGAGAGAACATGAACGGAGAAACCTTCATCAACAAGGAACCCGTCGGTGTCGCGGCTGTGTTCCTCGCTGCGCTCGGCATCGTCTGGGC
>JBOGVX010000054.1:0-10908 GCA_050693165.1 Actinomycetota bacterium | reverse complement strand
CCCTGGAGATGACCGAGAGCGTGCTGATGGAACGCACCGACGAGGTCGTCGGGCTGCTGCGCCGGATGAAGACGCTGGGCGTGAAGGTGGCCGTCGACGACTTCGGGACCGGGTACTCCTCCCTCAGCTACCTCGCGCGGCTCCCCGTCGACCTGCTCAAGATCGACCGCTCGTTCGTCCAGGCTCTCGCCGAGGACAGGCCCGAGGGTTCGGTGGTACGAGTCATCTGTCAGCTGGCGCAGGCCTGGGGTCTCGTGGTAGTCGGCGAGGGGATCGAGAATCCCAGGGAGCTCGCCATGCTTCGCGGCGAGGGCTGCGGGCTGGGACAGGGTTTCTACTTCGGCCGCCCGGTCCCCGGCGACCAGGCGCGTCGTGCGATAGAGGCCGAGAGCAGCTTCGCCTTAGAACCGCAGCTCCCCGTCAACTGATCCCCTCGCCCTAGCCTCCCACGACCCCCATCTGCCATGTTGCTCGGCGCGCCGAGGAATAGAGCGGGCCCATGCGAGGTTTTCGGTCCAACGCCGAGCGAGAGGAGGCCCGTCATGAAGATCGGCATAGTTGGAACCGGAGGTATGGGAACCGGGTTCGCGGAGGCTCTCAAGGGCAAGCACGAGGTTTGGCTTGGATCTCGCGACACCGAGAGAGGCAAGCAGGCCGCGGATCAGGCCGGGGTCGCGGGCGGCGGCTCCTACTCCGACGTGGTCGCGGGGGCGGACCTGGTGATCCTTGCCGTTCCGTGGACCGCGGTCGATGAGACGCTGTCCGAGCTCGGCGACCTCGCAGGTGCGACGGTCATCGATATCACTAACCCCTACTCGGAAAAGGGTCTGGTCCCACTCGAGGGGACATCAACCGCCGAGGAGATCCAGAAGAAGATCCCCGGGGCCAAGGTGGTCAAGGGTTGGAACCACGTCTATTCGCCGAACTTGACCAGGCCCGAGATAGACGGCGAGGCATCTTCGGTATTCATCGCCGGTGACGATCAGACCGCCAAGGAGAGCGCGTTCCAGGTCGCGCGCGACATGGGGTTCGCTCCAGTCGACGCGGGCCCGCTGGAGGCGACCCGGCACCTCGAGAGGCTCCTCGCCGTCATGGGTGGGCTGGGCCTCAACAGCGACAGGCCCATTAGGATCCTGCAGAGGACCTGAAGCTGAGCTGGGAGATCCCGCTCCGCGGCCCGGCGGGGGAGCCCGTGGACTTCAGGCGCACCCTGGCTTCGCACGGCGTCGCCAGCCTGCCGCCCATGTTGCTGGACGAGGACACCTTCGAGCGGCTCGAGCTCACCATCCCGATCGGTGGTTCGCGTCCACGAACCGTCACGGTCACCCCCGGGCGAAAGGGTCACGCGAGGGTCAAGGTTCACGGACGGGCTCCGGGTGCGACGGCGAGCGAGTCTCTGCTAGTCGCCATTCGTCACGTCCTGAACCTGGACGAGGACCTGTCGGGGTTCTACTCGCAAGCCGGGAGGGATCCCGAGCTCGCGTGGGTGACTTCGGGCGCGGGCCGGATGGTGCACAGCCCCACGGTCTTCGAGGAGGTCGTCAAGACGATCTGCACGACCAACTGCTCGTGGGCGCTCACGACCAAGATGGTCACCGCGCTCGTCGAGCATCTCGGGGAGGCGGCGCCGGGCGCCCCGAAGGAGGGCTGGCGAGGCCGCATCTTCCCGACGCCCGAGGCCATGGCGGCCGCGCCCGAGCGGTTCTACAAGGAGGTCGTTCGCTCCGGGTACCGAGGCCCATATCTCAGAACGCTGGCCAGGATGGTTTCCTCGGGCGACGTCGACCTCGAGTCACTCGGTGAGCCCAGCAACCCGATGACGGACGATCAGGTCGAGGAGGCTCTGGTGGCGCTTCCCGGCGTCGGGCCGTATGCGGCCGCCCACATCATGCTGATGCTCGGGCGCTACTCGAGGCTGATCCTCGACTCCTGGACCCGTCCCAAGTACGCACGGGTCCGCGGGTCTAAGCGAGTCGTCTCCGACGCCACGATCGTCCGCCGCTTCCGGCCCTACGGGCCACACGCCGGCCTGGCCTTCTGGTGCTACCTCACGCGGGACTGGGTCGACCAGGGCAGCGTCTGACCGGATAGAACCCTTCTTCCTGCTTGTCCCACGTGCTCGGCGGGTCCCGGCCGCGCGGTACAGTGGCCGGGTTCCGACGAGAGGCGGTCCATGGCCCAGACCAAGAAGAAGCCCCCTACCAAGGCCACCAGCGCCAAGAAGGCGCCCAAGAAAGCGGCGGCCTCCATCAGCCAGGCACAAGCTCCCAGGGCGAAGCCCAAGGTCAAGTCGAAGTTCGCCTACGACTTCAGCGAGGGCAACCGCGACATGAAGGACCTCCTTGGTGGCAAGGGCGCGAACCTTGCCGAGATGACCAACCTGCGTCTTCCCGTTCCGCCCGGTTTCACGATCACCACCGAGGCATGCAACGTCTACCTGGAGGGCGGCGAGTTCCCGTCCGGCCTGCTCCAGGAGGTCGACGAGCACCTCCGCGGCCTCGAGCAGTCGATGGGACGCCGGCTCGGCGACCTGGAGAACCCGCTCCTCGTATCCGTCCGCTCGGGGGCGAAGTACTCGATGCCGGGGATGATGGATACCGTCCTGAACCTCGGGCTCAACGACCGCTCCGTCGTCGGACTCGCGAGGCAGGCCGGGAGCGACCGCTTCGCGTTCGACTCCTACCGCCGGTTCATCCAGATGTTCGGGAAGATCGTGATGGACATCCCCGCCGAGGCGTTCGATGAGGAGCTCGAGAAGGCCAAGGATAGGAAGGGGCCCAACGCGAAGGACACGGACCTCGAGGCCGTGGACCTGATGAACCTGGTTGAGCGGTTCAAGGCGATCGTTCGTGATCACGCAGGCCGCCTGTTCCCGAGCGACCCGGGCGAGCAGCTCCGGATGGCGATCGAAGCCGTGTTCCGTTCATGGATGAACGAGCGAGCGAAGGTCTACCGCAAGCAGTACGGGATCCCCGACGACCTCGGAACGGCCGTGAACGTCGTCGCGATGGTCTTCGGCAACCTCGGCGAGGACTCGGGTACGGGCGTCGCTTTCACACGCGACCCATCCACGGGGGAGAAGGGGTACTACGGCGACTACCTGCCCAACGCCCAGGGAGAGGACGTCGTGGCGGGGATCCGCCACACCCTTCCTCTGACCGAGCTGCGCCGGCTCAACCACGATGCGTTCCAGGAGCTAACGCAGATCATGAGCAAGCTCGAGCGTCACTACCGCGACATGTGCGACATCGAGTTCACGATCGAGAACCGCAAGCTGTGGATGCTCCAGACGCGCGTGGGCAAGAGAACGGGTGCGGCCGCCATCAAGATCGCGGTGGACATGAACGAGGAGGGCCTCATCAGCCGTGAGGAGGCCGTGACCCGTGTCGAGCCCGACCAGCTCGACCAGCTACTCCATCCCCAGTTCGATCCCAAGGCCGACATCAAGGTTCTCGCCAAGGGGCTCAACGCGTCGCCGGGAGCCGCCGTCGGCAATGTCGTCTTCGACGCCGATCGGGCCGCCGAGCTCGGGGCCAAGGGCGAGGCCGTGATCCTGGTCAGGCGAGAGACGAACCCCGACGACCTGCACGGGATGATCGCTGCCCGCGGGATCCTCACCTCGCACGGCGGCAAGACGTCTCACGCGGCCGTCGTCGCGCGAGGCATGGGCAAGCCCGCGGTCTGTGGCGCGGAGGCGCTGAAGATCGACGCGGCGAAGAAGCAGTTCACGGTCAACGGGTCCAAGGTGACCGAGGGCGACGTCATATCGATCGACGGAACAACCGGGCGCGTCGTGCGCGGCGAGGTGCCTCTCGTCGAGCCGAAGCTCTCCGGCGACTTCGAGACGCTCCTCGGCTGGGCGGACTCCTTCAGGGAGCTGAAGGTTCGCGCCAATGCCGACGACGGGCCCTCCGCAGCAAAGGCGAGGAAGTTCGGTGCGGAGGGCATCGGGCTCGCTCGGACGGAGCATATGTTCGGCACGCCGGGCGATCCACGGCTTCCGATCTTCCGCCAGGTCATCCTTGCGGCCCCGGCCGCCCGGGCCGCCCAAGTCGCGGTCGAGGAAGCCGAGCGCGAGGCGCGCGACGCGCGCGGTAAGGCCAAGAAGGCCGCGGAGCTGGAGGTCAAGAAGGCGCGGGAGGGGTTGAAGTCCAAAGAGGTGAAGCCCTATTTCGATGGTCTGAAGAAGCTCCTGGCCGGCCAGAGGAAGGACTTCGAGTCGATCTTCAAGGCGATGGACGGCCTGCCCGTGACGATCCGGCTCCTCGACCCGCCTTTGCACGAGTTCCTGCCTTCCTCGAAGGACATCGAGCTCGCGCTGGCGAAGCCGACCATCAAGACGTCCAAGGACCTGTTCGCCGACTTCGGCGGCAAGCGCGGTACGGAGGCGGCCCTGCGCGAGATCTCCGCTCTAGAGGAGAACAACCCGATGCTCGGCTTGCGCGGCTGCAGGCTCGGGATCCTCTATCCCGACATCTACAGGACTCAGATCCAGGCGATCATCGAGGCCGCGATCAACGTGAAGAAGCGCGGCGTCGACCCCGTCGTAGAGATCATGGTTCCGCTCGTGGCCACCAAGGAGGAGCTGTCCGTGGTCGCCAAGGATGTGAGGGAGGTCGCGGCAGGCGTCATCGAGAAGCGTGCCGTCGAGATGCCTTACCTGGTCGGAACTATGATCGAGCTGCCCAGGGCCGTGATGGCCGCCGACGACATCGCCGAGGAAGCCGAGTTCTTCTCCTTCGGCACGAACGACCTGACGCAGACGACCTTCGGGTTCTCCAGGGACGACGTCGAGGGCAAGTTCATGGGCGCTTACCTCGATGGCAAGATCCTCGCCACCAACCCTTTCGAGTCGCTCGACGAGCGAGGGGTGGGAGAGCTCGTGCAGTTCGCCTGCGAGAGGGGCCGCAAGACTCGCGAGGATATCAAGCTCGGCATCTGCGGCGAGCACGGAGGGGACCCGAAGTCGGTCGCCTTCTTCCACCGCGTGGGGCTCGACTACGTCTCCGCTTCTCCGTACCGCGTTCCCATAGCTCGCCTGGCCGCGGCGCAGGCAGCTCTGGGCGAGCGCGACGAGTCCACGAAGTAAGTCGCTGGGGGCTCCCGAAATCCCCCGGTTGGGGGATTTCGTTTCGAGCTGCTCGGTCCTATGCTCCTGATGTCGATGTAGTCACCGGTCTCCTCTCCCGCCGGCAAGGAGAAGGGAGGGAGATCAGGTGAGACGTCGGTTCGATCATGGCTGGCGCTCGATCTTGCCCGTGGCCTTCTTGGTCGGTGCCCTGGCGGCGCCGGCCCTGGCCGGGCACTGGTACCGAGACGGATGGCGGGATCGTCACAACAACTACCCGCCGAAACCCAACGGGTACTCGGAGATCGTTAACGTCTTCGGCCAACCCTGCAACTCGAATGCGAACGCTCGGACCCTGTACTGGCGAGCGGCGGACAACGGAGTGACGTACGCGGTCAACTATCACAAGAAGCTCGGCGGGGCGACGTCCTCGAACCTCGACAACGACGTTCGTGGCCACATCGGCAACGCACACCTCGATCAGTACGTGCGTCACGGCATCTACGGGTTCCTGTGCAGGGACACTCGGAACGGGAGCGGGACGAGCACCCACTCCTGGGGCATCGCGGTGGACGTCAGCTCGGTCGCCGAGCCGTACCACCAGTGCTATAGCAAGGTGAACCACAACCACGCCTACATCTGGAAGGACCATCGCTGGGTATGGGGCAAGGCGTGGTGCGACCCCATGCACTTCCAGTACGCAACCGGATACTGAGGAGGGAGCCATGAGGAGGATGCACGTGATGGCCGCCGGGGTCCTGGCGGCGTTGTTGGGTGGCCTGGTTGCCACGATCGCACTTGCGGATCCTCGCGTTGCTGAGATCAACCCCCTTCCTCGGTCGGCCTACGACCTTCCCATCTCGAAGGAGCTCGCGAAGCAGGGCGTGCTGTGGCACGGGAACGACCTGGGGGCGGGGGAGCGAGTAATCCTCGTCGTCGGCGGCGCTTTTCCGTCCCGGCAGGCGGCGGAGGAGGCGAACGCAACGATCGGGTTCGGCGATCTGCAGGGGTACTACGTCGCATCGATCGACCAGTTCGACGGTCTTCGAGCGCAGATGGGTGGCAACGCCTCCGACTTCGTCCTCGTGACCGCTTTTCGTACCGACAGGGGCGCGGCGGACTTCATCAACGTCGCTCGAGCTAACGACGCTCCGGCGATGCTCACCCCGCGCCTGGTTAACCGAGGAGACGAGTACGTGGGCCTCGGCCAGGAGCAGCATCCGAACGGAAGCGGCCCACTGATCGGTCCACTCGCCGGCGTTTCAACTTGAGACGGGTCACGGCTTGCGCGGTTGCTGCGGTCCTCGGTGCCGCGTGTACCGGGGACCGCACCCCGCCCGCGGCCGGTCCGGTGCCGCAAGCGAAGCCGATCTGCGACCGGATGCCGGCCGGAGTACCCGCCGGGTTCGTGCTGACGAAGACGAAGAGGCTCCCGAGCCCCGAGTTCGTGGCCGTTCGCCGCGAGTACCGAGATCCCGGCGGCAGGTTGCTCGTCTACCTGCTCGGCGTCATGGGAGAGGTAGGGGAGGGTGCGCCGGTGGCCGAGGAGGTCACCCTGGCCGACGGCACGGAAGCCGACCTGCTCGGCGGGCCGATAGGGAACTGGGCGATCACCTGGCTGGATGAGCCCCCCTGCCCGCAGATGTCTGTGGTGGGGAACGGGTTCAGCCGCGAGGAGTTCGAGGCCCTGATGACGGAGATCGGGCTTCTGTCATCCGGGGCCGGTGGAGAGGGACAGGGGTATACGGAATGGCTCGCGGTATTCGACGTGGCGAGACGTGCCGAGGGGCTGGACCCCACCACCGAGGAGCTGCTGGACACGGCAGGGATGGACCACATCGCGGTTGGTCAGGCTTCGTGCTGGAAGGGGCTGCCGCGCAAGCTGGGGGTCGGGCTCAACTCCGTCGTGGCTGCCGTGTATGGGCCCGGCGAGGCGGAGCTCGACGAGGTCGTGGCCGCGGTCGGTCGTGAGCCGATCTTCAGGGGCGAGCTGGAAGCGTTCTGCGTCGATTGAGCTTCGGTCTTCGCTGGTAGGCTCGCTCCGTGACTGCCCGGTCGCGGCGTCCCCGTCTGCTCATGTTCCTTCTCCTGGTCGCGCTACTCCTGGCGCCGATCCTGGGAAGCGCCGTGGCGGTGTGGCGAGCGGCCCACACGGACGAGGCCAGTGAGGTAGGCAGAGCAGACGCGATTCTGATCCTCGGTGCAGCGCAGTACGCGGGAGATCCCTCTCCCGTGTTTCGTGGACGGCTCGATCACGGAGCCCTCCTTTACCAGAAAGGATTCGCCGACCGGATCATCGTTCTCGGGGCCGGCCAGGAGGGTGACGCGACCACCGAGGCACAGGCCGGTGCCGACTACCTTGTCGGCCGAGGCGTCCCGGAGGTGGACGTCACACCGTCGCCCCGGGGACGGACGACACAGGAGAGCATCGCGGCCGCGGCGGTCCTGATGCACGAGGCGGATCTCGAGAGCGCCTTCCTCGTCTCCGACCCGTGGCACAACCTTCGTATCAGGAGGATGGCTCGCGACGAGGGCATCGAGGGCTACGTCTCCGCGACCTGGCACTCGGCCGCCCAGAGCCAGTCCACGCGCCTGCAGGGGTACGCCCGCGAGACCTTCGCCTACCTCTACTACCGACTCACCGGGGCGTGACGGGGAGTGTCGTAGCTCGTTGCTAAACTCGTTCCTGTGAAAGAAGGCGCCTCCATCAGAGAGCGCCATGAGCAGCTCGAACGGGACATCCTCTCCGAGCACGCCACACTGGCCGCCGACTCGAAAGGTCGCGAGAGAGAGGAGACACCCCACCGGCTCAGGACGGCCTTCCAGCGGGATCGGGACAGGATCGTCCACTCGAAGGCCTTCCGGCGACTGAAGCACAAGACCCAGGTGTTCATCGCCCCCGAGGGCGACCACTACCGGGTCCGGCTCACGCACACCCTCGAGGTCTCCCAGATAGGGAGAACCATCGCTCGGGCCCTGCGTCTGAACGAGGACCTGACCGAGGCGATCGCGCTCGGCCACGATCTGGGGCACACGCCGTTCGGCCACCTCGGCGAGCGTGCGCTCAGTCCCTTCCTGGGCCGCCCCTTCCGGCACAGCGAGCAGAGCCTTCGGGTCGTGGACCACCTGGAGCGCGACGGCCGGGGACTCAACCTCTCGTGGGAAGTGCGTGACGGGATCGTGAACCACCCCTGGGCCATGCCGCCGCCCTCCACGCTCGAGGCTCAGGTGGTGCGATTCGCCGACCGCCTCGCCTACGTGAACCACGACATAGACGACTCGATCCGCGCCGGGATCCTCACCGAGGATGAGCTGCCCGCACACGCGAAGGAGGTTCTGGGCCGCTCGCACGGAGAGCGGATCGAGACGCTCGTCGACGACATCGTGGACACGACAGGCGAGGGCCCCGAGGCAAGGATGTCCCAGCCCGCCCTGGCCGCTCTCGACGAGCTTCGCCAGTTCATGTTCGACAACGTGTACCTGCGCTCTCAGGCTGCGGAGGAGCAGGAGAAGGCCATCGGGGTCATCCGGGCCCTGGTCCAGCACTACCTCGATCACCCCGAAGAGATCCCGGAGGAGTACGCTCGCGCCCCAGGAGAGCTGGCAGACCGCGTCGCCGACTACATCGCGGGGATGACCGACCGCTACGCTCTCCGGATCTACGAACGTCTCTTCCTTCCCCGGGGAGGAATGCTCTAGCTGGCCGGCAGGATCCGACAGGACGACATCGATGCGGTGCGCGCGCGCACGGATCTCGTGCGGCTGGCTCAGCAGTACGTCGCGCTGAAGAAGGCCGGCCAGCGCTACGTCGGCCTTTGCCCGTTCCACACGGAGAAGACCGGGTCGTTCGGCATCAGCCCCGACAAGCAGCTCTTCTACTGCCACGGCTGCGGGAAGGGCGGCGACGCCATCCACTTCCTCCGCGAGATAGAGGGGCTGGACTTCGCCGAGGCCGTCGAGCGCCTGGCGTCTCAGGCCGGCATCACCGTCCGTTATGAGGGGGCCTCGCCGGGAGAGCGCCGGGCGGCCGGACGGCGTCAGGCCCTGCATGCGGCCAACGAGAGGGCCGGCGAGCTCTACAACAAGATGCTTCTGGAGGGAGGGGAGGGGGAGGGCGCTCGCCGCTATCTCGCGGACCGAGGTCTGACCAGGGAGTCGATCGAGGCATTCGGGATCGGGTTCGCTCCGGGGAACCCCGACTTCCTCCTGAAGCGTCTGGCCCGCGATCTCTCGACGGAGATCCTGGTCGAGGCAGGGCTGGCGCTCAAGGATGCTCGAGGACAGGTTCGCGACAGGTTCCGGGCCAGGATCATGTTCCCGATCCACGACCTGTCGGGCAAGGCGGTCGGCTTCGGCGCGCGTCTCCTCGAGGGTGACGGTCCCAAGTACCTCAACTCGCCGGAGACGCCCATCTACAAGAAGGGCGAGCTCCTCTACAACCTGCACCGAGCCAAGAACGACGTGACTCGCACCGGCCGCGGCTTCGTGGTCGAGGGGTATACGGATGTCATCGCCCTGGCCCAGGCGGGCATCCCGACGGCCGTCGCGACTTGCGGCACGGCGCTGTCCGAGGGCCACTTCCGCCTGCTTTCGCGCTTCTGCCGGCGAGCGATCCTCTCCTTCGACTCGGACGAGGCCGGCGCGAGGGCTGCGGAGAGAGCGCATGGGATGTTCGAGGAGTTCGGGCTGGAGGTCTCGGTCCTGATCCTTCCGGAGGGCCAGGACCCCGCGGACTTCGTGCTCGCCAACGGCGGGGACGAGTTCGACCGCCTGGCCGACAAGGCTCAGCCGGTCGTTGAGTACATGTTGGAGCGTGCGGTCCGAGGCACGGACCTCACGACCCCTGAGGGCCAGGCTCAGGCCGTGCGCGCCGCACTGCCCATCGTCGACGGCTTGCAGGATCATGTGCTGCGGGCCAGATACACGGGGGTCCTGGCCGGTCTGGCCGGTGTCAGCGACACGGTCGTGATGCGCGAGCTCCAGAGGATGCCGCGCGAGGGCCGAGCTCCCGCCGCGGCGAGACCGGCCGAGCAGGTCGACGTTCCCACGCCGGCCAAGGGGGTGGAGAAGGAGATCCTCAAGATCCTCGCCCAGTACCCGCACGCGGTGGGCGCATTGGGCGATCACGTCGGGGACGAGCACTTCACCACCGAGCGCTCCCGAAAGGCGTGGAACCTCCTTCGCCAGCATCCCGACGACCCGACGACCGCCGCCGCTGAGACGGGCGAGAAGGGCTTGCCGGAGCTGATAGCCGAGCTGTCCGTCGAGCCGCTGCGTGGCGAGCCGGTCGCCTCCTACATCGAGCGCGTTTTCGCCCGCCTCGACGAACTGACGCTCAAGAGGAAGATGGATACACTTAGGAAGCGCTTGGAGCGCCTCAATCCGGTGACCGACGCCCCTACCTTTGACCCCTTGTTCTCGGAACTTTCCGAGCTAACCGGTCGCTGGCGCGCCGCCAAAGGTCGCGCCGGCGAGGGAGCGTAGGGACTTGGCAGATCCGATCACGAGAGACCCGGTTCTGGACGAAGCGAAGGAGCTCATCACCGCCCGCGGTCGCGAGCGCGGCTTCGTCACCTCCGAAGACCTGGTCGAAGGTCTCCCGGTTGACGACCTAACCCCAGAGCAGGTCGAGGACTTCCTGACCCAGATCGAGGAGCACCTCAGAGAGCAGGGGATCGAGGTCATCGAGGTCCCGGGTGAGGAGCTCGAAGGCGATACGAAGCTTCCTCGAGATGAGGACCTCCTCAAGGCCCCAACGAACGACCCGGTTCGCATGTACCTCAAGGAGATCGGGAAGGTCCCGTTGCTCACCGCGGCGCAGGAGGTCGACTTCGCCAGGC
>JBOGVX010000053.1:0-10588 GCA_050693165.1 Actinomycetota bacterium | reverse complement strand
CCCCCGCGTCGACAAGCACGTCGAGCACGGCCCGCTCGGCCATCCGCAAGCGCGTCATCACCGGCACGCTCAATGTGGTGAACAACCTCCGCACGTCCCCGCATTCCGCGCCCCAGGAGACCTTGCGCCGGAACAGGTGCTCGGCCTCGAGAGCAACACCGATCCGCCTGTCGCGGGTCTCCTCTCGGAAGCGCCGGATCCTCGCCGCCCTCGCTGCGGACTTCCCCGCCGCGGAGGCTCCCTTCGGGTAGTCCGGCTCGGGGATGCGGCCGACGATCAGGATCTCCTCACGGTCCGCCTTGACCTCGGGCGCTTCAGTGAACCACCCGTCGGGGATCCGGCCGCCGAACCAGCCTCGGATCTCCTCCTCTGCCTTCAGGTCGGTAGCCATGGTGATTACGAGATTACATCGTTTCCGAGTATTGAGCTCGATCCTCCACCTCTTCTCCGGGCGGTCGGTGACGATTCGGTGGCCGTCGGGCGAGGCCTGCGAGGGGCGTCCGCGACGGCGAGTAGAATGGCCGCCAACATGGCCATGTCCGTCTCGGCCGGGAAGCGTGCCAGGCCGGACCTCGGGATCGTCGACTACACCCTGGCCAAGCGCGCGCTCCTCCGGGACGCGCGGCGAGGGCTCCTCTCACGGCTCGACATCTGCGACGCGCACCCCGAGCTGATGCGGGCGGCCAAGAACATCGGCCGTGTGACCGAGAGGCCCTGTCCGGTCTGCGACGAGTACTCGCTCCGCCTCCTCGCTTACGTCTACGCCGACGACCTCAAGCGCAACAACGGCCGGGTGTGGTCGATCGATGCGGCCATGGCCCTCGCGTCGGAGCGGCGGAACGGCACCTGCTACGTGGTCAAGGTCTGCACCGGCTGCGCCTGGAACCACCTCAACGAGGCCTTTGTGGGGCGCAGCGCCGGTTAACGTCCCGGCGCGCTCGCCCGAAGCCCTCCCAACGAGCTCCGCGGCTCGACCCTGATGGTTGCCGTCGGTCTTCCCATCGCCCTGCTGCTCGGCGCAATCGCCGAGCTCGCCGCCGGGGTGATCGGCCGGTTCTTGGGCGGTGACCGGAAGTGGTGGAGCGGAGTCTCAGGTATCGGTTCCGACGTCGTGCGACTGCTCAAGGACCGCTCCGGTGACCAGAGGGTGGCGGTCGTCGAGGCGGGTGGAGCCGCGGCCGCGCTGCTCGGTGCCGGGATCGCCACAGCGGGGGCTCTCGGGGTGGGCCCCGATGATCTAGTCCTACTGTATCTGTCACTCGCGGTAGCGACGGTGGGGGCGATGACCGTGGGCGCGGTTCAGACCACTCCCACGGGTCTTGCCGAGTCCGGCCGGCGTCGGCTGATCGCGGCGCTCGCCGAGCCCGCCTTCGCCATCGCTCTGGGCACGATGTTCCTCCGCTACGGCGCCCTCGACCTCGAGGCCGTGCGCGGGACGCAGCAGGTGCTCGGGACCGGGGCTGTGCTCGGACCGGCTCTGGCGACCGCCGGACTGATCGTTGCGGCGATCGCACTCGTCGCCTCGGGGGCGCTGAAGCTCCCGGCGGTTCCGGCCGCGGACAGGCGTGGCCGAGGCCTGCGCGCCGGTGCGGGGACAGCGCTCCTCCTGCGGCTCTGCCGGTGGTCGCTGGCCGGAGCGACGTCTCTTGTGGCCGGAGTGCTGCTGGCCGGCGGGGGGATCGACCCGTTCTCGGTCCAGTCCGTCATCCCCGTGGCGGTCGGCGCGGCGGGAGTCGCGATTGTGATGGGCGCTGCTGGTTCCGGTCTGGCTCGGGTGCCAGAGAAGTGGCGCCTCGCCGTGCTTGGTATCGCTCTGGTCCTGTCGGGAGCGGCGGCGGCGATGGTGGTGCTCGCGTGAGCGGCGCGTCGGTGCTGCAGGCGGCTCTTGCGGGCCCGGTCGTTGCCGGGATCGCCTGGCTCGCCCTCGTGCGACTGCCCTTGCTTCGCCGGTCGGTAGCCGGCGCGCTGGCTCTCGGCGCGAACGCGGCCGCCTGGACTCTGTTCTGGTTCATCTACCGAGGCGACATCGTGGTATGGCGCAGCTTCCAGCCGGAGCTCCTGGGCGCCACGATCCTGGCGATCGCCGAGATCCCCCTGATCCTCGCCGCATTGCGCGCGGACCCGATCCCCGACGGAGGCAACGCACCTACGATCGCGGGGCTCGCGGTGTCGGCGTCCGCCATCGCGGCGATCTCGTACGCGGGGAGCCTCGCGGTGGTTGCCCTGGCTCTCGCGGTCCCCACGATCGCGGCTTCGTCCGCGGCGCTCTCGGGGAAGGGCCGCTCGGCAGCTCGCGGCTTGATCGGCCTCGCGGCCGCGGACGCGATCGCTCTCGTTGGTCTGTCCCTGGTCTACGCGAGGACGGGGAGCATCTTCGTCGGACCCGCCGGTGGGATCGGGCCCGGACTGATCCTGGTCGCAGCGCTGATCAAGGGGGGTGCGATCCCCGGCCTCGCGACCTGGCGCCTGTCGGCGACCGAGGGGCCGGGCGCCTGGCTGGACGTCGCACTTCGCGGTCAAGCCGTGGCTCTGGCTGCGATCGCGGCCCTGGAGATGAGCGGGTCGGCGACCTCCTCTTCATTGGCGATCGCGGCGGCGGTTGCGATCGCGGCCTGCGCGGTGTCGTCTCTCTTCTCGCGTTCGGCCGGATCCTCGTTGGCCGGAGTCAGTGGCGCCGGTATCGGCGTCTGTTTCTTCGCGCTGGGTCTTGCCGGTGCGGTGGGGTCAAGGGCATTCCTGCTCCTGTTCCCCGCCTTCCTGCTGGCCTCAGGACTCGTCACCTTCTTGGGGCGCGCGAACGTGATCGAGCGCGGCGAGAAAGGGGGAGCGGGGCCTTGGGGATGGCTGGCCGCGGGCGCGCTCGGGGTCGGGCTTGCTTCGCTGCTCGGGCTTCCGCCCGGTGGAGGCTTTCCCGGGACGTGGCTGACCCTCTCTCTGGCGGTATCTCGGTCGGAAGCGGCCCTCGGGTGGCTGCTCGCGGCGGGTGTTGTCGGAGCCGGCGTCACCGTCGCGATGGCGGGGTCCATACCCCTCCTCGTGGCGGTCAGAGCCCGAGCCTGGCAAGCCACCACCGGCTCGGTGATCGCCATCGCTCTCCTCTATCTGGGCACCCAGCCGATCAGGATCGCGATCGGGTGGTGGGTGCGGGTCGAGACGCAGCTTGCCCTCCCCGAGGTCCTTCCGACGGCCGGCGCCCCCGGTCTGCCAGCGATCGGAGGTTTGCGGTTGCTGCTCTCCCTTGCGCCCGCGCTGCTCTTGGTCGGCGCGGCGATCGCGATCGGACGAGGCTGGCGTGACGTGTCGCCCGCGTTCGCCCCGACCACCAGCGCCGGGCAGAAGCGACCCGCGCGGTTTCAGCGCCTCAACAAGGCGCTATCATCGGTAGCCACGACGGTTCGACCTCTCAAGGAGTACGCGGCTCGAGCACGGGCGCTCGGCGCGGGGTTCGGCATAGCCGCGGTGCTCGAGCTCGCGGCGCTCCTCATGGTGGGCCGGATAGTCCTGCTCTCCGCTCGTGCCGGCTTCCTCTAGGCCGGGTTGATCCGTTGCCCCAGTACAATCTGTGGCAATCGTGGCCACCCAGACGCTTCCACGCCGTCGCGAGCGCAAGCACGCTCCCAAGAAGACGCCCAAGCGGCGTTCCGGCAAGCGCCATTTCCTCATACGGTTCTGGTGGCTCTGGGCCATCCCGCTCGGCGGCGGAGCGATCGTGTTCGGCGCCCTCGCGTATGTGTACGCGAAGCTCCCGCTCGACCTCAACATCAGGCAAGCGCAGACCTCCTACCTCCGGGATCTGGACGGCAACCAGCTCACCACCCTCGAGCAGGGCGTGGACCGTCGCGAGCTCGACTTCGAGGACATGCCGGAGGTCGTGCGCGAGGCCGTCATAGCGGCCGAGGACCAGGACTTCTACGACCACAGCGGCGTGGACCTGCTCGCGATAGTGCGCGCGGCATGGGCCAACTTCACTGGCGGCGAGATCGAGCAGGGAGGATCGACCATCACGCAGCAGTACGTGCGCAACGTCTTCCCCGAGGTAGGCACCGAGCGGACCATCTCGCGAAAGATCAAGGAGGTACTCCTCGCCATCAAGCTCGAGCGAGCGCTCGACAAGCAGGAGATCCTGAGGCGATACCTGAACACGGTGTACTTCGGAGAGGGCGCCTACGGCATCGAGGCCGCCTCGCAGACGTACTTCCGCCAGCACGCGGCCCTGCTCGACCTCGGCCAGGCCGCAACGCTGGCAGGCCTCATCAGCGGGCCCGAGCTGTACGACCCGGTGGACAACCCGGGCGCGGCCGTCGGCAGACGTAACTTGGTGCTCGACCGGATGGTCGACCTCGGGTTCATCTCCCAGGCCGAGGCCGGCGCGGAGAAGGACGAGGCCGTGGAAGCGGAGCCGGTGGCTCGAACCGCCCGCAGCTACGAGCACAAGCCCGAGGCGTACTTCATCGACTGGGCCCGGCGGAACCTGCAGAAACGGTACGGGCGCGAGCTCTACACCTCCGGCTACAACATCTTCGGCTCACTCGATCCCGAGTGGCAGGAAAGGGCGGTTGCGGCCGTAGCGGCCAGCCCCTATGTCTCCGCGGAGGACGGGCCCTCCGCTGCTCTGGTCGCGATCGACGTCGACACCGGCGAGGTGAGGGCGATGGTCGGCGGCAAGAGCTTCTCGAGGGACCAGACGAACCTCGCGACCGGTGACGGTGGTACGGGAAGGCAGTCGGGGTCGGCGTTCAAGGCGTTCACGCTCGAGACGGCGATCGAGCAGGACATCTCGTTGCAGTCGACGTTCGCAGGTCCTGGGTCGATGGACCTGGAGGACGAGGGTTGCCCCGGCTGGGATCAGGTGAGCAACTACGGTGACTCGGGACAGGGGACCATGAACCTCCTCTCGGCCACGGCGAACTCGGTCAACACGATCTTCGCGCAGCTCGTGATCGAGGTCGGGCCCGAGAACGTCGCCGAGACCGCGCACCGCTTCGGGATCCGCAGCCCGCTCGAGCTCGAGGGCGGGTACGTGCCCTGCTCGATCACGCTCGGCACTCTCGAGGTCACGCCGCTCGAGATGACCGAGGCGTTCGCCACCTTCGCGAACCTCGGCATCCGTCATGCGGCGACGCCGGTCAACCGGATCAAGGGCCCCGACGGCAAGGTGGTGTTCAGGCAAGAGGACCTGCGGGGACGCAGGGTGGCCGAGGAGAACGACGTGCTTCAGGCCATCTACGCGATGAAGGGCGTGGTGTGCTGCGGGACAGCGTCGTCGGCGATCAGCCTGCCGTACGAGAGCGAGGTCTTCGGCAAGACGGGCAGCACCGACGATGCCGCCGACGCGTGGTTCTGCGGGTCCTCCACAGAGGTTGCCGCATGCGTGTGGGTGGGCTACCCGTCGGGCCGAGTGCCGATGTACGGGGCGACCGGTGGGAGCCGCGCTGCCCCGATCTGGAACACGTTCATGAACTCCATCTCGGGCGACATCGATCCGGGCGAGTTCCCCGACCCCGACTTCACAGGTGACGTCATCCGTGGATCACCCGTCCCGGCTCCGTCGCCGACCGTCAAGCCGAAGCCCGAGAAGGAGAAGCCCGAGTTCGACGAGACGATCAAGCCGTCTCCCAGCCCGCCACCGCCCACTACGCCTCCGCCGACGACGCCTCCGCCGAGCGAGCCGCCGCCGTCACCTTCGCCGTCGCCGACGTTCCCGAAGCACGACCCGCGCAGCCCGCCTTAGCTACTCGATGAGCTGTCGGCGCATGGCCTCGGCGACCGCGGCGGTCCGGTCTGAGGCTCCGAGCTTCTGATACACGTGCTCGAGGTGGGTCTTCACCGTGTCAGCCGAGATGAACAGCCGGCCTGCGATGTCCTTGTTCGTGTACCCGAACGCGAGCAGCTGAAGGATCTCCATCTCTCGTTCCGTCAGCGTCTCGGGCCCCTTGTCGATCCCTTTGCCCGAGGACATTTCGTCGGCGACCGCAACCACGAGCTCAGGATCGATGACCATGTTGCCCTCGGCCACGAGCCTCACCGTGCGCAGCAGATGGTCGGCATCCCGGGTCTTGAGGACGTAGCCCTTCGCTCCCGCCCGAACCGCCTCCACCACGAAGTGGCGGTCGTCGTAGGCGGTGAGCATGACGATCCCGATCTCGGGGTGATCGCCTGTGATGTTGCGGGCTGCCTCGATGCCGTCCATCTCCGGCATCCGGATGTCGAGCACGACTATGTTCGGCTCGGTCTCCTTGACCACGCGGAGGATCTCGGTGCCGCTCGCGGCCTCTCCGACGACCTTGAGGTCGTCCGTCTGATCTACGGCGCGGCGAAGCCCCTGGCGGACAAGCGTATGGTCGTCGCCGAGTACCACCCTGATAGGCACGGGCTCCTCCAGCCGGGTCGGGGCGCCATCCTAGCCGGTTGCTGCGCAGGGTGGAAAACCGGAAGTGGGCTTAGCCCACGGGGACCGCGACGCCGGCCTGCTGGAGTGAGAGCTCGAAGTCGTGGCGGTTGGAGGCCGTGTCGAGCGCGTCCGAGGTCTCGACGAGGTCCTGCCGGACCAGGTCGAGGAGCGACTGGTCGAAGGTCTGCATCCCGTAGAAGGCGCCCTCGGCGACGATCTGAGCGATCTCGTGGGTGCGGTTGGGCTCGAGGATCCGCTCGGCCGTGCGGCCGTTGTTGATCATGACCTCCATCGCGGGGATCCGGCCGCCACCCTTCCGGGGAAGGAGACGCTGGCCCAGGATCCCGCGCAGCGCGCCGGCGAGAGTGACTCGCACCTGCTGCTGCTGGAACGGAGGGAAGAAGTCGACGATGCGGTTGACGGTCTCGGTCGCGTCGATCGTGTGCAAGGTCGAGAGAACCAGGTGACCGGTCTCGGCCGCGGCCAGCGCGGACTGCACCGTCTCGGTGTCACGCATCTCACCGATGAGGATCACGTCGGGGTCCTGGCGCATCGCGGCCCGCATGGCCGTGATGAAGCTGTCAGTATCGACGCCGACCTCGCGCTGAGCCACCGAGGCGGCCTGGTCGGGGTGCACGACCTCGATCGGGTCCTCGATCGTCACGATGTGACATGCGCGTTCCGCGTTGATCCGGTCGATCATGGCGGCAAGGGTCGTCGTCTTACCCGATCCAGTGGGTCCGGTTACCAGGACGAGACCGCGAGGCTGGTCGGCCAGCTGGCTGACGACGGAAGGTAGGCCGAGCTCCTCCATGGAGGGGCTGCCGATACGCACCAGTCGCATGACCAGGCTGATCGAGCTCCGCTGGCGGAAGACGTTTACACGGAAACGGGCCACGCCCTGCAGGCCGTAAGCGAGGTCGGCCTCGTTCTTGTCGAGGAACTTCTGCCAGCGCTCGTCGTTCATGATCGAGCGCGCGATCGCCTCGGTCTGGTCCGGCCTCATCTGCTCCTCGCCCTCGATGGGGTAGAGGAGTCCGTCGATCCGTACCTTCGGCGGGGATCCAACCTTCAGGTGCAGGTCGGACCCTTCTTTCTCCGCCACCAGGCGCAAGAGGCTGTTCAGGTCTCGCATGGGTCTCCTGGTTCATTCGGCAAGGACGAGGCGGGGCTTGAGAGGGCCCTCAGAAGACGTAATACCAGTTCACGAACAAGAGGAGCAGAACGCCCAATAGGGCCCCCGAGACCGCCAGGTACGACTCGTGCACGCCCTTCCGCTTCTCGGACCAAACGGCCACCGCCCACAGGATCGGGAACAGGGGGATCAGGAACCGGGGGATGGACATGAAGGGCCTGGGCAGGAACGCGTACGACAAGGGCGCCAGCAGGCTGACCACCGTGTAGATGCCGTAGACCGGCCTGGTCCGTATGACCACCCATCCGACCCCCGCCAGGGCGGGCACGACGATCAGCCAGTCGAGCAGGTGGTAACCACCGGGGTATACGCCGATGAACCGGAACGCCTCGCGTGTGGCGCCGAGCACGGTTCCGAGCGGGAACGAGAGCTCTCGCTGCCAGTTCGCCTGCTGGTGCACGGGCGCCAGCGCGTCTCCCGAAAGCTGCTGCCAGAAGACGAGGTAGGCGACCGCGCCCCCCGCTGCCAGAACCGACCACAGCACGCCGCGCGCGAGCTCGGAGGTGTCGCGTCGTTCTCGGAACCTGTGGAAGGCCTCGGTCAGCAACGGGAGGACGAGGAGGACGCCAATGTTGCGGGTGGCAGACACGCCTATCCCTGCCAGGCCGGCCAGCTCCCACTTCCCCCTCCTGGCCGCCCACAGTGCGAACAGGACGAGGAACAGGAACAGCGATTCCGAGTAGGGCGCCAGCAGGAAGAACGAAGTCGGGAACACGGCGAGGTACAGGACCGTTTTCCTGGCAACACCCTCCCCCCACTCGGCGGCGGTGAGGAAGTACAGCGCGATCATCGAGGCGAAGGTCGCGAGATGAGCGACCAGGAGGCCGGCGGGGAAGATGTGGCCGCCCAGGAAGATCGAGAAGAACCGCACCGTGAGCGGATATCCCGGGTAGAAGACGGCGCTCCCGTCTCCGTCTATGTAGCCCGTGTCCGCGATGCGAAGGAACCACAGTGCGTCGAAGCGCTCCCAGGCCGTGAACAGGTTCTGCCATCCTTGACTGGTCTCTCGAGCGGCCCAGCCCGGCACCCCCACCGGATCGAGGGTTGGGAGCAGCGCGACCCCGGCCAGAGCGAGAAGCGTGAGGCCGAGGCGCATCCCCAGGAACACCTTCAGGCAGTAGAGGAGCCCGCGGCGTACGCGCTCTCTCTCCGAGCTCGGCTCGGGCTCGAGTCCTTCTGCGGCTTCCTCTTTTTCCTCGGTTCTCATGCTGCTCCCGCGAGAGCATGCACTGTTTCCGCTTCAGGTTGCCGCTTGGCCCTGCGGGCCCAGACGATCACGCAGAGCACCAGGATCGCGGCGCGCACCAGGACCGCGAGCTCGAACGACCACCGAGGCAGCCCGTCACCCACTCCCTGGAGCTGCGCGAAGAACTCGAACCTGGTGACGAAGACCGCGATGTCGGCGAGCTGGAACGCGGCGAAGAGCCTGATGTCGGGGAAAGCAAGTGCGAACCACGGAAGGAGCCAGAGGCCGTATTGCGGCGAGTACACCTTCGAGGTCAGCAGGAAGAGGATGAGCAGGGGGAATGCGAGCTTCCACGTCTCCGAGGCGGGCATGTGGCGCCCGACGCTTATCCAGAGCGCGGCCCCGAGGGCGAGGAACAGAAGGAGGGCCAGTCCGTTCACGATCGCGGGATCCCAGGTGAACCCGAGATAGCGAGCCGAGATGCGATAAAGGCTGTCCCAGTCATCCGGCCGGATCGCGTTGAACCTGAAGAACTCGGACCACCTGTCGAAGCTGACGATCGCGAACGGCAGGTTGACCGCGACCCAGGCGCCGGCCGCCCAGCCCGCGAGCCTGGCGGCACCCGAGCGCTCCCGTGCACGTAACCGGCCCAGCGCGAAGGGAACGACGAGCAGTGCCGGATAGAGCTTGGCCGCCGCCCCGAGGCCGAGCAGCACTCCCGCTGCCGTGTCTCGCTTCCGCAGGTACGCCACGGTTCCCCCGGCCGCCAGCGCAACTGCGAGCAGATCCCAGTTCATGAGCCCGTAGATCGCCAGCGTCGGCGCCAGAGCGAAAAGGAAGGCTCGCTGCCCGGCGACCCGGTACAGCAGCGCCGAGGTCGCCAGGGCAGCCCCCGTAAGGAGCAGGGCGGTCCAGGTGAAGAAGGTCGGGTAGCCGTCGGCGGGGAGCGCCGTAACCCACATCGAGAGGCCGGTCAGGACGGGGTACTCGTTCTCTCCGTCGAGGTAGGGGAACCGATCCTCGTCCAGTCCTCTGTCGCGGTCGCCGGAGGCGTACAGGGCGGCGACGTCCGAGTAGCACAGCCGGTTGTACTGGCGGCCGTCCGCCCAGGAGCCCAGGCAGGGCGCCTTCAGGAGCCAGCCCAGGGTCAGGGTGACGAGAGTCGCGATCAGGATCATCGCCAGCCCGCGGTCCTTCACGGCGGGGATTATTTCGTGGAGCTCCCACCTTCGCCTAGACTCCCCTCGCCATGTCGAGGGTCGTGAAGGCCGTGGTCGCCCTCGTGATCCTCGTCCCCATGGGCCTGATCGCCTTCTTCGCCCTCAGGGCTCCCGGCGTCATCAAGGACTACCGGTTCCCCCGTGTCGAGATCGACGCCACCGTGCGGCCCGACGGCTCGCTGGTGCTCGACGAACGCCGAACCTTCGCATTCGAGGGCGACTTCTCTTTCGCCTACTTCACGGTGGACTGGCCTCCTCATCTGATCCAGGACTTCTCGATCTCCGAGAACGGTCAGCCGTTCTTGATCGCTCCCCACGCGGAGGCGGGGGGAACGCGAGCCGACTGGACGTTCGATGCGCACAACGAGAGCAGGACGTTCGACATCCACTACGTGGTCCTGTGCGCGGTTGACGTTTACCCGGACACGGCGCACCTCAAGTGGCAGTTCGTCGGGCGGACGTGGGAGAAGGAGACGGACCTGCTCCACGTCCGGATCCACCTGCCGCAGGCCGCGAGGAAGACGCCTCGCCCCGGCGGGGCGTGCCCGCAAGCGGCCGGACAGATCAGCTCCACCCGGCCCTTGAACGAGGGCGAG
>JBOGVX010000052.1:0-8515 GCA_050693165.1 Actinomycetota bacterium | reverse complement strand
GCCCTGCTCGTCCCTGACCTCGTTCGCGTATCCGATGTTTGTGATGGAGAACTCGAACTTCTCTGACGTCCCGGAGCCAGCAGGAACAGGGGTCACGGTCACCGTCTTACCGTTCGCTGGCTGCGTTCCGGGAGGGAACAACGGTTGGTTGTCGATCCACATGTTCAGGCGCAACGTTTCCGTTGAGGTGGTGCGGACGTTCCCTACCAAGGCCTGGTGGATCTCGATCGTGAGGTCACGTACGTTCCCGATGAACGTGCCCTCGAACGCGACGTCGTAGATCTGATTGGTAAAGCCGCCGTACTCCGCCCCAACGCATCCACCACCCTGCTGGAAGGAATCCGCGGGGGGTGTGGTGTCCCAGGTCGCGGGGGTGTACCGGGGGAACTGACTTAGGGTGTACACCGCTGTCGGACCAGGGCAGTGAAAGTAAGTGCGTTCCTCCCGGAACGTGGGGTGGATCTCGCCGGGCCCGGCGGAGGCGGGACCGACCATCACCGCGGCTGCGATCACTGCGAGCAACGTGGTGGAGACCGTGCGGGCGTGCTTCATCGCGTATCCCTCCTGGCTCGGATGGTCTTTGGCGCTCTTCGAAGTCTCTCGATACCTTTCGCGTCGGTCGCCTGACGCGCCGGCGATCCCCGCGTGACCTACGGTGAGGTCGCGAGCGCGAGCGCGGCGTGCATGGGAGCGAGGGCGATCTGTCCCTCCGCCGCGTCGCGGCCGTCGTACGTCGCGAACAGCCGCCAGGGCGCACTCGTGCACTGGCTCGGCGCCCAGGTGGCCGTACGCCACAGCGGGAGATCCGCGACCGCTCGTCCCGAAGCGTCGGTCGTGGCGACGACCTGCCACAGGCTCTGGCCGATGTTGCTCGGGCAGTGCCGTTGGAGGTCGATCGTGATCGGGGCGTCAGCGACGGGCGCTCCTCCCGGCTCCATCAGTTGAACCTCCGCGTGCAGTCGCGGGAGATCCGCGGAGGCCTCGCCTGTGTCGTCGGGCTGGAACGACGTCGGCGTACCTGGCGTGAACTCCAGTCTCGGCGACGCCGCGACTGGACCGTTCGGGACGACACCGAGGCTCCGCCCCACGTCGCCGGTTCCCTGATGATTGGGATCCGACGAGCCGATCGGAGCGGGATCATCCGCGCAGCCTCGCCACACGCCCGCGCCGCGAACGGCTCCGACGGGACACGCCGGCGCCGACGGGTGGGATCGGACCAGCACGCTATCCCCGGCCATCAGAAGCAGCCCCCCGCCCATACCAGCCCCCTGGAACCCACCCCAGGCCGGGGTCTGGAAAGCACCGTTGGGGTCGGGCTGGGCCTCGGTACGTGTTCGAGTCAGCGCCTTCACGCGATCGATCTCTCCTCCCCGGTCCACCAGCTGTCCGGTGGAGCTCATCTCCGCGTATCCTTGGCCGCCCACTCCCGTACCGGGCGTGTCGGGAGGGAGGATCAGGGCGGTTGCTCCGTCAAGGGCCCGAGACGTCGCATGGGCCCGCGTGGTGTTGAGCATCCGGGCGTCGTAGGTGTCGCTGCCGTTCTCGTCGAGCAGCGTCCCGCTCCCCATCGCGCGCCCTGCCCCCTGCGCCATGAACGACCAGCGGGGTGCCTGAACAACTCGAAGCGTTGGTGGCGCCGAGGGATCCGTCAGCTGGTCGCGAAGAGTCACATCGAGAAGCTGCGAGGTCGAGGCCCGGTACGTGTCGTTGCCGGCGAGGTCATGCAACTTCGCGCTGCTCTGGTTGCTGGCCATGCCCTGGCCGGTGAGGACCACGAACACTCCCCGGCCGCTGACATCGAGGGCGGCCCTGTCGCACGCGCAGGTGTCGTCGACAATCCGCTCGAACCGCCAGTCGAGATCCGCCGCCATCGTGTACAGGTCGTTCCCGCCACCGTCGTGAAGGAAGGCGTCGGCGATGGCGAGGGAGTGCCCCTGCCCGGTCACATCCGTCAACATCCCGGATCCGGCGGTATTCGCCGTGATCTCGTAGCTCGTCGGGCCTGCTCCATCCACGAGGCCGGCAACTCCCTCGAATCCGGCGACGCCCTGGCCCCACGCCACGGAGACGGCGCCGAGCTTTTCCAGCGAGGTGCGCCCCGGGACGTTCGCCGCGGCGGCCACGCGGAATGAATCGCCGCCCCCGTCGTCCGCGAGGAGTCCGGTGCCGATCCATGCCGCTCCCTGCGCGAAGGCTCCCCGGGCCGGAAGCCCGTAGTTGGGAATCACCCCGTCGTCCGGCTCCATCAGGACCTCGCCCGCGTCCGCCACATACGTGTCGGACCCGCCGCCGGAGTCGGAGAGCAGCCCACCGAAGCTCGACCAGCAGGACTTCCCCACCGCGGTGATCTGATCCGTATACGTGCCGCCAGCCCGGCAGGGGCCGATCGCGCCGCCCTGGGCCACCACCCATGACGAGCCCTTGCCGGTTGGCGCGGTGGCTCGATAGTGGTCGCTGCCGCCGTGATCGAAGACCGCGCCAACGCCCATGATGCCCGCACCCTGGGCTGTCGTCACGGTCCATGCGGAGTCCTCCGTGGGCGCGGGTGCGGACGACGTGTAGGTATCGCTGCCGCTCTCATCGACCAGGACGCCCAGGCCTGTCCCGGCAGCGGCTCCTTGCGTTGCGGTGACCGCCAGTGGTGGGGTCTGTCCGCCTGCATTCGTGAGATTGATCGTCACCTGGGGAGGGGCCTCGTACCGGTCGTCCCCGCCCAGATCGACGTTGACGGCGATGGGCGATACATCCGTTCCCCCGAGCGAGAACGGAGCACCGCCGGCGCTGGTGCGGTACACGTCGTTCCCACCGAGGTCGATCACCAGACGGGCGGACTGCGTGTGCAGGTTGTCTGCCTGGGAGGCCACGCACAGATCGGGTGTCTCGTCGAGGAGGTCGCAACCAGAGACGTGCGATGAGCGTGGCTCGAGGTCGGTCGATGCCGCCCTCAGCGCGCCGATATTCGCGTCCAGGGCCGCCGCGACGAGGAGCAGCCCCTCCTCCGCGCCGGGCTGCGGAAGGGGAACCGCGGTTCGCGGCAACCTCGCGGATCCACCGGTCGTCGTCTCGCGACGGATTGCCGGCCACTGAGCCAGGGTGTCCCGCAGCCCGACCAGGACCTCGGCGAGCTGCGCTTCGGTGCGTGGCCCCAGCGGCCGTTCGGCAGTGCGGACGGCTGCAAGGAGCCGGCCGACCGGGGCACGGAGGCCGATGGGCAGCCGCGAGAGCGCCGGGAGCTCGGAGGCATCCGGCAGTCGCGGCATCGAAGGCATGTCGCCATCGAGGGAGAGGAACGCTCGAGCTCTCCCCAGATAGCTTCCCCGTGCAGCTTCGATCGCACGCGCGGCGAGCTCGTCGAGGTGACGGGTGACGCTCACAGGCGCCTCGAACTCCGGCTGGCCCCACTCAGCGCCCGCGGTGGCGGTCCCGGACGCGACCATCGCCATAGCGAGCGCCACGGCGGAGATATGTGGAGCTGCGCGGCGGGGAGAGGTGCGGTGCGAGGTCATTCGACTCCTCCGTCTCGGTGGCGGCTTTGTCAGGTTCGAAGTGCTCATGCCCAAGAAGTTCGAGCGGGGCGTCGTCTTTTCCTCCCACTGGAGCCGCCAGTTTCCGTCAATGACGGTTAGTGTTCAGGCGAAATGCGGAGACTCGATGATGAGGTGCGAAATGAGGCGGTACTCAAGCTTGCGGGGCTCAACTCGTCGGAGATCCATCTCTATCAGGAGCTGCTCGTACGCCACCCCCAGGCGCTCGAGGACCTGGCTTCCGCAACCGACACCACCAAGCCTGCAGCAGAGCGCGGGCTGCGAGCGCTCGAGTCGAAGGGTCTCCTTAGCCGGGCCCCGGGTCACGAGGAGCGATTCCTTCCCGTCTCTCCGAGCTTGGCCCTCGAAGGGCTGGTCCTCCGCCGCGAGCAGGAACTGGGCCAGGTACGGGCGCTTGCACAGCATCTCGAGGAGGAGTACCGCTCCCGGGTCTCGGATCCCGGACCGGCTCAGATGGTTGAGGTTCTCGACTCTCCCGACGTCGTGGGTCAACGGGCGCTTCAGATGTTACGGGCGGCTCGCGAGGAGCTGCTGACATTCGACAAGCCGCCTTACACGACCGTTGCGGAGGAGAGCGACCCCGAGCTCGAAGCAGCGCTCGAGCGCGGTGTTCGGGTCCGCGCGATCTACGCCCAGGAGTCCCTGATGGATCCCCCGATCGGGCTCGGTCTCCGGCACGTGCGCGACTTTCAGGCCCGCGGGGAGGAGTCGCGCGTGTTCCCCGAGCTTCCGTTCAAGATGAACATCACGGACAGGACCACCGTCCTCCTGCCGTTGTTCCTGGAGCGTTCGGGCTCGGTCGGAGGCGCCCTCGTCGTCCATTCCCCCCATCTGGTTGCTGCGCTCGGCTCTCTGTGGGACACCCTCTGGAACCAGGCGCTGCCCCTTCCGAACAGCACGGCTCCGGGACGGTCGGGGTTGACCGCATTGCTCTCCGAGGAAGGCCAGCTCATCGATCTCCTCCTGTCTGGAGCAAAATCGGAGACGATCGCGCACCAGCTCGGGGTAGGCGTCAGCACAGTCGAGCGACGCATTCGCAGGCTCATGCGGACGTTGGGCGCGGACACACGGTTCCAGGCCGGATACCAGCTCGCCCGGAGGCTCACCGACGCTGCCAGGTGATCACCTCGCGGAGCACCGTCCTCGGTTCAGCCGGTCACGTGGTGCGAGGTTCGCCGCAGGTCCGCTGGTTCGACATTGGCCAAGTTCTTTTACCAGGTGGTGCCGATCCGTACTGAACTTGCACCAAGATTTGCACCAAACGCACTCGGTTCACCCCCGTTCATCCGCATCCGTTGGCGACCGCGTCGAGGCCTCGCCGTCGCTGACCTGCAACAATGAACACAGGCGAACGACTCTGAACGGACCAGGCAACCTTGCCAAGGTGGGGTCGCGGGTCCGAACCCCGTCGTCCGCTCAAGCAAACGAGCAGATCAAGGACCATTCCGGTCCCCTGATTCGTCTCCGAATGGGTCAGGCCGTTTGCGTAGCTGTTACGCCGAGCATCCGGTCGATCGAGCGCCGAGCTCTGGACGCGGCGGATTACCAGCGATACGCCCCCGCGGTCTTGAAACCGCGTGAGACTGGCTCCTAAGGTGCGTACGCGACCAGCGAGAAGTCAGCGTCGACCAGGGAGGACCACCCCCGGCTCGCGATGGCAGCGTCGTCGCTAGCGTCGGATACGGTTCCGCTCACGAACAGGCGGCCGTCAACCGGGTGAACCGCGATCGAGTTCGGACAGTCTGGAGCGACATAAGAGGTCGGCTGATCCGACCCCGTGTACCGCGATCCCGCATACCTTGCTTCCCACACCCGGTCACCGGACGACGCGTCGTACGCGAACGTCACGGTATCGCCGCCTCCCCACGCTCCTGGAGTCCCGGGGCTGAACATGCTGCAGGACGCGACGTAGACGCGCTCTCCATCAGGGCTCGATGTGATCGCGTAGCCAGAGTCGCCGAGTTGGTTCGTGTAGAGCCCGAGCTCGGTGGTCGGGTCGCTCCAAGCTCCGTCGATGCCGTCGTATCGATCGCTCCACAAGATCTCGCCGTCGCTGAGGTCGTAGGCAAGCGTCACGGCGTGCGTGGCGTTCTCGAACGTGTAGTTCTGGCCCGTCACGTAAGCTCGCTTCCCGTCGGGATCGAGCGCGAGGGCGTAACCCACGTTGAGGGAGTACTCGACACCACTCGGGTTGTCGTCATGACGAGAGACCCAGTTCACGGCGCCCGAAGCGGCATCGAGAGCGACGGTCGTGAGGTCCCGCCGTGTCGCACTGAAGGGCTGGCTCCCGCCCGTCAACAGGATCTGGTTCGATGCGGGCGCCACCACGAGATCCCACAAGTCGTCCGCTCCACCCGAGTACAGGGTCTTCCAGAGCCTGTCTCCGGTCTGACCGTCGTATGCGAGAGCCAGATAGTCGCCCGCCGTCGAGTCTGGACCCTCCTGCGCCCAGCCGCCAACGTAGACGCACTCGCGCGGGCCCTGGGTCGCCTGGCATGGCGACGAGGTGATGGTGAAGCCGCCGTCGCTTCCACCGCGGCTGTCCAGCCGCGCCTTCCAGAGCTGCTGCCCCGTGTGCGCGTCGTACGCCACGGTGAGCACATCGCCACCAGCAGCTCCAGTGACGAAGATCGCTGTCCCGTCCTGAGCAGCCGTCACGTCATAAGGCGTGCCAACCTCGATCGTCCCCTTCTCCCACACGATGGTACCGGCCCCCGCCGCGTAGGCGATGGTGTGAAAAGAAGACCCGCTCTGGCCGGTCACGTAGACCAGCGCGCCGTCGGGGCTGACGGTGGTGGCCATGGCGACCTCCGTCCCATCCGATCCCCCGGAATGCCTGGACGTCCACAGCCGCTCACCCGAGGCCGTGTCCCACGCAACAGTCGCGTAATCCCAGTCGAAGTTTTCTGCTGTTGCCGCCGAGCCCTGACTGACACCCGTTACGTACGCCCTGTCCCCGGCAGGGGCCAGCGCGAGCGAGCTGGAAGTCAGGGCAAAGTCGTAACCACCGCCCCCATCGAACCGGTTGGTCCAAAGCTCGCATCGCTCATCGTTGATGACCGGCACGGCCGTGCACTCGGTCGCAGCCGAGGACGCCATTGCTTTCCCCGCTGCTCGCGCCGTCAAGGCTCGACCCGTAGGAACCGGTGCCAAAACGAGCAGGGCGGATGCGAGGAAGCCGATGGATGCGAGGCGGCGGGCAGATCTCAATCTGAGCTCCTTTCGAGCCCCGTTCTGGCGACGGGGTACCTGGATGGGCAGTTCGTGCCCGGGACGATGGGCTCCTGCTTTTTTCGCTGTCAGAAAATGGACATGGCACAAATATGAACCGGGCCCTAGAGTGGGCGCCCGATGAGGGAGAAGTCGCAGCGCGCGGGGCAAGCCGGATCCAAGGGTCAGAACAGTCGGGCCACTGAGTCCCTGGGTGAGGAGCCCAGCCATCGTTTCCGAGCGGGGCTGGCTGCTCTGGGGCTGGCCGAGCTCGAGTCCGCCCTGTTCGTGGTTCTCTCGGAGAAAGGCCCTCTGCCGAGCTCACGCGCAGCGGTCGAGGTGGCGGCTCAGCCGGGCGCCGTGGCCGAAGCGCTGCAGGCCCTTATCGACCGAGGATTCGTCAAGAGGCTTCCTGGTCGCCCGAACAAGTTCACCGTGGCTTCACCTGACCTCACCCTTCCCGCCCTTCTCCGGAAACGTGAGGCGGAGATCGACGCCGCTCGGCACTCGATCCAGGACCTGATGGATCGATTCCGAGAGCGAAGCTCGAGAGATCGATCGGACGCCGAGTACGTCGAGATCGTGGCGGGATTGCCCGGTCTTCAGGCCGAGTTCAAGTCCCTGCAGGCCACCGCACGCGTCGAGATCCTCGGCTGCACCAAGGCTCCGATCCTGGTCACGTCGATCGATCAGGGGAACCCGGGCCAGGAGGTCGCGCTGTCGCGTCGCGTCATCAACCGCTGGCTTTACGAGCGATCCGTGCTGGAAGAGCCAGGGATGATGGATGACGTCCGGAAATACGCACGGCTTGGCGAGATGAGCCGAGTCGCGGAGAGCCTACCGTCGAAGATGTTCATCATCGATCGCCGCGTTGCGTTCATCCACGCCACGGAAGAGAGAGACGATGGCACTCGAGTGGTCGGTGTTTTGACCCGGCATGCTGAACTCGTTGCGACGTTTCATCGGCTCTTCGAGCTCATGTGGGAGACGGCCGTACCCTTGTTTCCTGAGACCGACGAAGCCGTTGAGCACGTGGATCCGTATGATCCGCCACTCATCGAATGCCTCCTGGCTGGGATGAAAGATGCATCGATCGCCAGACAACTTGGGGTGTCGCAACGCACCGTTGCGAGACGCATCTCCTCCCTCCTCGCTGAGCTTGAGGCCAAGACGCGCTTCACGGCCGGCTTCAAGCTAGGACTGCGCTTCCGATCGGTCCGGGACAGGGAACTTCCGACTCTTCCTAACTAATAGCTACTGCGGGACCCAGTCGTCTCGGGAGGTCTGGTCAGGGGGCACAGAGGGGGCAAGAGGGGTCCCAAAGCGCGAAAATCAGTAGGAGCGCTGTGACTCCTGAGACAGGGTCTGACCAGGGCGTTCGGCTATTTGAGCAGGTGAAGCCACGGGTAGGGGAGCGGACTCATAATCCGTCGGTCGCTGGTTCGAGTCCTGCCCGCCCCACTCGAACGACCGCTGGTCAGGAGCTTCGCGAGCCTCAACGCGGGACGCGGATTGTTTCCCTGCTGGAAGCCCGCCAACTGGCGGGAGTCCTCGGAAGAGACGGCGGCATCTTCAGGTGCGAATTGCTCGTGGCCCTCCAGCCAACCGAGGGCTGTGGGGTTGCCCCTGCCGCTTCTCAGGTCTACCGTGACGTGGCCGAGCAGAGGAGGTGGGACATGTACGCACGGGTAACGACGATTCAGGGGCCGCCAGAGTCGGTTGACGAGTCGATCATCGTCACCAGGGAGAAAGCCCTCCCC
>JBOGVX010000051.1:0-3493 GCA_050693165.1 Actinomycetota bacterium | reverse complement strand
GGTCAGGGTGGCCGAGCGCCGGCCCGCGCCGCGCTGGAGCTCGCCTCCCACCGCCCCGTGCCGCGGCCCTCACGGCCGCCGGCCCCGTGGAGAGATGCCGAGTCCGGCTCGCAGGAGGAGCAGGGCGAGCCTCGTGATCAGCAACGCGCCGAGGACCAGATGCAGCCAGAGCCAGTACGCGGCCAGGCCGAGGAGCTCGACGCCGGCCGCCAGTGAGTCGGCCACCTCGCGCACGCCCCGGCCAACCAGGTCGGCGCCTTGCGCGGCGAGATGTGAGGGTCGCATCATGGCAGGCGTGACCGTAGCCACCCCCTCTGACATCAAAGCATCCGCGCAGGTCAGCCGAGGTGTGGGTGTGCACGAGGGCTGGGGGATGACCGAGACCGGGCCGGTGGGCTCGCTGCGCGCGTGAAGGGCGCTACCGCTTGGCTGGGGGCTCCGTGGGTTTCCAACCCTTCTCGAGCTCCCCGATGAGCTCTTCGTCCGGGTCGAACGGTGGTGGCTCGGGAGTGGCTGGAGGCTCCGTCTTGCTTGGTCGATTTTTTTCGCTCATCGTGCCTCCTAGGTTACGCCAAGTCCGGTAGCCACCGTGGCAGCTGCAGCGGCGAGCGCGATCATTGCCAGCTTCAGTCGAAAGGCCTTGGAGCGAAGCGTCTCAAACGTCCCGTCGGCCATGGCGATCTGTGTGTCGAGGATCCGCTGTACGGTGAAGACCTCCTCTGCTGTGAGATACCTGTCCCGCAACAGCCGGAGGTTCGCGATCGTCTTGTAGGTCCGAGGCCAGAAGGCTGAGAGCGCAAGCAAGGCTGCCAGGACGCCGATACCGCGTCCAAGATTGATTAGGACTCCAGCACCTGGAGGACTGAGCGCCACGAGCGCTCCGGCGAACCCGAGCACGATCCCGGCTTTGGAGTCGAGGGAGTCGAAGTGCTGGAGTTGCGCCTCACGCTCGGCGCGGACTTCTGCGAGCACCACGTGCAGGGACGGTAGTGGTGCTGGACTCAGCGAGGCCTCCTCGGGGCAGCGCCCCGGTCGCCTCCCAGAACGAGGAGGGCGAGCCTGAAGATCACCAGGGCCCCAAGGACCAGGTGCAGCCAGAGCGAGTACGCGGCCAGGCCGAGGAGCTCGACGCCGGCCGCCAGGGAGGCGCCCGCCTCGCGCAGGCCCCGATCGAGCAGGTCGGCGCCTTGCGCGGCGAGGTGTGAGGGTCGCATCATGGCAGGCGTGACCCTAGGCACCCCCACCGACATAAACGCATCTGCCCAGGTCAGCCCAGGTGTGGGCGTGCACGAGGGCTGGGGGACGGCCGAGACCGGGCCAAGGTGTTTTCAGTCCAGGAGCTCGACCTCGGCGCCGACCGCCTCGTAAACGGGGAGCGCTCGCCGGTCCAGGGTGACCAGCGTCTCACTCGCCTCAGCCGCTGTGGCCCCAACGAGAGCATCGTAGACGGCGCCGCCAACGATCCGGCGCTCCGAGCAGCGATCGAGGAGTGGGCCGTACTCGGCCGAGGAGAGGGAGAGCGGGGGTTCTCCGGAAAGCCCATCGAGGAACCCCCGGGCGATCTCGGCGGTAGCGCGCATGGGTTGCGGAAGTCTCGTAAGGACGCTGAAGGTTTCGAGGATCACGTGGGCGATCAACCTGTTGTCCGGGCCGAGCATGCTTCGGGCTCGTTCATGGGACTCGTGCCACGGACCGAACGCGGCGATCAGCACGCTGCTGTCCAGTGCCGTCAATGTCGCTCGCGGACGCGCTCCAAAGTTTCCCGGACCTCCTCCGCGGTTAGCGGAGGGATCGGCACGTCCGACTGAGCCACAGGGAATCCGTCCTTATGGCGAACCAGCCGCATGGGTACCGGGGCCGGCTCTATCTCCACGTGGCCGTCCCTCATCGAGATCTCGATCTCCTCGCCACCGCGCAAACCCAATGCATCACGAACCGCCTTGGGGATGACGACCCTGCCAGCCTTGTCGATGGTAGTTCGCATGGTAGAAGCCTACCATTTCTCTGGTAGATCGAGAGGCACCGCCCGAACCCCCGTGCAGGGCGATCAGGAACAGTCTGACCATCACCAGCGCTCCGAGGACCAGGTGCAGCCAGAGCGAGTACACGGCCAGGCCGAGGAGCTCGACGCCGGCCGTCAGGGAGGCGCCCGCCTCGCGCAGGCCCCGGTCGAGCAGGTCAGCGCCTTGCGCGGCTAGGTGTGAGGGTCGCATCATGAAGGCGTGACCGTAGCCACCCCCTCTGACACCGGGGCATCCGCCCAGTTGAGCCCAGGTGTGGGAATGCACGAGGGCGCCAGCTTGGATTAGTCGAACTCGTCGGGTCTAGGTTGAGCCCATCCGGCCAATCGCTTGGCGATCTGGGCGACTCCGGCGGTGAGGTAACGCAACCGCCGCGGCTAGAGGTCGGCCAGCTTGTCGAGTGCGACCTTGTAACAGGCCCTAGCTCTTCTTTGCCTCGCGTTTCTTCGCGAGCCGTCGAGCCTCCGCCCCGGGGTCCCTTGGGAAGAGTTTCTTTGCCTCGGACAGTTGGCCGCTCTTCGTTCGCTGGGCTGCGGCTCGAGATCTCGTCCGCTTCACCTTGGTTTGGGCCACCTTGCATCACCCCCAGACGATCGCACCCAACCACGCTCCGATCTCCAAGCCTAGTCCAAGCGCGGCAACATTGAAGACGACGATGATTCGATCCAGCTTCGCGCCGTTACGGTTGTAGTAGTCGTCCATCCAGGCCGTCACCGCCAGCTTGACCTCGGCGATATCGGCCTGCTTTCCCTCTGCCAAGATCTCGACTGGGTCAAGGCCAAATTCCCAGCCCCTCCGAGCCCACAGGACGAAAATGGAGCCGGCGACAGTCAATCCAAACAGGCTGGTTGCGACCCAGGCCCACGCCGAGAGATCGCCGGGCTGCTCGAGGGCTGTGGCACCTAGAAATGACGTTGCGATACTGGAGCCTGCGAGCAGCGAGCCGACTCGTTCTCGGACTGCTGCAACAGCGTCGCGCTGGTGCTCAATCAGGCGAACCGCCTGCTCAAATGCGAGATCCTCCAGGTCGCTCATGAGCACGGACCGATGCTGGTGGCCAGGGAGGCGCCGGCCGAGCGCGGGCCCCGGCCAACCAGTTCGGCGCCTTGCGCGGCGAGGTGCGAGGGTCGCATCATGGAAGGCGTGACCCTAGCGACCCCCTCTGACATCGACGCATCCGTGCAGGTCATGAAGGGTGTGATCGAGCTGCGGCTGATCGGCGACGACGGCACCGAGCAGCCCTGGGACGGCAAGGCCATGGGCGAGGTCCAGATCCGCGGGCCGTGGGTGGCCACCGAGTACTACAAGGACGAGCGCCCCGGCGAGCAGTGGCACGACGGGTGGCTCCGGACCGGCGACGTGGGCGTGATCGACTCCGAGGGGTACCTGCAGCTCGTCGACCGGGCCAAGGACCTGGTGAAGTCGGGCGGGGAGTGGATCAGCTCGGTGGACCTCGAGGGGGCGATCATGGG
>JBOGVX010000050.1:0-20744 GCA_050693165.1 Actinomycetota bacterium | reverse complement strand
ATCTTGTGGCGAGCGTCGATCAGGGCGATCGCGAGCATGGTGGCCAGGAAGAGCGCGGCCGGGATCGCGAGGGCCAGCGCCTCGAAGGTCAGGTCGGCGAGGAGGAAGAGGGCGGCCGTGGCCAGCTCGATGAGGGGGTACTTGATCGAGATGGGATTGCCGCAGGTCCTGCAGCGACCTCTGAGGAAGAGCCAGGAGATGACGGGGATGTTGTCGAGGGGCCTTATCAGGGCGCCGCATCGCGGGCACCTGGAGCGACCTCCGAGCCCTTCGCCCTGTGGGACCCGGTGGATCACCACCGAGAGGAACGAGCCTATGACCAGGCCGAAGAGGATGAAGAACGTCGGGCGCACGGCCGGCATGCTACCTGAGCGCCCTATGCCAGCCCTAAGTGACGACCTCTCGGATGTACTGGATGTTCTCCTTATAGCCGGCCGTCCCGAAGCCTGGGATCGGCACCTCGTAGTACGTGATGCTCGTGTTCGGGCTGAAGCTGACGGAGTTGGCGAAGATCTGCCCCGCGGATATCGAGATGTTGCTCTTGAACGAGACGGCGCACGGCGTGTAGAAGAACGCCCGGAGATTCGCGCCGATGGACCCGTTGTTCATCCACGTGATGTCACATGGAGCCCCGTCGTTGTCTATGCCGAAGATGAAGTGCACGTTCCACGGGCCCCCCACCGGCTGGAGGTAGTTGTTCCCGTCCACGAAGAGGCCGCCGTCGCTGATGATCGCGAGGTGGCCCCTGATGACGGGCACGTCCTTCTTGGAGAAGCTGAGGGTGCAATCGATCGGTATCCGAACGACCCAGTTGCCGCCGGCGATCGTCTTGATGAAGCTTCTCGCGGCCGAGCAGCTGGCCTGGGTCGAGATCGAGTACCCGGCCGCGATCCAGTCCGCGGCGTTGTAGGTGAACGTCGGCAGGGTCATGGCCGGCGGGGCACCTTGGGGCGAGTTCGGAGTCCGCGTGCCGAGGATCTGGGTGGCCCCAGCCGTGATCGAGGTCCCGGCCTGCGCGTTGCTATAGATCTTCGGACCGTTGCCGAGCGTGATCGAGGTCGTCGAGGACGTGGCGTTGCCCAGGATCGAGGAGTTGTTGGCCATCGTCAGCGCTCCGTTGGCCCAAGCGCCCCTCCGGATCTGGGAGCTACCGCGCATGTTGATGCCACCTTGGGCATACACGTTGCCGTAGATCGTCGTGGCGCTGTTGAAGCTCGCCGTTCCGTTCGTATACACGTTGTTGTTGCTCGCCTCGCTCCCCCTGATGGTCACGTTGGCAGGCCAGGTGAAGGAGTTGTTGGAGAAGATCGCCGTATCCGCGAACGGGCTCCCCGAGATCGGGGACAGGGTCACATAGGTCTCCATGGTCCTGTCGGGAGACGAGATGCCGGTGGACTGTCCTGTCGACCTGACATACGCGCTGACCGGGGTGCCGACCGGATGGTTCGTGACACACGGGAGCGCGATGCCGCCGATGCCGTAATAGGTCGCCGTGGCGGTGAAGGTCGTCGGAGGGGTCGTGGGAAGCGTCTTCGTGATCACGCACTCGAGGTTGGCCGTGGGCTCGCTCTGGATGTGAGAGTAGAAGTAGTTGATGCCGGCCTCCGCCGCGGCCACACCCTGAACCCTCTCGCGGTCGTGGGAGCTCGCCTCGGTGTTGTGGATCGCGATCGTCACAGAAGTCGCGCCCAGTATGACGACCACCATCGAGACGAGTAGCGCAGTGATGAGCGCGAACCCCCGTTCATCTTCGAGCCTCACCTTCAGAAGTTTCATCTGGTTGTTCCCCCCTCATCCCGCCGGAATCGGCGAGCACGAGTCCGTCGGATAGCCGTAGGACGTGTTCCGCCCGGTCAGCGAGGTCTGGATCTTCACTGTCCTCTGCATCGAGTCCGCCGGATCCACGTCCACCATGAAAGTCACGTCGACGGTCCGCCCAGCCTTGACCGGGTCCGTGTCCAACACGAAAGCCGGCACGGTGGGGCTGACAGACCTGTTGACGATCTCGTCGGCCTCCACGGCCCAGACGGTGACCTCGTCGGGCTCCCCCTGAGGCCATGAACGGCGAACGAGCTGATCGCTGGTGTTTATCTGCCATTGAACGCAGCGCATCTCCGACCTCGTCGGGTAGTTCGCCTGCGTGTAAAGGCGGAAGCTGTAATTGGCGAGGGTCTCCGCCGAGGGGTCGTAGAGCACGTTGCCGGATCGCACCTCCCGGTCGAGCCGCTCGACGGCGAGGCGCGCCTGATCGTTGGCCACGCTGCGCTCTCGCTGGATCTGGACGCCCGTGTTCACCGAGTACAGAACGGTCAGGAACGTCACCAGGACCACCAGAAGGATGGCCACCGCGACCATGAGCTCGGCCAGCGACAGTCCGGCCTCGCTCCTTATTGTTCGTATGGCGCGCGCGATCATGCGGCTGTGTAATTGGCCGTCAGCTCGGCCATCCCCGCCGTGAAGAGCACGTCCAGGTCGGCCTCCACGTTGCCGTCGTACGAGAGCGTGTAGCTCATCTCCACGGTCAGCGGGGAACCGATGGTCGCGTCCGCCTCGGTACGAGTGGTCGCGGGGCTTCCGAGTACCTCGTTGGTCGACGATGCGTCGACGCCCACGGTCCCCGAGATCTCGACCCTCTTCTTGTTGGACCCCGTGGTCTGCTCGTCCACGGAATCGATGGCGATCTCGCCGCCTGCCGTGGTCACGGCCGTGCTGTCGTAGCCGTCTCCGTTCCAGGCCTCCACCGTTCCGCCCGTTATCGAGATCGTGGGCGCTGCGGTGCTCAGTCCCGATTCCACCGTCGCGGTGGCGGTGAACCCCGTGAGCCTGACCCAGTAGCCCGCCCAGTTGGTGGGGGGGGTGATGGTTGAGGGGATCCCCCCTATCCGGATCTCGGGCAGGTTCCAGCTGACGGTTTCCCGAACCAGGCCGTCGTCCGTGGTGAGAGGCTTGTAACGCCGGGCGTATGTCGTGACGGGGGTCGCGGAGGTCCCGACGGAGAAGATCGTGCCGGTCCCGATCTGGATCAGGTTGTACGTGTGGCTCAGGGCGGCGGACTGGGTCGCGGAGGCATAGCCACAGGCCAAGCCATCTATCTGCAGGTTGCAGGCGTTGGCGCCACCGGCGGCAACGGTGCTCGTGCTAGCGCCGACGGATCCCGACCCGGATGTCACGTTCATCCGATCGCCGCCGGACTGGACCTCCTGATCGCCGGCGGCCTGAGGTCCGACGGCCCCTGTCTCGTACGTCGTGGCGCCCGACGCCGGGTCCGTGTCCGCGGCGGTCGCGGTGCTGCTCGAGGACAGGGTCTCTGTGCCCGAGACGGTCTTGCTGACCGAAAGCAGCTTCGTGTCACCCTCCACCCGGGAGATCTGCTCGGCCTGGATATCCGAGGACTGGCCCACGAGCGACGCGTTCATCGCGTCGTACGGCTCGGTGAAGAACTGACCGCTCACCTGGTACGTGCCACCGCCCACGCTTCCGGTGCCATAGAAGTAGGCCTGGCACGGGGCGCCGAAAGGATGCGTGGCGGTGTCGATGCATCCTTGAGGCGAGAAGACCAGGGTCTGCAGGTTGACCTCGGTCCTCGCTCCTCCGCGGCTCGTCGGGTTCCAGTCCACGACGACCATGACCCTGTAGGCCCCCTTGGAGGGCACCCCCGTTGCCTCGGTTACATAGGTCCTCCAGGCGTACGTATTGGTGTAGTCGGGCGGACCGAAGGTGCCTGTGTGAGGAACCAAGGGACTGACGCTGGTGAGTCCAGGCGAGTGGATGATCTTCTCCCCCGTGCAGGACACGTACCTGTAGGTTCCCGAGCAGTTGACGATGTTCGAGTCGCCCGTCAGGTCGGTCGAGGACAGACCGTTCTTGATGGTGTCGTAGGGCAGGGCGCGGACCTCTTCGAGGAGCTGGTTGGCGAGCTGGTTGCCGACCTGGCGCTGCCGTCCGAAGGAGACGTCGCTGAAGGCCACGGTGGCGGTCCGGGCGAGGGCAAGCAGGGCGATGAAGAGCACACCGATGGCCATGGTGACCTCGATGAGGCTGAACCCTTCCTGCCGCGCCGTTCGCCGCCGGAGGGTTGCGATCAGCTGATTGATTCCCATACGCGTTTGGGTTTCCCTCCGTCTATATCGGACGTTTGGGGGGCCAACCTGAGAAAACGGAAAGGGCGGCCCGAGAGCCGCCCCTTCCCTTAATCATCTATCTGTCTACCAGTCAGCCGTAGCCACGCAAGCAGCAGCTGTGGCGGCTTCACCAGTACCCTCGCCCGTGGTGCCAGGTGCGGTCTCGGCGATGCAGTAGACCGTGCCCGACGCGCTAAGGGTTGAAAGCGCAACCGTGCCCGCTGCCAGGTCCCTGATGCTGACCTGGTTGGCAACGGACGCAGCCCCCGTGTTGAAGTTGAGCGAGGGCTCGATGCCCTCCGCTACAGCCTCAGTGAACCCGACGTAAGTCTCGTTGTCGGTGTAGAAGGCCTTGGCCGCAGTCATGGCGTTCCGGAGGTTCGACTGCGCGGCGCGGTTCTGCGCGCGCTGGCGAAGCCCCAGGAACGTCGGGATGGCGATTGCGATCAAGATGGCGATGATCAGGATGACCACCATGAGTTCGATAAGCGTAAATCCGTCCTGATCCTTCATCTCGCGAATTCTCTTCAGCACTCGAATCACCTCCTCTAGCTCGCTGAAGTACCTCGGGTGGTGTATCGGTGCTCTACCGGACCTGCTTGAGACTCCTGGGGAATTACTTTCGGGAATGCGGACGGACGTCCCCCAAAAGGGGGACGTCCGAAATCGCTGCTCGCGGTCCTACCAGTCAGCTGCAGCCACGCAAGCGGCAGCCGTAGCGTGCTCGCCCGTGCCCTCACCCGTGGTGCCGGGTGCGATCTCGGCCAGACAGTAGAACGTGCCCGACGCGCTCCTGGTGGAGACCAGAACCGTGCCTGCCGCGGCATTACGAACACTGATCGCGTTGGTCACGGAGACCGCAGCATCGTTCCATGTCAGGGACGGCTCGATCGCCAGTCCGGCGGCCGCGTCGAAGCCCACGTACGACTCGTTGTCGGTGTAGAAGGCCTTCGCCGCGGTCATGGCGTTCCGGAGGTTCGACTGCGCCGCACGGTTCTGCGCACGCTGCCTGAGCCCCAGGAAGGTTGGGATCGCGATCGCGATCAAGATGGCGATGATCAGGATGACCACCATGAGCTCGATGAGCGTGAATCCGTCCTGATCCTTCATCTCGCGAATCTTCTTCAGCATCTAGGATCACCTCCTCTTCAGGGCGCTGAAGGTGCTTCCAGGGGCTGTATCGGGCACGGGGATCGGGCGCCTTTAGGTAATCCAGAACAACACTGTCCGTATTACCCGAAGAGGAGCGGGCGCCCCCCTTTCGGGGAACGCCCGCGTCTCGTCGACTGCCTGCTCTAGCGGATCAGGTTGATGATGTTGAACAGAGGCAGGTAGAGGCAGATAACGATCGTTCCGACCGCGCCACCGACAACCGCGATCATGACCGGCTCGATCAGCGAAGTCAGTGATTCGACGGCGGCGCCAACCTCCTCATCGTAGAAGTCGGCGATCTTCTCGAGCATCGTGTCCAGCGCGCCCGTCTCCTCACCGACTGCCATCATCTGGACGACCATCGGAGGGAAGACCTCGTGGCGAGCCAACGGCCCGGCGAGGCTCTCGCCCTCCTTGACCGACTCCTGGACATCCCTTACCGCCTCCGCGATAAGAGCGTTGTTGCACGTGTCGGCGACGATATCCAGGGACTGGAGGATCGGCACGCCGGACCTCGTCAGCACGCTCAGGGTGCGAGAGAAGCGCGACAGGGCGGCCTTGTGGAACACAGGTCCGAAGATGGGCATGTTGATCACGAACTTGTCCCACCTGTACCTCCCCTTCTCCGACGCCTTCCACCTGCGGAACACCCAGGCCGCGCCGAAGGCCGCAAGCGCGAACATGTAGAAGTACTTCCGGAAGGCCTCCGAGACCCCCAGGAGGATCCTGGTCGGCAGCGGAAGGGTCCCTCCCAGGCTCGTGTAAAGACCCTCGAACGTCGGGACAACGAACAGGAGCATGGCGGCCAGGATCAGCATCACCATGATCATGACCACGACCGGATAGGTCATGGCCGACTTGATCTTGTGCCGCAGCGACACCTCGTCCTCGATGTTGTCTGCGAGCCGGAGGAGCGTCTCGTCGAGGTTACCGGAGGTCTCCCCCGCCCTGACCATCGAGACGTAGAGGTTGGAGAAGGCCCGGTCATGCTTCGCCATCGAGGTCGACAGAGAGGACCCCTTCTCGACCTCGAGACGCATGTCCCCGACGACGCGCTTCAGCTCCTCGCTCTCGCTCTGGTTCTCGAGGATCCCCAGCGTCCTCAGAAGCGGCAGCCCCGAGTTGATCATCGTCGCGAACTGGCGGGAGAAGACCGCCAGATCCTTCAGCTTGACCCGAGGCTTGCGGAGGTGGAACTCCTTCTTGAGGCCCGAGCTCTTCGGCTTGACCTCAAGCGGGATGTACCGCATCTCCCGCAGCTTGGACAGGACCAGGTCGGGGCTCTCTCCGACGATCTCGCCGGTTATGAGCGCCCCGTGCCGGTCGCGAACCTTGTAGGTGTACGTCTCAGCCACTGTTAAGTCCGCCGCTCAGGACCCCACCCTGATCAGGTGCCGGCGGGGCGCCGTGCTTTGCCGCCAAGGAGCCGCCGGGGCCTTCGCCCCCGCCCGTGTGACCGAGCATCCTGTTGAGCTCCTCGATGCTGTGGCAGTTGTTGGCAGCGGTCTCGTAGCTGATGAGACCCTTGCGAACCAGGTCCACCAGGTTCTGGTCCATCGTCTGCATGCCGAACTTCCCGCCGGCCTGCATGGTCGTGTAGATCTGGTGGATCTTCGCCTCGCGGATCAGGTTCCGGACGGCCGGGGTCACAACCAGGACCTCCGCCGAGGGAACACGACCCCGCTTGTCCGCTCGAGGCAGCAGGGTCTGGGTCAGAACGCCCTGAAGGCTCGAGGCGAGCTGGACTCGGACCTGCTGCTGCTGGAACGGCGGGAACACGTCGATGATCCTGTCGATCGTCTGAGGCGCGTCCTGCGTGTGCAGCGTGGCGAAGACGAGGTGGCCCGTCTCGGCAGCGGTCAGCGCGGTGGAGATAGTCTCCAGGTCCCTCATCTCACCTACCAGGATCACGTCGGGGTCCTGGCGAAGGACGTGCTTGAGGGCCTCGGAGAACGAGTGCGTGTCGTGTCCGACCTCGCGCTGGTTCACCATGGACCTCTTGTGACGGTGGAGGAATTCGATCGGATCCTCGACCGTCATGATGTGAAGGTCCTTCTCGCTGTTGACCACGTCGACCAGCGAGGCCAGGGTCGTGGACTTACCCGAACCCGTCGGCCCCGTGACGAGCACCAGGCCACGCGGGAGCCGAGCGAAGTCCTCGATCTGCCGCGGGAGCTGGAGCTCCTCGATCGTCTTGATCTCGAACGGGATCATCCGGAACGCGGCGCCGATCGCGTCGCGCTGGAAGTACACGTTCACCCTGAACCGCCCCTTGCCGGGCAGGGAGTACGAGACGTCCAGCTCGAGGTCCTGCTCGAGCCGCTCCCGCTGCTTCTGCGTGAGGATCGAGAAGACCATCCGCTGAAGCACTTCCGGCATCAGCGAGGGGTACTCCTCCATCCTCGTCAGGCTTCCGTTCACTCGGATAACCGGGTGAGATCCGGTCGTCAGGTGAAGGTCGCTGGCTCCCCTCTCGATCGTCTGCTCGAGCAGCTCGGGGATGCCGACGTCCTGCGAGTTGCTGCTGTCCTGCTCTTCCGTCTGCTGCGTTGCCGTGTCCATCTACACCACCACCCTGAATATCTCGTCCAGAGACGTCGCACCGCTGCGCGCCTTCTGGAGCCCGTCATAGCGAAGCGTGGTCATCCCCTCGGAAAGCGCCTGGCGCTTGATGTCCTCCGAGGAGCGTCGCTCCGCAGCCATCCGCTCGATTTCCTCACTCATTGACATGACCTCGTAAAGACCCGTCCGGCCGCGGAAGCCGGTCTTCCCGCAGCGCGTGCAGCCGACGGGTCGGAACAAGGCATCGACCTCACCGATCATCTCCTCGGGGAACCCGGCAGCCTGAAGCTCGGCCTCCGAGGGCTTGTAAGACTCCTTGCACTTGTCGCAGAGACGACGTGCAAGGCGCTGTGCGACCACGCAGTCCACGGCGGATGCGACCAGGTACGGCTCCACATCCATCTCGATGAGACGCGTGATGGCAGATGGGGCATCGTTCGTGTGAAGGGTCGAAAGGACCAGGTGACCCGTGAGCGCGGCTTCCATCGCTATGAGAGCGGTCTCCCGATCCCTGATCTCACCGATCAGCACGATGTCGGGGTCGGCGCGCAGGATCGATCGCAGCGCGGAGGCGAAGGTCAAACCTGCCTTCAGGTTCGTCTGTATCTGGTTGATGCCGGCGAGGCGATACTCGACGGGGTCCTCGACCGTGATGATGTTCTTATCCGGCGAGTTGATGATGTTCAGCGTCCCGTACAACGTCGTCGACTTCCCGGAGCCCGTGGGACCGGTCACCAGGACGGTTCCGTATGGCTTGCGGAAGGCCTTCTCGTAGACCTCGTAGGGCTTGTCGGAGAATCCCAGGTCCCCCAGCTTCAGGAGCACCGAGCTCTTGTCCAGGATCCTGATGACGAGCTTCTCTCCGTAGACGGTCGGTAGGCTCGCCACACGGAGGTCGATCGCCTTGCCGCCGACCATCAGGCTGATCCGGCCGTCCTGCGGGACGCGTCGCTCGGCGATGTTGATGTCGGCCATGACCTTGAGACGCGAGATCAGGCCGTTCTGGATGTTCTTCGGGGAACGCATGACCTCGTGGAGAACACCGTCGATCCGGTAGCGGATCCGCACGTCGCGCTCGGCGGGCTCGATGTGGATGTCCGAGGCCCGGTCGCTGACAGCCTGGTTGATGAGCATGTTGACGAGCTTGACGATCGGCGCGTCCTCGACGGCCGCGCCCAGCTCCGCGAGATCCACGGGGCCCTCGTCAGCCTGCGACGAGGCCTCCTTGGAGATCTCCTCGACGGACTGGTCGAAAGCGCCGTACTTGCGGACCGCTGCCTCGATATCCGCAGCCGTGGCCACCACGGGCTTGACCTCCATGCCGGTGATGGTCCGGATGTCGTCGAGTGCGAACACGTTCGCGGGGTCGGACATCGCCACGATCAGCTGGTCGTCCTCGAAGCCGATCGGGAGGGCGCGGTAGCGCCGGGCAACCTGCTCGCTGAGCAGTGCCGCGGCGGAAGGATCGATCTGGAACTCGGTCAGATCGACGAAGTCGAGCCCGATCTGCCGGGCGAGAACAGCCACGAGGTCGGGCTCGTTGACGAGTCCCAGGTCGATGAGAACCCGGCCCAGGGACCGTCCAACCTTCTGCTGCTCCTCGGCAGCCTGTGCGAGCTGGTCGTTGGTGATCAGACCTTCGTCGACCAGGACCTCGCCGAGCTCCTTGGTGTCCGGCATCTCAGTGGCCCTCTATCGACTCGTCGTCCATCAAACGTCCGAACTCTCGAGCGAGCGCGACGCGGTTGATCTCACCTGGCTTGCTGCGCCGGCGCCGCTTCGGCAGCAATGACTTCTTGGGCTGGGGCTGGGGAGTCGCCAAAGTCTCGGCCATGGCGGCCTCCATGGGCCTCTCCGACTTCTTCTCGGCGACCGAGAGATCAACAACGGCGGTCGACGAAGCCTTGGCTCCCGCCTTCACGGGCTGCGGCTTCACCTCGAGCCTCGGCTCCGGGTGGAGTGGACTGTGGGGTCGGTCGATGGGCTCGGCTGGCAGCGGATCGCCCTCGCCTCCCCTTTCCCGCTCGGCCGCTGCCAGCTCGGCCTCCATGCGGTCCAGGAGCAGGCCAGGCTTCGCCTCGGGGCTCGCGATCATGATCGCCGCGTATGCGCCCCGGGCCGAAACGACCCAGATCTCTTCACCCATGTCCAAGAACCCTCTCCGGGGATCTCCCATCCGCTGCAATGCATCCCACGCTTTCCGGACTCTGGCCTCCTCATCGGCCGGGTGGAGCCCCAAACTGAGCCCATCACGGGACAGGATCAGACAGGCCCGAACGCCGGCCAGTCCGGCCGACATGCGAGCCGCCAGGTCCCCAAACTCCGTGGCGGACATCAAGGAGGACATCGGCCTTTGAGGGGAACGGCTTGAGAGGCAGCTTCAGGTGGGTCCTGAGGTGGGTCTATGGGCGGCCTAGGTCAGGCCGGCTTCCTGCTTGAGGCGCAGGAACTCCTCGTACGTCTCCGCGAACTCGTGAGCGCCCGTTTCCGGGTCCACCACCAGGAAGTAGAGATAGTCCTCGTCGGCGGGATTCAGAGCGGCCTGCAGGGAGGCCAGGCCGGGGCTCGCAATGGGAGTCGGGGGCAGGCCCGGATGGAGGTAGGTGTTGTACGGGCTCTCGTACTCGTAGTCCTCGAGGGTCAGCAAGCGGTTCTTCTCTGGAAGCGCGTACTGGACTGTCGCATCGATCTGAAGAGCCATGCCCTCCCGGAGACGGTTGTGTATGACGGCGGAGACCTTGGCTCGATCCTCCTCGGCTCTGGCCTCCCGTTCGATCAGCGAGGCAACGATGACCACCTCGTAAGGGGAGAGACCGAGCGTTTGCGCCTTGCTCCAGTCGAGGGTGGCGGCCTCCTCCTCGAACTGCGCCAGCAACGTCGCGATCACCTGCTCCTCTTCGGCGTCGGGGGAGAACTCGTAGGTCTTTGGAAACAGGAACCCTTCCGCGGTCTCGGTTCCCTCCGGGAGGTAAGGCGGCAGCGACAGCTCTCCGCTGGTCGCCGCGTCCTCGAATGCGGCCGGATCGACATTCAGGATGCCGCTAACCTCGGCCGCTATCTCGTCGAGCTCGAGGCCCTCGGGGATCGTTACGGAAACCGTCTCGACGATCGGCCCCGCCTGGAGAGTAGACAACGCTTCGTCAACAGTCATGTTGGTTCTCATGTCGTAACTGCCTGCCAGCAGCGACTCGCCCACACCGCCGAACCCGGCCTTCAAACGGAAGGCGAGGCCGGAGCGGACGACGCCCGCATCCTCGAGAAGCTCACCAACGTCCGTGGCGTTGGCGCCCTCGGGGATCTCGATGGCCACGGGGCTCGAGGGGCCGGAAGCCCCAACCGAGTATCGGTAGAACCCGAAAGCCGCGCTGGCCAGGACTATGAGCGCCAGGAAGAAGACGAGCAGGCCTTTTCCGGCGCTCCCCCGAGCGCGATGCGCTCCCATAAGGGCGGAAGGATACCAAGCACCTATTCGGTGGGGGCTTCTCGCTCGGAGGGGGCCCGAGCCAGGTAGGCCTCCAGGATGATGGACGCCGCGGCTCGATCGACGACCCGCCGGCGCTCGCGCGCACCCGCCCCCGCCTCACGAAGGCCCTTCTCGGCTTGCACCGTGGACAGCCGCTCGTCCTGGAGGTGAACGGGAACCTTGAGGATGAGCCTGAGGCCCTCGGCGAACTCCTCGGCCTTGTGCGCCGACGGGCCACGTTCCCCCGAGAGGCTGAGAGGGTGGCCGACAACGACCTCGACCGCGCCCGTCTCGGCGACCATCCTGGCCACGGCCTTGAGATCCTCGACGCCACCGGAGGCCTTGATCGTTCCGGCGGGCAGCGACAGCATTCGATCGGGGTCGGAGACCGCGACACCGATCCTGACCTCCCCCAGGTCGAGTGCCAGCACCCTCCCCCCGGGCTCAACCACCGATCAGCGCGGCGAGACGCTCCGGGATCGAGCCCAGGGCATCGGGGAGCGCGCCCGCATTGCCTCCTCCCGCGAACGCCAGGTGGGGCTTGCCGCCCGCCCCCCCGCCGACGGTCTTTGCCGCCTGCTCCAGCAAGGCCGGAGCCGTGACTCCTCGATCCACCAGCGGCTTGGTGCACGCCGCGACCAGGGTCACCTTGCCGCCGCTCACGCTCCCCAGAACCGCGGCGCCGTGACCTTCCTTCTCGAGTCGGTCCCTCAACTTGAGCACAAGCTCACGGAGCGCGCCGGCATCCTCGTCGGGCAGATCTGCGAGGACCAGCTTCACTCCCGACACATCCCTGGCTGCGGCCGCTAGCTCCTCGACCCTGCCGGCCCGCTCCTCCGCCTTGACCGATCCCAGTGCGGCCTCCATCTCCTTTATCCGGGCCACTGCCCTTCGGGCTCGCTCGAGCGCCTGATCCGTGTTGGAGGCTCCCAGGGTCGCCGCGATCTCCTCGAGCAGGCGGCGCTCCACGTTTACGTGCTCAAGGGCATCGGGCCCGACCAGCGCCTCGATACGCCTGAGTCCCGAGCCGATGCTCTGCTCGGACGTGATGACGGTCAGCGCCACCTTCCCAGTGTGCGGCACGTGGGTTCCCCCGCAGAGCTCGGTCGAGTAGTCCCCCACCTCGACGACTCTGACCAGGTCGCCGTACTTCTCGCCGAAAAGCGCGAGGGCTCCCTGGCTGCGCGCGAACTCGAACGTCGTCTCGTAGGCGCGCACCGGCGAGTCCTCCGCCAGGCGAGAATTGGCCAGCCCCTCGATCTCCTCGAGCCGGTCTCTACTGAGCCCCTCGAAGTGGGTGAAGTCGAAACGGAGCCTGCCGGGAGCCACGAGCGAGCCGGCCTGGCGGGCGTGCTCACCCAGGAGGTTCCGCAGGGTCCAGTGCAGGACGTGGGTGCACGTGTGGGAGCGAGCGGTAGCGATGCGCCGGTTCTCGTCCACCGTCGCCGCCGCGTCCTGACCTTGCCGGATCTCACCTCGGGTGACGCGAGCCTTGTGAACCGTGACGTCGCCCGGCCCGGAAACGGTGTCCTCCACACGCGCCTCGCCGGTCTCGGTCTTGATCCCTCCCGCATCGCCGACCTGGCCGCCACCCTCCGCATAAAAAGAAGTGCGGTCGAGGAACAGCTCGACCCCGTCTCCTTCGCCGGCAACCTCAACGCGCTCGGAGCCGCGCACCAGCCCGAGGATCTTCGCCTCCGCCTGGAGCCGTTCATAGCCGACGAACTCGGGACGACCCGCCTCCTTCGCGATCTCGACAAGTGCGGCCTGGTCCACGCCACCCTTAGATGCGGCGGCTCGGGCCCGCTCTCGCTGCTCGGTCATGAGTTCGTCGAACGAGTCCGTGTCGACGTGGAGCCCCTGCTCTCCCGCAAGCTCGACCGTCATCTCGATCGGGAACCCGTACGTGTCGTGGTAGAGGAAGGCGGCCTTTCCGGGGAACTCCTTCTTCTTGTCAACGCGGAGGCGCTCTACCTCCTCCTCGAACAGGGTTATGCCCTGGCGGAGCGTCGCGCCGAAGTGCTCCTCCTCGCTGGCGGCGACCTGACGTACGAACGCCTTCCGCTCGACCAGCTCGGGATAGGAGTCCCCGAACATCCTCACGGTCACGTCGATCAATGGCTCCATGACCGTCCCCTCGACACCCAGCCTTTTGGCGTGCAACACGATCCGCCGGAGCATCCGTCGAAGGACGTAGCCCCGGCCCTCGTTCGAGGGGACCACGCCGTCCGCCATCAGGAACGTGACGGCACGCCCGTGCTCGCTGATGATCCGGAGTGAGAGGTCGTCGAGCTCCTCCTTGCCATACGTCCGCCCGGTCAGCGACTGAGCCGCGTCGAGGATCGGCGCCATCAGGTCGGTCTCGTAGACGGATTGCGCGTCCTGCATGACGATCGCCACACGCTCGAGGCCCGAGCCGGTGTCGACTCCTTTCTTCTCCAGCTCCCCAACGAGGTTGAACGCGTCGTCGCGCTCGTATTGCATGAACACGAGGTTCCAGATCTCGAGGAACCGCTCCTCGTCAACCGCAGGACCGCCCTCGTTGCCGTAGGCCGCGCCCCGGTCGACGTAGATCTCAGAGCAGGGCCCGCACGGTCCCGCGACACCCATCGACCAGAAGTTGTCGTCCAGGCTTCGGCGCACGATGCGCTCCTTAGGGATGTACTCCTTCCAGAGCTCCTCGGTCTCCTCGTCGAGCTCGCCCACCCCAGACCCGTCGTACACCGTCGTCCAGATCCTCTCTGGGTCGATCCCGTAACCATCGGTGACCAGCTCCCAGGCCAGGGCTATAGCCTCGCGCTTGAAGTAATCGCCGAACGAGAAGTTGCCGAGCATCTCGAAGAAGGTCATGTGGCGGATCGTGCGGCCCACGTTCTCGATGTCCGTGGTCCGGAAGGCCTTCTGGCTGCTGGTTGCCCTGGGGTAAGGAGGCGCCTGCTGGCCGAGGAAGTACGGCTTGAACTGCACCATTCCGGCCGTCGTGAGCAGGAGCGATGGGTCGCCCGGGATCAGGGAGGAGGAGGGCACGACCGCATGGCCTCGCTCCTCGAAGAACGAGAGGAACCGCCGGCGGATCTCGTTGCCCTCCACGGTTGGCAGTGTACCGGCGGGTCCCTCACCGAAGCGTGAAGCTCAGCGCCTGGGTTCCCAAGAGAAGAACAGGAAGGCGAGGATCACGCCCGCCACCCCCCATGCGCCGAGGATCAACATGTGCATGCCTTCGAGGCCGCTGCCGGTAGGGGAAAAGTATGCGGCGTTCATCGCCTCGGCGAAGTGATAGACGGGGAAGACCTTGGCGACGGTCACGTACCAGGCGTTCGGGTCCTGGATCGGGATGAAGATGCCCGAGAGGAAGAGCAACGGCAGGATCGACGCGTTCACGATCGCCGGCGATGCATCGGCGTTGGGGATGACCGCGGTCAGCGCCAGGCCCAGCGCCGCAAAGCTGGCGGCTCCAACGGCGATCGTGAACAGGAACGCCGGGAGTGTCCTCGTTGGGACCTCGGCATCGTAGAAGAGGGCCCCGAACGCGGTGACTATGGCCACCAACAGGATCGTGACCAGGATCGCATGCAGGATCCGGCTAGTGAGGTATGCCCAACCCGGGATCGGGCTCCCCCGGATCCGCTTCAGGACCCCCTGATCGCGTGTGAACGACATGTTGATGGCGAGGTTCGTGTAGGTCGCCGTGATGATCGAGAAGGTGGCGATCGCGGCGACATAGAAGGTTGACGTGTTCACTTCAGTTCCCGCAACGGGCACCTTTCCTGTGCCGAACAGGGCTGTGAAGATCACCAGGAACATGAGGGGGAATGCGAAGGTGAAGAAGGCGTTCGCGGGATTCCGCCAGAAGGCCTTGTTCGTGGAGCGAACGAGTCTGAGCAGCTGACTCGCGTCGCCCATCAGTCCTCCGTCCCGGCCTCGCCGCCGGTTAGCTCGAGGTACACGTCCTCGAGGCTGGGTCGGCTGACCTCGAGCGTGTCCAGGCGGATGCCCTGCTGCACCGCCCAGCTCGTTAGCGCGTGGAGCGTCCTGGTGGGGTCCTCGGTGCGCATCCGAGCCATGTTGCCTTCCACCTGGACGGCCAGCGAGGTGGGGAGTTCTTCCTGTGGGAGGCGGAAGGTCACGATGCTCGCCGCTACGTCCCTGCCGCCCAGCGTTGAGGGAGCGCCGCGTGCCACGATCTCGCCCCTGGCGATGATCGCCACGTCGTCGGCGAGGTGCTGGGCTTCGTCCATGTAGTGCGTCGTGAGCAGGATCGTCTTTCCCAGTGACTTCAGGTTCCTGATGATCTCCCAGGCTCCGCGTCTGGCGGCAGGATCGAATCCCGTGGTCGGCTCGTCCAGGAAGAGGAGCTGAGGGTTGCCGGCGAGCGCGACGGCGACGTCGAGCCTCCTTTGCTGGCCACCTGAGAGCTTCCCGACCCGGGTGTCGCGCTTCTCCTTTAGCCCGACGACCTCGACGATCTCGTCGAGCGGCCTGGGGCTGGGATAGGCGCGCCGGTAAAAATCGACGGTCTCCGCCACTGTGAGAAAGAGGTCGACCCCCGTTGACTGGAGCACGATGCCGATCCGCTCGCGCATCGTCCGTTCGCGCCGGGCCGGATCGTGGCCGAGGACCGATACGTTGCCCGCGGTCCGCGACCGGAATCCCTCGCAGATCTCAACGGTCGTGGTCTTCCCCGCACCGTTCGGGCCCAGGAGCGCGAAGACCTGGCCCTCCTCAACGGCGAAGGAGATCCCGCGGACGGCTTCGACGTCGCCGTAAGACTTTCGAAGGTCCTCGACTACTATCGCGCTCATCCGTCGAGCATCTTGCGGAGCTCGGCTTCTTTCTCGGCGGAGGCTCGTCGCGCCTCGTCGAGAACCTTGCCGAGCAGATTGCCGGCGTCAGCAATCACGTCACCGAGGTTCGCACCCATCGCCGGGAGAGACATCTGCTGCCGCTTCCTCTTGATCCAGCGACCGGCGTAGTAGGCGCCCACCACACCTACGCCGATCCAGAACAGACGGCTCACTGGCCACCCCTGAAGCGCTTGACACCCTTCTGGAAGCCGTAGGTCCAGGAGATCGCCTTGATCAGCGGCATCGACACGAGCTGATCCACGAGGGTGGTGATCCTCTCGACGCTGTGGGTGATCTTTCCGGCCGAGACGACAATCGTGTCCGTGTGCTCGAGGTTCTTGTTCACGGTCGTCACGGTTGTGCGCACATCCGCGAGCATCGGCACGGTCTCGGTCCTGACCCCGTCGATCATGCTCCGGGTGCTGTCGAGGACCTGGAACAGCTTCACGGAGACGAAGGCGATGACGAGGACCAGCACGGCCCAGAAGATCGCGAGTATCAGCAACGCCCAGTCACCGGCAGACATGACCCTCCTCCACGGGCGCGTATCTTACCCGCGCCCCTCCTCGTCGCGCCCCTTCTCGCTGCCGGAGCCCTCTTCTCCCTGGTCGGAGGCTTCGTAGTAGCGCTGGCCCTGGAAGCGCTCCGGCCGGTACTCCTGCTCGACGTGGTGCTCGGGGAAGTCGTGCGGGTACTTGTAGCCCTTGCCGTGGCCGAGCTTGCCGGCCCCCGGATAGCTCGTATCCCTCAGGTGGAGCGGAACGGGATCGGCCGAGGCCGCGTCGGCCCCAGCCTTGCCGATCGCGATGATGACGCTGTTGGACTTGGGAGCGCGTGCGAGATAGATGGTCGCGTGCGCGAGGTTGATCCGGGCCTCGGGAAGGCCCACGTACTCGACGGCGTGCGCGGACGCGGTGGCGATGAGGAGGGCGCGCGGGTCGGCCATGCCTATGTCCTCGGACGCGTGCACGACCAGGCGCCTCGCGATGTACCTGGCGTCCTCGCCGGCCTCGAGCATGCGGGCCAGCCAGAAGAGCGCGGCGTCGGGGTCCGATCCCCGGATCGACTTGATGAACGCGGAGATCACGTCGTAATGGGCGTCGCCCTGGCGGTCGTACACGATCGCCTTCTGCTGGATCGACCCCTCGGCGAGCTCGAGGTCTACGTCGTGACGCCCAGCGGCGGTCGCTGCCAGCACGGCCGCATCGAGTCCCGTCAGAGCGATCCTCGCGTCGCCTCCCGCGACCGTCGTGAGATGCTCGAGCGCTTCATCGGACACCTTCACGCCATGCTCACCCAGTCCGCGCTCCTCGTCGGAGAGCGCTCGCTCGAGAAGGGCCTTGAGGTCCGCGGGCTCCAGCGGCTCGAGCCTGAGCAGGATGCAGCGCGATAGGAGCGGGGTCACGAGTGAGAAGTACGGGTTCTCGGTAGTGGCCCCGATCAGGGTGATAACTCCGCTCTCGACCGCCGGCAGAAGCACGTCCTGCTGCGACTTGCTCCAACGGTGAACCTCGTCCACGAACAGGATCGTCGGAAGCATCGAGTCCTTCGCCGTCGCCATGACCTTCCGCGCATCGGCAACACCCGAGGAGACGGCGGAGAGCAGGACAAGTTCCCCGCCCGACTCCTTTGCCAGCAGGTGCGCGAGCGTCGTCTTCCCCGTCCCGGCGGGGCCCCACAGCACCACCGAAGGAAGGTGGCCGGATCGGACCAGCTCGGTCAGCGGCATGCCTTCGCCGACAAGGTGGCGCTGGCCGACCAGCTCCTCGAATGTCTGCGGCCGCATTCGGGCCGCGAGCGGTTCAGCCATGGAGCTAGCGTGCCACACGGTCGGAGGACCGCGCGAAGTAGTCCGTTTCGACCGAGTTCCGAGAGGGCTTTTTGTCAGTACCCCCCTCTAGGATCACATCGATGGGATTCACCGCCCGCGCCCCGTTCGAAGAGCTCAGCACGCTGGAACGTCACCGGCGCGCGCTCGACGCGCGCATGCTGGAGTGCCTCGGAGAGCTCGATGAGTCCTGGCCTCAGGACCCGGCGGTCCCCGATCTGGCCTCCGAGCTGGCGTTCCGCCTTGGGATCAACGCCACCAGCGCGTGGGATCGACTTCGGATCGCGAAAGCCCTCCGCGTCCTGCCCCACATCGCCCGCGCCCATGGCGAGGGCCGGTTGTCGTGGGATCAGCTCCGTTGGGTCAGCCGCTTCGCCACCTCAGAGACCGACATGGAGTGGTCGGAGCGAGCGCCCGGCATGCGCCCCGACGCCCTTCGCCTGGAATCGTACCGGCAGAAAGTCGTCCGGAGCCGGGATTCCGAGGCCGATCACGCTCTGCGCTCTGCCTCGATGAGGTGGGACGAGGAGGGAAGGTTCTTCGAGCTTTACGCGAGGCTGGCGGCGGAGCAGGGTGCCGCCGCGGAAGCCGCTCTCAACGAAGCCGCGCAACAGGTCCCGGCAGACGAAGAGGCGGAGGATCACCGTGGCGCTCGTCTCGCGGACGCCCTGGTCGGGCGGATCACATCTTCGGGCGCCCGTTCCGCGGCGCCAACCCTGGTCGTACACGCTGACGCCGAGATCGTTGCCGGCGTTGCGGACGGAGAGCAGCACATCTCGGAGACCTCGGGTGGCACTCAGCTCTCCCGGCAGGCCGTGCGCCGCCTGGCTTGCGACGCCAAGGTGGTGTGGACGCTGGAGCGGAATGGCTCGCCGGTGGGCGTCGTATCCAAGAGCAGGAGGGTGACCGAGCGCCAGATGGAGGCGCTCATGTTCCGCGATCGCGGTTGCATGTTCCCTGGGTGCGGATCGAGGTGGTTCCTGCACGCCCACCACATCCGTCACTGGACGGATGGCGGGAAGACGGAGCTTGCGAACCTAACCTTGCTCTGCGGCTCGCATCACCGTCGGTTACATGACGGCGGCTGGACGATCCGCGGCCGGCCGCCGGACTCACTCGAGTTCATCAGTCGGAATGGGTACGTCTTTGGCCGGGCCGGGCCGGAGCTTGCGCGCGCCGGGTAGGCCTTCAGGTTGGCTCTGGGGCGCGGGCGTATGAACCGACGACCTGAACGCGGCCGGCTTCCCGGTCGACCTCGCCCAGCGCCTGGACGAGAGCGGGGTCGCCGATCCCCGCCTGCACGTCCAGATAGAACCAGTACTCCCACGGTCGGTCACCGATCGGTCGTGACTCGAGCTTCGTCAGGTTGAGCTCGCGCTCGGCGAACGGTCGGAGGCATCGATATAGCGCGCCGGGCTCGTGGCGAAGCTCGAGCAGCAGCGACGTCTTGTCCGCCGCAGCCAGGGGCTCGAGCTCTCGAGCAATCGCTGCGAATCGCGTCCGGTTATGAGAGCTGGTCTGGATGTGCTTCGCCAAGACCTCGAGGCCGTAGATCGAGGCGGCGCTCTCCGAGGCGATAGCAGCCTCTCCGGCTCTTTTCTCCTCCGCTATGCGCTTGGCGGCTCCGGCAGTGTCGTACACGGGAACGAGCTCGGCGGCAAGGCCCGCCAGGAACTCGTCACACTGCGCCAACGCCTGAGGGTGCGAGCAGATCCGCTTGAGGTCGTCGATCGACGTACCCGGTAGCGCCATGAGCGTGTGGTCGACGAGGATCACGGCCTCGCCAACGACGAACGCACGGCCGGCCGAGAGCAGGTCGTACGTCTCGTTGATCGAGCCGGCGAGCGAGTTCTCGAGCGGCACGACGCCATGGTCGATCTCTCCTCGCTCTAGGGCCTCGAATACCTGACGCAGCGTGCGGATCGGCACCGCCTCGCTGCCCGGGAACAGGTCTGCCACCGCGAGCTCGGAGAAGGCGCCCGGCTCGCCCTGGTAGCCCACCCGCGGTGAGGACTGGCTCACGACTCCTTTGGGATCTGCTTGGGGGGTTGTTTCTGACGAAGCTGGATGCCGAGGTCGCGTAGCTGGATATCGTCGACCTCCGCCGGCGCGCCGGTCAGCAGGTCGGCGCCGGACTGGGTCTTCGGGAAGGCAATGACCTCCCGGATGTTGTCCCGGCCCGCGAGCACCATCGCGAGGCGGTCGAGCCCGAAAGCGATCCCGCCGTGTGGTGGGACGCCGTAGCGAAATGCCTCCAGCAGGAACCCGAACTTCGCCTGCGCCTCCTCCTCCGAGAAGCCGAGCGCCTCGAACACCTTCCTCTGGACGTCGGGCCGGTGGATACGGATGCTTCCGCCACCGAGCTCCCACCCGTTAAGGACGACGTCATAGGCGCGCGCCTTCCCCGTCTCGGGCGCCATGTCCTCGCCCGCCGGCGAGGTGAACGGATGATGCACGCTGACCCACCGCTCGTCATCCTCGCTCCACTCGAACAGCGGCGGCTCCGTGATCCAGGTGAAGGCCCATCTGCCCCGCGGGATCAGGCCGAGCCGGTCGGCCATGAGCCTGCGCAGACCGTCGAGAACCGTGTTGGCCCGCAGCTCGGGGTCCGCGACAAGCAGGGCGAGATCGCCGTCGCCGGCACCGGTGGCCTCGCGCACCGCGGTGAGCTCCTCCTTCGAGAGGTACTTCTCGACCGGCGAGCGGACCTCGTCGCCCGTGAAAGCGATCCAGACCAGTCCGCTCGCGCCGCGGCCCTGCGCCTCGACGACCAG
>JBOGVX010000049.1:0-18128 GCA_050693165.1 Actinomycetota bacterium | reverse complement strand
CGATCTGGGAGCTTGCCTCATCCTCCGGATAGGGGCCCGTCGCGGCCGGCCCTACCCACAGGACCGCGGGGTCCGACGTGACCTGCCCGAGCGTCGCGGCGGGAAGGCGCACGATGAGCGAGGTCATCGTGCGATCCGCCCCGAAGCCGAACCTGTCGACGAGGTCGCCGAGCATGGCGAGACGAGTTGCGGCTCCGTATGCCGCCCGCCCGAACACGACGACGTCCGCGAGGATCAGCCCTTCGAGAGCCCGCATGCCGTCGTGAAGCTTCTCTGCCGCCGCAACGCCACGGACCTCGGTCACTCCTGCCACGGCCCTCGCGGCGAGCTCGACCGCGGCCGAGCCGGCGAAAGCAACATAGGCGTTCTCGTGCACGTACTGGATGGCGGCGAGTCCCGTTTCCCCGATCGCGGCTCGGTCCGCCGGGGTGATCCGCCCGTCGAGCTGGACGCGGACCCACCGGCCCTCGATAGGCGAGGAGGCCGTGGCGGGCGCGGCGGCCGGAAGGGCGGCTACGAGAAGTACGAACGCGAGTACGAGCAGGCGGTGCTGGGGCCTGCGGAAACGGGCGGCGGGCATGCTCCCTCCTCAGGATTCGTTGGTTTCGGGCCCTAAGGGATTCGACATCTCCCGCTCCCAACCCTGCCCGAGCCGGGAATGTCACCCCCCGGGTCTAGCCTTTCGCCCGTCGTATAGGCAACTCCTCCCCCGGAAGGGAAGCCATGCGCCGGAAACGACCGTTCTCCTCTAAGGCGCTGTTCGCGCTGTCCCTGGTGCTGGCGGTGGGGACCACGCTCCTGCTGCGAGACCGCCTTGGCAGGCTCGAGGCGGCCGCCGCTACCGCGGGACCGGGCAGCTCGATGGTGGTGGCAGCGACCGATCTGTCGCGCGGGACCGTCCTGGATCCCAACGACCTCGCGACCGTGAAGATGCCCCAGCGCTACCTGCCGCCCGGTGCGTTGTCCTCGGTAGACCAGGCCGCCGGCAGAATTCTCTCCGCCGACGTCGTATCAGGGGAGGCCGTGACGGCCGCGCGGCTGGCGGCCACGGGGGGCCCGACGGCCTCGATGGTCCCCGCCGGGCTCCGGGCAGCTCCCGTCCAGGTGGCGGCCCCCCCGGGCCTACTCGCGCCCGGCGATCGGGTGGACGTCCTCGCGACCTTCGCGGCGGGCCAACCTCACACGGAGACCGTTGTCTCGGGCGCCGAGGTCCTGTCGATCCTCTCGGGCGGCATCGAGGGGTTCGAGGGTGCCTCGACCGTGGTGCTGCTGGTGTCGCCGGATACAGCGGAGCAGCTCGCGTATGCCAGGGCGTTCGCGGACCTGTCGGTGACCGTGACTTCGGCAGCAGGAGCTTGATGGGCGGTAGGACGCGCGTTCCTCAGCGGCTACACTCCGCCGCATGTTCCGAGCGGCCGTGCTCGGTCTGTTCCAGGGGCTCACCGAGTTCGTGCCGGTCTCCTCCTCCGCGCACATCGTTCTCGTGCCCTTCCTCCTGCGCTGGCCGGCTCCCGATCTCGCGTTCGACGTGTCGGTGCACCTCGGCACGGCCCTTGCGGTGATCGTCTACTTCGCCCGCGACCTCGGGCGGATAGCCGCAGGCTCGGTGCGATGGGCGGTACGCAAGGGCTCGGCGGAGGATCGGGTCAACTCGAGACTGCTGGGCCTTCTCGCGATCGCTTCGGTGCCGGCCGGCATCGCGGGCATCTTTCTCGAGGGGCTTTTCGAGGACCTGTTCACGGGCACGGAGCAGGTCGACGACATCGGAGCGCCGGTGACGGCGTTGTTCCTCCTGGTGACGGCCGGGCTCCTGTGGACGGCCGAGCGACTCTACGCGCGCGGCACGGAGGAGCGGCGGCGAGGGATCGAAGACATCCGGCTCGTCGACGCGATCGTCGTGGGGCTCTTTCAGGCCGTCGCGATCGCGCCGGGCATCTCGAGGTCCGGCGCGACGATAAGCGCGGGTGTCTTCCGCGGCCTGCGACGCGACGCGGCCGCGCGCTTCTCGTTCCTCATGAGCCTTCCGGCGATCGTGGGAGCCGGCATCATCTCGCTCCCGGACGTCCCTGCCGGCGCCGATTGGTCTCGGCTCGCGGTCGGTGCGGGGGTATCCGCGCTCGCGGGGTTCGCCGCCATCGCAACGCTGATGCGCTACCTGCGCACTCGAACCATGCGGCCGTTCGCGGTCTACTGCGTGCTGTTCGCTGCCGTGGCTCTCGCGTTCTGGTCGCAGATCAGGTAGCGCGCTTCACGTGCCGGCGACCGTCATCTCGCCGACGAGGAGGGTCGGCGTCCCGATCGCGCCGCCACCCGGGAAGAACCTGAGGTCCGAGCCCGCGGCCACGATGGCATGCAGGACCTCCGGGATCGTGCTCGCGATCGTCATCTCGCGGAGCGGGTCACGCAGCTCGCCTCCGTCGACCAGCAGACCGGTTGCGCCGACCGAGAACTCGCCGCTGATGGGGTTGGCTCCGGAGTGCACGCCACTGACCTCCTGGACGTAAACGGCTCGGCCGGCCTGCTCGAGGATCGCGTCACGCCCGGCGATGCCGGGCTCGACGAACAGGTTCGACGGCGAGACACCAGGTACTCCGTGATACGACGGCCTTGAGGCGTTGCCTGTCGATGAGGCTCCCTCACGGCGTGCGGTTCGAGTGTTGTGGAGGAACCCTCGCAGGACGCCGCGCTCGATCACGGGCAGGCGACCCGTGGGCACGCCCTCGTCGTCGAAAGGTGCGGAGGCGGGCCCGTCATCGAGCCGGCCGTCGTCGATCAACGAGACGGCTCCGGAAGCGACCTGTTCGCCCACCATCCCCGCCAGCAGCGAACGCCCCTTCTGCACCTCCTCCGCAGAGAGTCCCGAGGCAAGCACGCCGAGGAACGAGGCCGCCGCCCACGGATCCAGCACCACGGGGAGCCGCTCGGTCTTCGGCTTGCGGCCACCGAGCAGGCGAGCGCCTCGCTCGGCCGCCTCCGTGGCTGCCTCCCGCCACTCGAGCTCGTCCGGCTCGCGAGCGACCCGGAAGGAGAAGCCGCTCTGGTTCTCGCCGTCCCGCTCGGCAAGCGCGGAGACGATGCACCAGCAGTCCGTCCTCTCGTAGGAGGCGTCCACGCCCTCGGTGCTCACGATCGCGACGCGCGATACCGCGTCCGCGTAGACGACGTCCTCGACCTTCTTGACCTCGTCCCTCGCGGAAACGGCCGCGCGCTCGAGGTCGAGCGCCAACGAGACCTTCGCGTCGGAGGCTAGCTGCGCAACGGAGGGCCGGTACAAACCCGGAACGTCTTGGGCTTCGGCTGCGGGCGGCAACCCGTTCGCTTCGTCGGAAGTCGCGTGCTCGGCGCCGGCACGGGCTGACGCGAGAAGCTCCCCAGCCTCGGCCTCGGTCGGATCAGCGGCCCACGCGTAGCCGAGCCTGCCGCCGACGACGACCCGAACCCCCACACCTCTCGACTCCGATGCGCTGAGCGCGTCCACCTCTCCGCGCCTGGCACGGACCTCCGTCTTCCTGCTCGAGCCCGCGTAGGCCTCGACCTCCTCGCCGTCGCGCGCGCCCGCCAGCGCGGCCCGGCAGAGCTCGGGAAGATCGAGCCGGTCAGGCACCGGTCCCTCCAACCGTCATCCGGGCGATGCGAAGTGTCGGGCTCCCCGTCGTCACGGGAACGCCCTGCCCGTCCTTGCCGCACGTGCCCGGACGCGAGTCGAAGTCGGATGCGACTGCATCGACCGCAGCCAGGATCGCGACTCCGTTGCCGATCAGGTTCGCACCGCGAACCGGTGTGGTGATCTTCCCGTCCTCGATCATGTATCCCTCGGCAACGCCGAACACGAAGTCGCCGGTCGCCGGATTGACCTGGCCGCCGCCGAGCACCCTCGCGTAGAGCCCGCGCTTGGTGTCGGCGATGATCGCCTCTGGATCGGCATCGCCCGGCAGGATCGACGTGTTGGTCATCCGAGGTATCGGGAGGTGCGCGTACGACTGGCGCCTGCCGTTCGACGTCGGCGTCCCATCGGCGCGCGTTGCCCAGTACCGGTCGTAGAGAGCGCCGACCAGCCGTCCTTCCTCGATCAGCACCGTGCGCTCCGCCGGCGTGCCCTCGTCGTCGAAGGAGAACGACCCCCATCCCGCCGGGACGGTCGAGTCATCCACTCCGGTGACGAGGCGCGAGCCGACCTCGTCACCCATCCTGCCGCGGTAGATCGAGGCTTCCTTACCGATCGTGTCGGACTCGAGCCCGTGCCCGCACGCCTCGTGGAACAGCACTCCGCCGCCGGCCGGCCCGATCACCACAGGCATCTCACCCGCCGGCGCGGGGATCCCATCGAGCATCGTCACGGCCATCGCCGCGGCGGCGCGGCCGGTCTCGGCGGGCGGGTAACGGTCGAGCACCTCCACTCCGCCCAGGCCGGCGGGGCCCTCGAAACCCGTCTGGGTGACGCCACCGCGTTTCGCGACGACGTTGGCGATCAGGCGGAGGCGGTGCCTCTCCTCCTCCGCCCACAGACCGTCCGTGTTGGCGATGAGAACCCTCTGCCGCGAGTCCCCGTATCCGACGACGACCTGGCTGACCTCGGGTGAGTGAGACCGGGCGGCCTCGTCCGCCTCCCTGAGCCATTCCACCTTGCGGCTGGCCTCGACTCCGTCGGCGGGCTTCTCCGCCGGGTGCCTCACCGAGGGCTCGACCGGGATGAGGTCCGCGGTGCCGCCGGCCTTGCCCTCTCTGGCCGCCGCGGCCGCGGTCTCGGCCGCGAGGAACAGCGCGTCGCGGTCGAGCCGGTTCGAGTACGCGTAGGAGGTCGTGTCGCCGACCAGGATGCGGATCCCGCACCCACGGTCCAGGCCGGAGGAGAGATCCTCGACCCGGCCGTCGTCGAGCCTCGCGGAGGTGGAGCGGCGCTCCTCGGCGTACAGCTCGGCGAAGTCGGCGCCGGTGCTGCGAGCCGAGATCAGGACGTCGCGGACGAGCTCTCGGTCGAGCATGCGCAGGGATGCTACAACCGACGCGGCCGGACCTCAGCGGATACGGTGCGCAACGTGAGCCGTAGCCCGGAGCTGCACGCCGACGAAGCATGGCCCTGGCGTCCACTCGCCCTGGCTTCCGCCGCCGGCGTCGCGATCCTCCTCATCTACCTCGTGCATCCGCTGCTGAGCGGTTTCCGTCTCCCGATCGGACCGGACGGCCCCGTCTACACCTGGCTGGGTAGGCTCGCCGAGGCGCAAGGCTTCCTGGACGCCCCCGGGGGCGGTCCCGGCATCCCGGCACTGACGGCGTTCATCGACTCGGTCTTCCGCATCGAGGCACTCGAGACCGTGACTTTGCTCGGCCCCGTGCTCGCGGCGACAACCGGACTCGCCGCGGGCGCGTTGCTCGAGGAAACGCTCGGCCGGGACAGCATCCGCACGGTCGCCGCGGTGCTGCTGACCGGAGCGTTCTCGGCCTACCTCGCCGGCGGGTGGCTGGCCAACGTCGCGATGGTTGCCGTGTTCCTGGCGGCCCTGGCTGTTCTGTCCCTGGCCTCCACATCGGCTCGGGCCTTGTGGGCGGGCATCGCGTTGCTCGCCGCGGCGGGGCTCGCTCATCGGATCTTCATCGAGATCGGAGCCGTGATCCTGCTGGGCGCCGCAGCCTGGCGTCTTCTACGCGCTCGGGGGGCGGGTGTGGAAACCGCATCCGCGCTGAGGCTCGGCGCCGCGGCCCTCGCCGGGCCAGGAGCCGCCCTGTTGGCGGGGGCGTGGTTAGGAGCAGGGCCACGTCTGCCCGGGGACACGTCACAGGATGGGTTCTTTCGCCGAAACGGGATGCGGGAGCTGCTCCTGGACCGCTACCGGGAGAGGTTCCTCGGTGACGCCGGTCGTGCGGTGACACCGGTCGGCACGGGTCTCGGTCTGGCGATCCCCTGGGAGGCACGCACGAATCGACCCGCACATGGAGAGAGGTACCTGCGCGACGTGATGGCATCCTGGGCCGTCCTGACCGTCGGGGGGCTGGTTCTTCTGCTCATCACCGCATGGGGCCCGCCCTACCGGCTCATCCAGTTCTCGTTCTTCCTACCGATCGCGGCTGCGGCAGGCTTCGTATCACTCGTGCGACATTCCTCGATCAGGGCGGTGGTCGCCGCGCTCCTCGGTGTCGCGTTCGTTGTCGCGTCGATGGTCGGCTGGTTCCGTCAGACGCCAGCTCTATCAACAGAAGAGATCACGATATCGATGCGTGGGGGCGCCGCCGTCTCCTCGGCTCCCACCGGGACGCCCCTCGTCTTCCTGGTGGATACGAAGGAGAAGGCGGCCGCTTACCACGTGACTCGCGCCGCGAACGTCATCAAGACCGGGATCCCCGCCGAGCGGGTCCCCGACGTCAGGATCGTGGTCGGACAACCGGACGACTTCCTGGCCCGACGACCGACCATCGTCGGAGACAGAGAGCACGACCGGATCTCGGAGATCTATCTGCGTGAAGCGATGCCCTTCCTCGACCAAGCTGTGGTTCTGGTCCTCGAGCCCTTCAACCGTCAGGGATTCGAGTCCGCAGCGGCTCTTGCCTCAGTCGTCGCCGACGGGGTCGTGCTCCTCGACGGCGACCTGACTGATCCCGTTGTGGCGGCGGACGAGCGGGCGACGGGATCGGCACCCGCGCGGCTGCTCCTCCTGTCGATCGCGAGCCTCGTTCTTCTGGGTGTCGCGGGCTGGGGCTGGGCACGTTGGATGCTCGGCGAGTCCGGCGATCACGTCGTCGTGCTGGCGGCCCCCTCAGTCGGGGTCGCGGTCGCGATCCTCGCCACCGTGGCTGCCGACCGCGTCGGGCTCCTTCCCGGCGGCCCCGGAGCCATGGCCGTCACGGCGGTCCTGGCCGTCACCGGATACGCGCTCGGACGCAGGTGAGGTCACCGGCTCTTCGGCCAGGAGCGGATCCTCGCGGCCGGGCCGAGGTCCCAACGCCACCCTCCTGCGGAGGTCGAGCACCAAACGGACCAGCACGAGGAGGATCACCGGCGTCGCCACCCAGTGCAGGCCGAACACCATGGCCTCGTACAGGCCCGGGGAGCGAGCTGGCTCGGCGACCAGCTCGGTGATCGCAAGCGCGAGCGAGAGAAGAACCGCGCCACCGCGAGCCGGTCTCGGCAGGAGCCACGCGAGCGGCAGCACCCAGGCCATGTACCAAGGCAGCAGCACCGGTGAGACCAGGAGCGAGACCACTCCGGCCCATCCCATGGCCGCCACGACGTGACCTGGCTCGATCCGATCCGGATCCCGAGCCAGGTGCCGGACGAGCATGACCAGGACCCAGACGAACACGAGCGGGAACGCCACCCTCACGATAAGTCCGACTACGTCCGCGGCCGTTTCGCCTCCCACGGCCCGGGCCGCCCCGCGAAGCGTGCTGAGTACGAATCTCGACGGCGCCAGCCAGCCCTGCCTCGTGGCGAGCTCGAGCGTTCCAAGTGTCGGGTCCTCGGTCTGGAAGAAGGGGATCACGAAGGGGAGGGCGACCAGGGCGGCTATCCCAGCGTGCCTTGCGAACGTGCTCAACCGCCGTCTTCGCGTTCGCACCGCGGCCGCGACAACGGCCATGACGAGGGGCACGCCCCCCGAAACCTTCACCAACGTCCCCAGAGCAAGGATCGCCGTCGCCCACAGCTCCCTCCGCGCGATGACGGCGAGCACACCGGCCGACAGCGCTAGTCCGAGGAGGGCGTCGTTATGTGCGCCCGCCACCCCGTGGAAGATCACCACCGGGTTCCAGCCGATCAACGCAGCGGCGAAGACGGTGCGCTCCGGGGCGAGGCGTCTGGCAGCCGAGATGACCAGCAGCAACGTTGCCACACTCGCGAGCACGGCCAGGACCTTGAACGCGAGCACCTCCTGCTCCGGCGTCGAAGTGACCGACGTGACGCCCGCGGACAGGGACGTGAACGCCGGACCGTAGACCGAAGGCGAGTCGATCCAGTCCACCGACACGAACGGATATGCCGGATCGGCGTAGAACTGCGCCGGGATGTCCGTGTAGGGGTTGGCGCCGTAGCGCGACACCATGCGCCCGTAGAACCCGTAGCTGTAAACGTCCCTCGACAGGAATACCGGCATCGCCAGGGCCAGGACGTGGAGCAGCAGGGCCACGGCGACGACGCGTCGAATCGACAGCTCGGATCGCCAGGCACGCCCGAGCGAGTAGAGGAACGCTCCGGCCGCCGCGAAGATCACCGCGGCGCCGAGCGCGGCGACCGCGCCTCGAGAGAGACGGTCGATGCCGAGGATGGAAAGCGACCCGCGGAGCGGCCACGAAGCCTCCGTCCCCGGGGGCAGAGGTGGCGTGAACGGCGACTGCGCCCGCGAGGCGACGATCGCTATCGCAACGCCGGTCAGAAGGGTCGCCGAGGTCGCCCATCGAGCGCGAGCTCGCGCGTGCATTGCGGAGGGAGTTTAGAGGCGTGCCCGTGATATGGGAGTGGTTCGGAGGTTCCTAGGACTCGTCCGAGGAGTCATCCGGCTTCGACTCCTCGTCCTCCCCTTCCACCGGTTCCTCCTCGACGGCGACGCCTCCATGCGCGGGCTGGACCTCGAACTCGTCCGGCTCGTTGGCCTCGATCGGCGTGCCCGCCTCAATCAGGCCGGCCGCACGGTCGGCATCGCGCTGCTTGCGCTCCAGGCGCCGCTCTTCCTTCGCGGCAACCTTCTTCGCTCGCGCCGTGCTTCTCTGACGCTTCCCGTAGCTCTCAGGCACGACACCACTCTAAGGGATAACTCGAAAAACGCAGCCCGGTGAGCACGCTCGTGAGGGCTCAACGAGCCCTGGCGCCGGTATCCTTTTTGTGTCCTCGAGCCCCGGAATCTCAGGGCATAGAGCACCGGTTTCCAAAACCGGGTGCCGCCGGTTCGAATCCTGCCCGGGGCACCGTTGTGATGTCTCGGGACATCGTGCACAGATGTCTCGCGACATCCTTCCACCTCATCCCAGCGGTTGGTAGTCCCTGGCGGGGTCCAGGGTGAGGCTGCGAAGCAGCTCTCCGTCCTCGGTTATGACCCGGACCTCCAGGTCGGCAACGAGGATCAGGACACGCTTCCCGCTGTGAGCCCTGCCGAGACCGACGGGGTGAAGACGGCTGTCGTAGCGCGACCCGACCACCCTTGTCCGCCCGGTCCCTACGGACCCGAAAGTGTTTCGGGACCACTTGCACTTCGCTGCGTCACTTCGTCGCTACGCAGCTCTACAACCAGACGAAAGTCTGGGTCCAGGTTGCGAAGTTCATGGGGCATCGTGACCCCGGCATCACCATCAAGCTCTACGCCAACCACGTGGTCGAAGCCGGCCAGCGGGAGCTGGGTGAGCTCGCAGCCGCGCCTTGGTGGGGCTGACCGATGAAGTCGACGCAGTTCCGGTAGAGTCGAATCACAGACCCCGCATACGGAGGTGCTTGCCCGTGTCTCACAGATCGAAGCTTTTTCCGACATTTGTGGCGATCCTGACAGCCCTCATGCTGCCCGGCACAGCGGCGCTGGCCGATCACACGAACCCTCGCAACAAGCTCGCCTCTACCGAAGCCGGGATCTCGAGCAACCCGATCATCAACGGGATCGGCACGTGGAAGCACATCAGGAACTTCCGTGCCAACCCGGGAACGGACCTCGAGTTCTGGGAGAACCGCGGCATCACCTACATGTCCTCTGGAACGCTCGGTCAGGCCAACACGGAGCATGTGGGGCAGCGGATCACCCAGCTCCTCAACAAGAACGGAGACGTGGACGTGCAGTGGGTCGCCGACCATGGCTCCGCGAACTGCCCGACCGCCAATCCCCAGGGAACGACAGGCCTGCAGCACGACGTGCAGGTGCTGAGGGTCCCGAAGCGGCGTCCCGTCTACATCTCCGACACGACTGACGCCGCGGGGCGCTGCCACGACCCGGGCGGTGGCGGCCTCGAGATCGTGGACGTGACGGGACTGCGCAAGCCCGAGTTCCAACCGCGGGAGATCCACCTCCTCCGCTTCTCGGGTACGTCTCACAACAACACCGTCGATGCACTTCGCCCGTGGGTCATCTACAACAGCAGCTCCGACTTCGCCGGGCGACCGTGGATCGAGGTCGTGGACGCCGGAGTGTGCATGCGCAGGCGAGGGCTCACCCTCGACGAGCAGCGTGCGCAATGCCGTCCGACCGTGTACCGCATCCCGTTCCAGCCGGACTGGAGCCAGCAGCGCAACAGCTCGACCGGCCAGCTCGTCCCGGGCTCCGAAGCGGCCTGCCACGACATCACCTCGGAGGGCAATCGCCTCTACTGCGCGACCCCAAATGCCACCCTGATCTTCGACGTGACCAACCTGGTCACCAATACCGGTAGCAAGAAGAGGAGCAAGCTCGGCAAGGTCCGCGGTGATCCCCTCGACTGCAAGGTCGTGGACGGCACCCGGACCACCGCGAAGGTCACCGACTGCACGTCGGTCAACACGCTCGACCCGGCGAACCCAGGCCCGAGCGCCGAGGGCTGGACGTTCCTGGGCAAGTTCAACCACCCGGGACGCGACTGCCAGCCCGGCCCGGGGATCACCCCCAACTGCAACTTCAACAGCGAGGTCCGCTCCGACGACGGCATCTCGGTCGCTCACGAGGCCGACCCACTGTGGGACGGGAACCACGTGGCGGTGACGGACGAACGCGGCGGCGGCGTCATCCCGGGAGGTGCGGCCTGCCAGCCCGGCGTCGAGAACCCCTACGGCAACGGCGGCATCCACTTCTTCGACATGCGCGACCCGGCCAACCTGCAGTACGCGAAGATGGATGGAGGCGCCAAAGCCGTCTGGATCGGCACACCGTACGTCTCGGCCGGCACCTTCTGCACCGTTCACGTCATCGAGAAGATCCCGAACGAGCAGCGCTTCATCGTAGCCTACTACTCGCAGGGAACGAAGATCCTCGACTACTGGATCGATGGGGACGGCGAGTTCCATTTCCGCGAGACCGCCTCGTTCATCCTGCCCAACGCGAACACGTGGACCACCGAGGACTTCAAGATCGTCGACAACCCGGACGGCACGAGGACCTACTACTTCGCGGCCAGCGACATAACCCGAGGCATCGACGTGTTCAGCTGGACCGGTCCCCCGAACCCGATCGGGTCCACGGCGCCCCCCGGGCTCATCCGGGACACGAGCACTCGAGCGTTCGACGCCGGATTGCTGGGACTCGCACTGATCACCCTGCCGGTGGCCGCGCGTGTCCGTCGTAGACGGCGAGCCTAGAAGAGAGGCGAAAAAAGGAGCGACCCGGCGCGAAGCCGGGCCGCTCGCCCCTTCCCCGGCCCAGGTACCCCCTGGCCCAGGGCCTGACCGACTTGACGCTGACCCAGAAACCTTTCGCGTCTGCGATCCAAGCGCCTCAGCCGGTCGGGTCCACGCCACCGCTGTGGCGAGAAACCTTCGCTCGGGGTATCGGAAAAACGCCCGGAAACCTTGAGCACTCTCCGTGTTATCCCTGCTCAGCCCGCAAGGAAAGACAGGATCAGGCGTCGCGAGTTGTTCTCGCGATTGGTGTCCACCAGGACGATCCTCTGCCACGTCCCGAGCTCGACCGAGCCCCCGATCACGGGGAGGACCAGAGACGGGGAGATGAACACCGGGAGGAGGTGGTCGGCGCCGTGACCGTTGGAGCCGTGGCTGTGCCAGTAAGCGTCGGTCCTGGGCAGCAGACGCTCGATCGCGTCCTCGAGGTCACCCTCCGACCCTGCCCCCGTCTCCATGACGGCCAGCCCCGCCGTCGCGTGCGGTACGAACACGGACACCAGCCCGTCACCACCGGACTCGCGCGCGAACCCGAGAACCCGATCCGTGATGTCGGTGACCCGCCGATCGCTGGTGTCGAGCGTGAGCTCCTCCGTACGCATCAGCCGAGTCGAGAGCCATTGGGGACGGTGCGGTCGGGCTGTACCAGCACCACTGTGGTCTCGTCGGCGTAGACGCCGAGCGTCAGGACCTCTGAGCGGAAGGGGCCGATCTGCCGGGGCGGGAAGTTGACCACGCCGAGGACCTGTCTCCCGATCAGCTCCTCGGGGGCATACAGGTCGGTGATCCCCGCGCTCGAGGCCCTCTCTCCGATCTCGGGCCCGAAGTCGATCCAGAGCTTGTAGGCGGGCTTCCGGGCCTCTGGGAAGAGCTCACACCTGACCACCGTGCCCGCCCGGATGTCCACCCGGAAGAACTCGTCAACGGGGACTTCGTCCACGAGGGAAGGGTAGCAAGGGGTCCGGCGCGCTCAGGCGGCGAAGATCTGAGTGATCCAGAGGTACCCGTCGCGGCGCACGATCCCCACACCGGTCATCGTGTAGTCCCCGAGGATGTTCTCAAGGTGTGGCGGGCTGCCCAGGAAGCCCTTGAGGGCAGAGTCGAGAGTGCCGCCATAGGCGACGTTCTCGGCCACGCTGGTGCGCCCGTTCCCGAGCAGGCGCTCGAGCTTGGAGTGGAAGAGCCGGCCGCGCTCGGCCATACGGCGGCTGTGGCGCCGGGCTATGTCACAGAGGTTGTCCTGGAGCTCCAGCCGGTTCAGGAGCGACAGCGCCCGGGTGTCGTTGACCATGGCCGCGAAAGTCTGCTCCCTGCTTCTGATGGTGGCCTGAGCCGCCTCCGGTGAGGCGGCAAGCATTGCGACCAGAGTCGCCAGGACCACCAGTGGACGGCGGGTGCGCGTGCGGGAATCGCTTCCCCTCATCACCTTTGTATCGACATCCGGCAGGGTGGGCCTTGAGGCGGCATCCCGTAACGAACCGATACCCCGGCGGGTCAAAGTCGTTAGTTCAAGTGGAGGTCAGGAAGAACCGAGTTGGTAACGTAGGCGAACGGGAGATAGATGGGCACGCTGAGGCAAGATCCGACCACGGGTGGATGGGTGATCCTCGCCCCCGAGCGGTCGGGGCGCCCCGCAGGGATGCGGAAGCACCGCCGCGCCGACCTCCCCTTCTTCGAGCCCGCCTGTCCTTTCTGTCCCGGCAACGAGCACATGACTCCCCCCGAGATCGCCCGAGTCCCCGGCGAGGAGCAGTGGCGCCACCGCGTCGTCCCGAACCGCTTCCCTGCCCTGTCCGCCGATGTCAACGGCGACGTCATAGGCGACGGGCACGTCCGCGAGATGGGCGGCCTCGGCGCGCACGAAGTCGTGATCGAGACCCCTCTCCACGATGAGCGTCTGGACGAGATGGACGTGGACCGGATCGGATCGCTCCTGTGCCTGTGGCGCGACCGGGCCCAAGCGCTGAGCGCCGAGCCCTGGGTCCGCGCCGTTGTGATCTTCAAGAACTTCGGGGATCGGGCCGGCACCACGCTCGATCACCCGCACTCCCAGATCATGGCCACTGCGGTCTGCCCGCCGGAGCTGAGGCTCAGGGCCGACGTGGCCGAGCGGTACCTGGAGGACGGCGGGAAGAGCGTCTACTCGGACGTGCTCGAGGATGAGCTGGAGACCGGCGAGCGCCTGGTCGCCGTCCGAGACTCCTTCGCGGCGATCACCCCGTTCGCGAGCAGGGCTCCGTTCGAGACCTGGATCCTGCCGAGAGAGCAGCAGGCCTCCTTCTCACGACTCCGTGACGATCAAGTTCCCGAGCTCGCCGCGATGGTCAAGAGCGTGCTATCAAGCCTGAGGCGAGGCGCGAAGGACCCCGACTACAACCTGCTGGTCCAGTCGGCACCCGTCGGCGAGGAGGAGAGCGAGTCCTACCGCTGGCACCTCGTCGTCATGCCGAGGATCTCCACCGCAGCGGGCTTCGAGCTCGGCTCGGGCATGTCGATCAACTGCGTCGCTCCCGAGGATGCCGCCCAGGCGATGCGCGAGGCGATCGCCAGCGTCCCGGTTCGCTAGAAAAGCGGAACGGCCGCCCCCGAAGGAGCGGCCGCTCGCAGTCGAATCCTCTGGCTACGGGCGCTTGTAGTTCACGAGGTTCTCGAACACGTCCCAGCCCGTGTATGTGAGCGCGTAGTCGGAAAGGCCGAACCTGTGGTCGTTCAAGGCCTCGTCCGGCTCGAAGATCGGGTCGGGGAAAAGGATCCCCGCGATCCGAACGGTGCCGAGACCGAGCCGCGCCTCACCGAGGTTCGCGTTCGCGCCGTTGGTCGTCATCGCTGCGGCGACACAGTCGGCGATCCCGCAGACACCGAGCCACGCCGACTTCGCGATGCCCCAGCCGGGGAGCTTGGGATCGGAGTCGAGCCCGTAGTCGGGGCTGTATCCGAGCGGCGCCGGCTCGACCGCCTGGCGGCGTCCGGCCTCCTGCTCCGCGGCACCGGGCTTCTTGATGTCGGCGGTCAGCGGGTACTTCGCCACGTCGTTGTAGGTGATGTTGCCGTTCGCGATCTGGAACGCGTAGTTGCCGGCTTCGGTCTCGGTGCTGGCGAACACCTGCTTTACGTCGTCGATCGCGACTATGCCGATCTCGGCAGCTGCCAGCAGCCCGGCATCGGTGAGGACCAGGTTGCCGCCCTGCTCGGCAAACTTCCTGAGGTTCGCGAAGTACGTGTCGGCGAGCGAGTCCGACAGGCCAAGCGAGTTGAGCAGGAAACTTCGGTCTCCGACGCTGTTGACCACGATGAGTGAGTCGAGCGTCGCGAGAGACGGGTCGTTGGCGATCACCTTGTCGATCGAGACCTTCTGCAGCTTCGAGCCGGCCGGGACGTACTGGTTCAGCTCGTCGAAGAAGTCCATCGAGGACGCATCGATCGGCACCTGACCGACGTTCGCCTCCGCCGTCTCGTGACGGAAGTCGATCTCGAGACGCCCGGGCATCTCGGCAGCGTTGGAGAAGAAGACCCGGTACCTGCCGGGCTTCGGGTCGTCGATCGTGACGACCTGCCCGACCGGCGCGTAGAGATCTGGGGCCGCCGAGCCCGGATTGGTCGAGCATCCGGAAAGATTGCAACCCTGACGGTAGTGGTAGGCCACCGTGTGCCACTGTCCCTCGTCGAAGTGCTGGAGCTGCATCGAAGCGACGTTCGTCGCGCCGACTCCGGCCGCGTTCGTGCCCGTGTACTGCGCGATGACGCCGGCGTTGAAGACTCCCTCCTCGGGACCCTTGACCTGGAACTCGTAGGACGGGCCCGCCCCAGGAGTGAAGATGCCACCCGAGCAGCTGCCCTCGACTCCCTGCCCGACGGGAGTGTCCTGACAGGGAAGGGTGATGTCCAGATCGTTCTGGGATGGCAGGCCGGGGTTACTCGGCCGCGCTCCTGCCTCGACCTTCAGCCGCGCCGGGTTGAAGACGTAGCCGACCTTGCCCGTGGGCGTGAAGGTCGTATCAGCGGAGGTCAACAGGGAAGCCAGCTGTGAGTAGATCAGGCCCTTGTTGCCGTCGATGTGGGTCTGCTCCAGTGCTCCCTCGAAGATCGTGTTGGGCGCCAGGTGGGACGCGAACATCTCGTTGTCGATCCCGATGCCGTTGAGGCCGATCGGGGAGTCGAACCAGTCGCCGATGCCACCACTGATCTGGTAGCCGATCGTGTCGATGACCGTGCCCCACTCGTCGGCGACACAGGCCGGGATGCGGCCTCGGGTCCCGCCGCCGTAGACGTTGGGAACCTCGAGGCCCTCGCCCGTGCAGACCTCACCCGAGTCGAGCTGCCCGTTGGCGTTGGCGTCGGCGATGTAAGGCGACCACGTCATCCGAGCGGTCTGGTCCTGCCAGGTTCGGATCGAGGTATCCACGGTCAGCGCGTTCTTGCGGAAGTCCCGCTGGCCCGCCCCGATGAGCGTGTAGGAGAACGCGTGGCCGGTGACCATGCCGTGCAGGTCGATGCCGCCGGTGAATTGACCGTCGGTCGTGGACTCTCTGATGCCCGTTAGAACCTCGGTGAACGCCTTGGTCTCGGGCTCGGAGCCAGGCGAGTACGGCTTGAACGTGTAGCCCTTGGTCGGGAAGTCGCGGTTCAGGTCTACGCCGTCACCGTTGTAACGCTGGAAGAAGAAGCCCGGCTGGTAGTTCGTGTTTGCAGAGCCGTCCTCGACCTCGACGGGAGAGACCTGACCTCGAGCCCAGCCGTCCGGGTTCGGCGGCACGAAGTAGATCACCGCGTTGTCCAGAACCGTTCCGGCTGTGGGAACCGTCGCGGTAGTGGCCGACTCGACGATCTTCTTCGGGAAGGGACCTTCTGCCGCACACGCGGGTGCCGGCAGCGCGGGAGCTGCGGGTGCCGCGTACTTCGGCTTCTCGCAGGCGGCCCACGTCACGAGGTCTTCCATCGCGCGGATCCCGCCCTCGATGCCGGCCCGCTCGATGCCGTGGATCGACAGCGAGTAGGCGAAGTGCTCCCGATCGGCCTCGGGAACGGCCGAGCTGCTGTTGGTCACCTTGAACAGGTAGAGCGGACGCCGGTCGCGGCCCCAGGCCTTCACCTTGCCGTCCTTGTTCGTGATCATCCTCGGCAGCCCGGCCGACATGTAGTTGGGGTTGTCGTACGCCTGGTCCAGGCGGATCACGTCGAGGTACTCGGGGAACCGGCGCTCGAGGAACTTCGCGCCATCCACGACCTCCTGGTACTGGAGGAACTGGTTCGCGCATGCGCGACCCTTCGCCCACGGCGATACGCCTCGTGGGGTGTCCTTGACACCGTCGCCGTTCGCGTCGGGAACCCCGAAGGCGAGACAGCCGTGAGGGTCGGGGAAGACCCTCCCGAAAGCCTGATAGGAGGCCTCGTCGGTGGCCACCGGGTTGGGGACCGCTGTGGCCCGGGGAAGTACGGCCCCCATGGTTGAGGCCATCATGACCGCGACTAGCGCGGGAACTCGGATCCTGAGACGCATGGGTGAGCTCCTTTTCTCTGAGATGGCCACAAGGAGGCTCCTCCCGGGGCCGGGCTTACCCATGAGATTCGACGTGAGAGGACGTCGTTCCTGCTGAGGAGCTCGTTAGGGGCTCAGCGCCCGAGGGCGCTCTGGACCTTCTGGAGCAGCTCCCCGATGGGGAAGGGCCTGCGGAGCTCGCCCTGGACCTCGTAGAGGCCGAGCTTGCCCGTCTCCCCCTGGCCGGCCATGAAGATGATCACCGGGGTCTTCTCGAGGACGGGGTCCTCGCGGATCTCCTTGAGGATCGACCAGCCGTCGCGGTCGCCGGGCAGCTCGGCGTCGAGCAGCAGCAGGTCGTGCCTGTCGGCACGCAGCTTCGATAGCCCCTCTTCCGCCGAGGAGGCCTCATCCACCTGGTACCCCTCGAGCTCCAGGCGGAGCACCGGCTGCTTGAGGTGCTCGGGACGATGGTCGATCAGGAGGATCTTGGCTTCGGACACGGCGGTCAGACTACGCCGTTGATGCTCTCGACCTTGACGCCCTGGTCGGTGAGCCACTTGACGGCCTCGATGACACTGGCCTCGGGGCCGTCGACCTCGATGATCATCCAGCCCTCGTCCTCGTCCAGGCTGGCCTTGCGGATCGTGGGGACCAGGTCGAACTTCTGCCCGAGCGTATGCATCACGGGCTCCTTGGCGAGGTTCCCTGTGAACGTGAGATGGAATCGCGAGGCGGCCACGCGAGGATTGTGTCACTTCCTGTAGAAGTCGGTCGACTAACCCATGCATAGCGTGGGTGAACGTGACGACTTCGAGAGCCACCTCCTGGAAAGGTAAGGGCCGGGCGAATGGCCCGGCCCTATCTTCAGTGATTGAAGAGCTAGAAGTCCATGTCGCCGCCGCCCGGCTTGGGGGGAGCGGCAGGGGTCTTCTCCGGCCTATCCGCGACGAGCGCCTCGGTCGTGAGGAACAGCGCCGCGATCGAGGCCGCGTTCTGAAGCGCCGAGCGCGTCACCTTCGTCGCGTCGACGATCCCGGCCTTGAACATATCGACGTACTCGCCGTTGGCCGCGTTGAGGCCCTGGCCGTTGCCGAGGCCGCGCACCTTCTCGACGATGACGCCGCCCTCGAGGCCGGCGTTCTCGGCGATCTGCTTGATCGGCTCCTCGAGCGCCTTGCGTACGAGCTTGCCGCCTGTCGCCTCGTCGCCCTCCAGGTCGAGCTTGTCGAGCGCGCCCTGGGCCCGGATCAGGGCCACGCCGCCGCCGGCGACGATGCCCTCCTCGACCGCGGCCCGGGTCGCCGACAGGGCGTCCTCGATGCGGTGCTTCTTCTCCTTGAGCTCGACCTCGGTGGCCGCCCCGACCTTGATCACGCC
>JBOGVX010000048.1:0-27382 GCA_050693165.1 Actinomycetota bacterium | reverse complement strand
GCTCCGGTGAGCGCGGTCAACAGGAACTCGGCCCGCGAGGTCCGTCTTCCGCGTTTGCCGGTGCCGCGGTCGACCTCGAGGTCGGTTGCGGACGTCGCCGCTCGGGCGGCCGCCCGGGCGGCCTCCTCGGGCAGCGCCGCGCGGCCGAGGTTGGTATGGAGCATCACGCCGGTCGCGTTGATGACCCTGGAAAGGCCGAAGCTTATCGTTGCCGCCAGGCGAACGGTTTTGGCGAGAAGGACCTCCCGGTCGGGCTTTTCGCCGCCGGTTGAGCGATAGCCGTTCAGCACGAGCTGGATCGCTCGCCGAACTACCGGCCGTCCGAACTTCTCCGCGGCCCGCTTGCCCGGTGCGGAGCGGAGCAGAGAGTCGACGGAGGGTATGGCTCTGCGCGGGTCCGCCATGGCCCGCTGAGACTACGACGTCATGCTTCCGAGGGAGTCACCTCCCGGACGTAGAGGATGTCCTCGTCGAAGGTCGTCTCGCCGTACCCGGGAACGCCGATCGGCTCGTAGTTCAACGTGGTGCTCGAGTTGAACCGGACCGAGCCTCCGAACATCTGGCCTTCGAGGACGATCGTGTTAGAAGTCATGTCGATCGCGCACGGCGTGTAGAAGACCGTCTTCAGGCCCGCTCCCACGTCGGAGTTCTGATTGAAGTTGATGTTGCACGAGCCGCTGCCGCCCAGACCGAAGAGCAGGTAGAGGTTGTGGTTGGTCCCGACGTTGGCAAACCGTGTGTTGCTGTTCATCGTCAGGGATCCGTTGCTAACTATCGCCAGGTTGCCCTTGACGGAGACTTCCTCGTTGCTCGAGTAGCTGAGGTCACATGCACCCGAGATCCGGACCGCGTGGTTGCCTGAAGCGATCCCGGCCATGAACGTCTTGGCATCCGCGCAGCTCGAGAAGCTTTGAACCGAATAGCCGGCCTCCTGCCAGGCGGTGGAGTCGAAGACGAGCTGCGGGAACGACTGGTACTCGGGAGGCGCAGACGGAGCGTTCGGAACCGGGGTTCCGTCGATCGTCGCGCCGGAGCCCTGTGTGATGGTCGTTCCGGCCCGAGCGCCGCCGAACACGCGAGAGTTGCTGCCCAGCGACACGGAGGAGTTGCTTGCGATGATGTCCTGGAACACCGAGGCGTTGCTGTTCAGGTGCACGGACGTCCCCGCAAGAACATTGCGCTTGACCTGGGCGTTGCTGTTCAGCGTGACGCTTCCCTGCGCCTCGATGTTTCCGTAGATCGTTGAGTTGCTGCTGAGAACGACGCTGCCGTTGGAGTACACGCTGCCCTGGACGGCCTCGCCGCCGAAGACCTGCACGTTCGAGTTGAACTGCGGGTTCCCCTCCGAGAAGATCGCGTACTCTCCGAACGGCCCGCCCGGCAGCGGCACGAGATTTACCAGTGCCTCCATGGTCCTCGACGGCCCCGCGTTCTCAGTGGTTCCCACGGAGTGGATCAAGGCGGAGTAGGGCTCCACGCCGTTGAGGGGGCACGGCAGCTGGAGCCCTCCCGCATCGTAGAAAGAGATCGTCGCGTCGAAACGCGCGGGTGGTGTCGAAGTCAGCGCCTGTCCGATCGAGCACTCGAAGTCGTTCACCCCGCTGCTCTGCAGATGTGAGAAGTAGTAGTTCACGCCCGCCTCCGCCGCGTGAACGCTTTGCAGGCGACGGCGGTCGTGGGCGCTCGCTTCACTGTTGTGTATAGCGAGGCTCACAGATGTGGCTCCGAGCGTTACGACCACCATCGAGACGAGCATCGCGACGATGATGGCCACTCCGCGTTCGTCCTGGAGCCGGCCACAAAGCCGTCGAAGCACCTTCGGTGAAACCCCTTTCCCCACCCTTGTTGTCGGCATTTCGCATGGTTTTTCTTGACCGGAAAGGGAGAGGTTCTTTGCGCCGGAGCACGTCGGAGGTCACCCAGCTTCCAGAGAGATTGGGAACTGTCAGCTAAAGGACCGACAGGCTTTGATGCGCGGCAGCTGCGGGCCCTCGTCTCTTCTCACCCGTGCGCTCTTTACTCAGGGGACCGGGTCGCCCCCAAAGGAATCCCTGACCGAGCCCGACGCCGAGCCCTCGCAGCATGTCCAGCTGCTGGCGAGTCTCGATGCCCTCGGCGACGATCGAGCTACCCGCCTCCTCCGCGAAGCAGGTGAGCCCACGGATCATGGCCCGATGGTGTGTCTCGTGCTCGGCGGTCACGATCATCGTACGGTCGAGCTTGATGAACTCCGGAGCGAGCTCGAGCACGTGGCGGATGCTCGTGTAGCCCGAGCCGACGTCGTCCAGCGCTATCCGTCCCCCACGCTCCCTGACCTTTGCCATCTGGATCGCGAGCGGACGCGGATCGGGGAAAGGCGTGTGCTCGGTGATCTCGAACACGACCCGGGTGATGTCGTGCTCGGCGATGCAGGATGAGAATGCGGCCGACACGAGCGCCTGCGGCGAGACGTTCACGCTCAGGAACAGCGTGGGGGGGATCTCGGGCAGCTTGGCCAGTGCGACGCGAGCCAGCTGGACCTCCACCTCGACCCCGATGCCCGCTACCTGCGCTCCCTGCAGCCAGCTAGGGACTGGGACCGCGCCCGATGCGAACCGTGCCAGGGCCTCGACACCGACCGTTCGTTCGGTGTTCAGGTCGAGGATCGGCTGGAACGCGATGTCGATGCGAGAGGGGGACAGGAACAGGGCGTGAAGGCGGCGGCGTGCCTCCCAGAGCGATCCGCGGGGGAAGGGGTCGGCCGCGGAGGGCTCCATCAACTCGGGTCCCGCACCTCGTATCGAACCCGCCCGCTCTCGAGACGCATGGCCACCTGGACTGGGAACTCCTCGCCGCTGCGATTTCGGTGGACGCTGGGAAAGTCGTGGGTTCCTCTGGAGCAGGCGATCAGGATGTGCAGGGGAAGCTCGTCCCGGCAGTGAGGCGCGATGACGGCGGTGATCGGGCTGCCCGCGAGCTCCTCGGGCTGGAAGCCGTGGATCTCGGCGAAGGGGGCATCGGTCCCTCTGATGATCCCCTCGACCGAGCACATCGCGCTTTGCACACGGGGAGTCTCGGGCCGAACGCGTATCGGAGGGGTACGGGAGGGGCCCCCCGCCGTAAAGAAGCCGTAGTGGGGGCCCCAGGCACCGGGTCCAAGAATTAGGGAGGAGGGGTCTCGGGCGTCGATGCCTGGGGCACGCTTGCGGAAGCCGCGGTTGTCTCGGGGCCACCGGGTTCGGCCTTCCACCTGTAGCCGAGGCCGGGCTCGGTGCCGATCCAGCGGGGGTTCGCCGGGTCGTCCCCGAGCTTGCTGCGGAGCTGTCTCACGAAGATGCGGAGGTAATGGTGCGACTCGGGCCCGTAGCCGGGCCCCCATACCCGTGACAGCAACCAGGCATGGGTGAGGAGCTTGCCCGCGTTGGACACCATGGCCTCCAGGAGCCGGTATTCCGTCGGTGTGAGGCGGATCTGCGTGCCGTTCAGCTGCACGTGCTGTCGGGGCAGGTCCACCTCGAGCTCTCCGAACCGAAGGACCGGTGCGTCCGACTCGTCCTCCCGGGTCCGGCGCATCACGGCACGCATGCGGGCTCCCAGCTCCTCCATGGCGAAGGGCTTCGACAGGTAGTCGTCGGCGCCAGCGTCCAGGGCTCGCACGCGGTCGTCGAGGGCCTCGTGCGCTGAGAGGACGAGCACTGGCACCTGAGTCCAGCCGCGAAGGCGGCCGACGACCTCGACACCGTCGATGCCGGGCAGCTCGAGATCGAGGATCACCAGGTCCACCCGGCTCGCTGCGGTCAGGTCCAGGGCCGTCTCTCCGTTGCCGGCGGTAACGACCTCGTATCCCTGCACGGCCAGTCCCGCTCGCAGCGCTTTGAGGATCTGCGGGTCGTCGTCCACGACGAGGACGCGCCGGGTGGACGTCAAAGCAGCGTCTCCTCGGACAGCTCGGGCACGACGAGGTGGCGCGACCGGGGGAGCTCCATGACCACCGCGGTGCCGCCCCCGCGGGCGTCCTCGATCGTGATCCTTCCCCCGTGCGCCTGGGCGATCGCTTTCGCGGCCGTTAGCCCGAGTCCTGCGCCTCCGCCGGGGGCGAGCTTCACGAACGGCTCGAAGACTCGCTCGCGCTCATGGGCGGGGATCCCGGGGCCGTGATCCTCGACCCGGATGAGGACGTGGCCATCTCGCGGCAACATGCTTATCGCGATCTCGGTTCCCGGGGGGCTGAACCTTGCAGCGTTCTCGAGGAGGTTCGTCAGCACTTGGTCGATCGAGGTGACGTCCACGGGAACCTCGGGCAGGTCCTCGGGGATCACCAGCAGGACCCGGTGATCCCGAAGGCGGTGTCGTAGTTGCTCGAGCGTTCTCGATGCCACTTCGTCGATCGCCGCAGAGACCCTCTTCGGCTCCAGCACTCCGGCGCGTCCGCGGGATATCTGGAGCGCGTTGCCGATGAGCCGGTCGAGGCTGTCGGCGCTGTCGCGGATGGTCTCGAGCAGCTCCATGCGGACGGCCTGATCGAGCTCCGACTCGTGGCGCAGCAGCGTTGTCGATGCGGCCTTGATGGACGTCAGGGGAGTTCGAAGGTCGTGGGCGATCGAGGAGAACAGCGTGCTCGTCTCGACCTCGGCAGATTCCCGCTTGGCGGGCTCGCCGAAGGTTTCCCGGCTCACCACGAGAAGCCTCCGAGATGCTCCTGGCCCAGCAGGGCGTCCCCGTGGCCGGGCTGCGGCCGCGGGTGCTGGGCCAAGAGGGTCTGTTCGGAGGTGGGGATGGCGGGGGCGAACGCCACGAGCGTCAGCGTGGCTCGCAGGCCCGAAGGCACCCGCACTCGCTCCCTCCGCCCTCGTGGGCCCTCCATTGGGCCCGTACCAGCCCATTCGACACATGCGTCCCCCGGGGCGGGCACTTGCGGGCAGTGGTGCGAGGGGCTAGGGCGAGCCCCGGGGGACCTCGAACGGGTCCGACAAAATCGGAACTTACTCGCGTCCGTGGAAAATGTCTAGTCCGAATTCACTAGTCATCTCGAACTAGTCCCAAAGGACTAGTCATTCCGGAAAGGGCGATTTGTGCAGGTCAGAGGCCTAGCGAGCGGGCGATGACGAGGCGCTGGATCTCGCTGGTGCCCTCGACGATGCGCAGCATCCTCACGAACCTGTAGACGCGCTCAACCGGGCCCTCGGCAAGAACGCCCATGCCTCCGAAGATCTGGACTGCCCGGTCCGCCACCCTGTTCACCATCTCGGTGTTATTGAGCTTGACTATCGAGGACTCCTTGATGGGCTGCTCGCCCTGGTCGACCAGCCAGGCCAGGTGGTAGGTCATGAGCCTCGCCGCGTGGACCTCGACGGCTGAGTCAGCGAGCATCCACTGGATCGCCTGGTACTTGCCGATCGGCTTGCCGAACGTCTTCCTGGTGGTCGCCTGCTCGACGCTGATGCGGATCAACCAGTCGGCGACGCCGACGCAGAGGGCCCCGATGAACGCCCGGCCCGCGTTCAGGAACTTCATCGCGGCCTGGAAGCCGTAGCCGACCTCGCCGACGACGTGGTCCGTCGGAACGCGGCAGTCCTCGAAGACGAGCTCGGCCTGGTTGGTGTCGCCGGCGATCGTCCGCTGTTGCCGGCCGACGACGAATCCGGGCGTGTCGCGGTCTACCAGGAAGGCCGTGATGCCTCCGCCTGCTCGCTTCTCAGGGTCGGTGACGGCGAAGACGAGGGCGTGATCGGCATGGGCCCCGTTCGTTATGTAGTGCTTCCGGCCGTTGAGAACCCATGCGTCGCCGTCGAGCCTGGCCGAGGTCTGTATGGACTGTGCGTCGGAGCCTGCTTCCGGCTCGGTGAGCGCGAAGCACATGGATGTCTCCGCCCTGACGAGTGGCGGAACGACCTTGTCACGCACGGCCTCCGGAAGGTCCATGAGGATCGGCGTGGGTGCCTCGGGGTTCGGGGGCCCGAGCACGAATGAGGCGAACCTCATCCCGGTCTTGGCGCCCTCTTCCACGAGCAGGGTGTAGCCGAGACTGGGGAGGGCCCACCCGCCGACCTCCTCCGGCATGTGTGCCGCGTAGAAGCCGAGCTCAGCGGAGCGTCGTCTGAGGGCCAGGCCGGCCTCGCGCATCTCCTCATCCCATTCGTCGTCCTGGAGACGCTGGCGGTAGCTCTCCTCGACCGGTGCGACCTCCCTGGTCAGGAAGCCGCGGAACGAGTCGAGCAGCTCGGCGTACTCGTCGGGTATGGCGAAGTCCACGAGGCGCGATTATGACGCGCGGGGGTCAGGCTGTGGAGTGGTGGTTCTGGGGGTCGCGCTCTCGGACCACGTTGACACCCCCGAGGACCTCGCCGCCCTCGGCGACGATCGGGGCGGCGTTCACCGTTACCGGCACCTCGCTACCGTCCGGCCGTCGGATCCAGATGTCCTGGCCCTCGCTGCCGATCTCGCGTTTCTCCGCTATTGCGCGAGCCAGGTGGCGATCCTCCCAGACCAGCTCTCGCTCTCGGTCGCGAGCCGGGACGACCTCGTCGTACCTGCGACCTATGGCGTCCTCCGCGAAGATGCCGATCAGCTTCTCCATCGCCGGGTTGACCGTGACCACGTTGCCGTGAGGGTCGGTTGTGATGACTCCGTCGGCGATGCTCGAAAGCACCGTCTGGAACCGAGACCGGCTGCGCAGCTCGCCAATCGCCTCGCGCTGGCGGGAGATGACTTCTTCCTTAGCCTCGAGGTACGCATCGCCCAGGACGGACATCGCGTAGTCGAGCATCCGGTCCATGGCGGCCAGCGACCGGAGCATCCTCTGTGTATCCGTGGCGAATGCTGCCATGAGGAAGCGGACCATGTGTGGACGGTAGGCGCCGATAACCCTGAACCACGCCGCGAAGCTGAGGCCCATGCTTCCGTAGGTCAGGCCCTGGGAGCGGAGGTTCTCTCCGTATCCTGCCCAGTCTCCGTCCACGATCGCCCGCTTGGTTATCTCGTGTGAGGCTTTCGCCTGCTCTTCCTGGATCTCCTTCGGAGTGGTCCTGATCAGCTCGCCAACCTCGGGATCGTCGGCGAGCTCGGCCATAAGGATGACCCGTAGCTCCTGGTAGTGCTTGTCGTAGACCTCCCAGTAGTCGCGGAGGCCGTCGATCGTGATCTGATCGAAGTCGGGCACTCGAACCTGCACGGGATCCGAGGAGGACCCCGCGGCGTCTTCCCAGCCGGGTGGCGGCACCGCTGTTCGCTCGTCGTGAGAGACGGACATATGCGCTCAGAATTCTATTCGGTCGCGTGCGGGTGCGAACTTGAGTGTGGGCTATCATGCGCCCTCTCTGTCCTATATCTGCACATAAAAGGAGGCTCCCGATGGAGATGGACACGCCAGGAAAGACCAAGGACAAGTCGAAGTTCACGACCCTTCCCGTCATGGAGGAGACCGGCTGGGTCGAGCTCAAGCCCTACGCAGACGAGATGCCGGCGCCCTCCGAGTGGGAAGGGCTCGAGTATCTGGACTGGAAGTCGGGCGGCGACACCAACTTCGCCATCCTGGCCTCGGCCACCGGCGAGCACGACGCTCGGGGGTTCTGGGAGCACGGCAAGCCGGACAAGGACGGGATCTGGACCGACAACATCGAGCGGAGCCCCGTGATCAAGAAGTGGGTCGAGGGTGTCGGAGCGAACTACGGGCGAGTGCGGATCATCAAGCTCGAGCCGAACACCGAGGGAGAGACCCTCCGCAACCTCCATCCCGACGACAACAACCGGATCACGTCCGAGGGGACCGGCTGGGTCGTCAGGGCATGGCTGCAGCTCACCGACAACCCCGATTCGTACATGATCCTGCGGGAGAGCAAGGACGACGCTTCGACCGAGACGAGGATCCCTCTGCCGGCCGGCGCGCAGTTCGTCCTGGACTCGGAGCGACTGCAGCACGCGGTATGGCACGACTCGGCGAAATACGATCAGCCTCGATACGCCGTGATCGCCTCGTTCGAGTCCGGGCCGGAGCTCGATTCCTGGATCAAGTCCCAACAGCCTTAGAATCAGGGCCCTGATGCAGCAGGAGCCGGGAAGCCGCAGCCCGATCGAGGATCAGCCCGAGCTCGACGACCCCTACGCCGACCTCGAGAACGTCTTCGACGAGCCGATCGTTCTCGAGGACGCCGATATCCAGGGGCTCGATCCGGAGGATGAGCAGCCTCGTGCCGCCGCACGCCCGGCTTCGGCTCCCGCCACCGGAGCGACGACGGACCAGGGAGGCTCCGATGTCTGGGCGCGCATCACGGCGCTCGAGGCCGAGGTGCGCGGCGGCTCCGAGCGGACCCTCGAGGCGCTCCGCCGTCTCGGCGAGAGGATCGGCTCCGAGCTGGCGATGCTCGACAAGCGCGCAATCAACCTGGAGCTGACGCTCGCCAGGCTGCGCTCCTTGATCGAGGCCTCGACACCCGGAGCCCGTAAGCCCCCTCAGCCGCCCTCGGAGACCGAAACGCCCCCCGACCGTTAGGCTGTAACGGCATGGTGGACACGCGCGATGAATCCGCGTTCGCTCGCATGGGCGACGAGCTCCTCCGCGGCGGCGGTGTCGACATCATCCGTGCAGACGGCCGGGACCTCTCGACCGAGGAGATGGTTCTCAACATCGGGCCGCAGCACCCTTCGACCCACGGCGTGCTCCGGCTGGTTCTCGAGCTGGACGGGGAGAAGATCCGCCACGCCGAGCCGGTGATCGGCTACATGCACCGGGCTGCCGAGAAGCTCGCCGAGGTCCGCGACCACCGCCAGACCCTCGTCCTCATGAACCGCCACGACTGGCTGTCGGCCTTCAACAACGAGCTCGGCTGGTGCCTTGCTGTCGAGAAGCTCGCTCAGATCGAGGTGCCGGAGAGGGCCCGCTGGATCCGCACGATGATGGCCGAGTGGAACCGACTGCTGTCCCACCTGATGTTCATGGGCTCGTACCCGCTCGAGCTCGGCGCGATGACCCCGATGTTCTACGTGTTCCGCGAGCGGGAGATGATCCAGGACCTCATGGAGTCCGCGACCGGGGCTCGGATGCATCACTCGTTCGCCCGTGTTGGCGGGCTCAAGGACGACCTGCCCCGCGGCTTCCTGAAGGAGTCCGTGGAAGTCCTCAAGTGGATGCGCAAGAAGCTGCGCGACTACGAGAACCTGATCATGGGCAACGAGATCATCCACGCTCGGACCAAGGGCATCGGCGTCCTGCCGGCCGAGACCGCAGTGGCGTTCGGCACATCGGGCCCGGTGCTGCACGGCTCCGGCGTGCCGATGGACTCGCGTAAGGATGAGCCCTACGAGAAGTACGACGAGGTCGACTTCGAGGTGCCGGTCGGAAAGAACGGCGACTCCTACGACCGGTTGTGGGTCCTGTTCCAGCGGATGCATCAGTCCTGCAACATCGTCGAGCAGTGCATGGAGAAGCTCCCGGGAGGCGAGTTCATCGCCAAGAAGGTCCCCACCAAGATCCCGGAAGGCGAGGTCTACGTTCGCACCGAGAACCCGCTCGGGTTGATGGGCTACTACCTGATCGGCAGCAACCAGGAGCACCCGTACCGCCTGAAGATGCGGACCGCGTCCTTCTCCAACGTCTCGGTGCTGCCGACGATGCTCGAGGATCAGCTGGTGCCGGACCTGATCGCGATCCTCGGCTCGGTCTTCTTCGTCGTCGGCGACGTCGACAAGTAGTTATCGGCGGCGGCAAGAAACGGGCTCTAGATCACCCGCGGGTCCAGGCGTTGCACGCCTTCGAGCTTGTCAAGATCCCGGTCGAAGCTGAGAACCCCGGTTCCCTTCGTCGTTCTGCCCAGAGCCGCAAGATAGGCGTCCGCGAAGTCCATCGTTCCGGCCGTCCATATGTGGAGCGTTTCCCTGGTTAGGGAGGGGTCGGCCACTTCGACGCCAGGAAGCTCCAGGATCCCCCTCATCAGGCTGGCTGCCTCCTCCCGTGAACGTCTGTACGCCCCTGTTAGCACGTATGCGATCTCGGCCAAGACGACATCGGTAACGACCACGACGAAGCGGCCGGCACCGGCCGCCTCCAACGCATGCTGGACAGCCCGTGCATGTCCCGGTGGATCGTCGGCCAGAAGGCGGATCAGGACGTTCGTGTCGCAGAAGAGCGCCCCAGGCGCTCGACGCGGGCGCGCCATGCCTTCCTCCTTGCGCTCTCCCAATCAACCGCGCCTCCCCGGAGCGCGCCTCGCAGCGACCCCGGGGAGCGTGCGGGCCGGAGGAAAGCCCCCGCCTCCTCGAGCTCGAATGAGACCGTGTCTCCCTTCTCGAGGCCGAGCGCCCGCCGAATGTCGGCGGGCACCGTGAGCTGACCTTTGGAGGTCAACCGTGCCTTACTCATAACATGGACTCCTTACATAGAGGATGTATGTAAGGCGAATCCTAGCAGAGACCTCTGACACCGCATCGGGGGAGCGGGGTCAGCAGCCGGTCTGTCGCCGAGACCGCCGCGGGCGCCGGCAGGCCCTCGGTTCCGAACGCAAGGAGATAGAGGCTTCCCAGCTTGTCCTCGTCGATGAGGATCGACGCCTTGCTCCGAGCCTCGAACATGCGGGTTGCCTCGAGAGCGTCCTCCGTCTCCGTGCTGCCGACGATGCTGGTGGACCAGCTGGTGCCCGGCCTGATCGCGGTCCTGGGCTCGGTATTCGTCGTCGGCGACGTCGACAAGTAGCCCCACAAACTTTGTAGATCCGCCCAAAGGACAGGGCCCTCTTTCGGAGTATCTCTTCTTCGTTAGGTCTGCCGCCGAAGAGGAGGAGTTCACGGATGCGTCGCCCGCGGATAGCCATGGGACTGGTGATATTGGCCGCGCTCATCCTCTCGGGAGCTGCCTCCAGCGCCTCGGGCCAGCCCCAGTCAGACCGGCTGTACCTGATGAGCGCAGACACGGACTACCTCTACTGGACCGCCGACGCCAGCGATCCCGAGCTCGCGGTGGGCTCGATCAGCAGGATGTGCGGCACCAATTACGTCGTCCCCACTCAGGCCAGGCCCTGTCTGATAGGCAACCTCACCGATCCGAACACCCGCAACTTCAACCTCTATTTCCTTCCCGCCTCCACCCTGGACGAGAAGGTGACGTGGTCGGGATCGGCGCCGCTTCGGTTCCACATGGAGGGGACCGTCAACACGTTCGGGGTTCCTTACACGGTTCAGTTGGTCTTGCAGAAGCCCGCCGCGCTCATCGTCTCGGATGCGGCGACGCAGACGGCTCCCGGGGTCTGGGAGGGACAGCTCACCAGCGGCGCTCCGCTTAATACAGCCGACGTCAACAACATCGGCGTCAGAGTGACCACCCAGGCGCCCGTGGCACTGATAGACCTTCGCCTGGGCGGCCGATCCTACGTACAGCTCCAGCGCCCATTCGCCGTGCACGGCGTCCCCGACTTGTTGCGCGAGGACACCTACTCGCCGCAGCCCACCACCTATTCGACCGCGACACGTTCGTTCGCCTTTAACGACGCCAACTGGGAGACACGGAGCTTCAGCGGCGACACCACCGCCCCGAAGACGATCGACTTCAGCACGACGCAGAAGTCCGAGGTGCTCATCGCGTGGATCGAGCTGTACGAGTCGGGCACGATCCAGGATGTGAAGCATGCGCGGCAGCCGGATCAGGAGAAGGCGGCTCAGGGGATCGGCCTGCTGCTCTCTCGGGACGGAACCGTGATCGATCACTCCGGCGGCAACGGCGCCGGGGTTGTCGGCAGTGGGACCGCCGCTGTCTCGGCGCTCGACCTGTCCTCGGGCCCTCTTTCACTGGTCATCGATCCCGCTTCGGACGGGGCCGACCGGGCCATGCCGTACACGGTTCACGTGCTGGAAGTACGCGGCGATCGGACCCTCCGGGCCATGCACTGGCTCTTCCACGGCGCTACCGCCGCCCGGACCCCCGCGGTGGCGAGCTGCCCGGTCAACAACCAGCCGGTGCCCGCCACCGACAAGGTCAAGAGCATCGACCTCGACCTCGACTGGGACGCAGCGACCCCCCTCTCCGACTGGACCTTCCGATTCGACATGCCGTACGGGATCTATCCGTGCAGCGAGGCTGGGACCGGCGACCAGCTCCGCCTGACGCTCCCGTCCGCGGAGCGGATCTTCTGGGTCGGTGCGACGCCGGCGTATCACTCGGACTTCGTCTCGGCCTACGACACGACGTTCGAGATCACGGCGAGGTTCACGTACTCGCCGCCGCCGGCCGCCTAGCAGCCGGTCTGCTTGTCGTCGAGAACCGATGCGGGTGGCGGGAGCCCTTCTGTCCCGAAGGCGAGCAGGTACAGACCACCGAGCTTGTCCTCGTCTATGAGGATGGACGCCTTGCTCCTGGCTTCGAACATCCGGGTTGCCTCCAGCGCGTCCTCGGACTCCGTCTGGCGCTTGCGCACTCCCGCGTCCCACATCCGATAGCCGAGCGCCAGCAACGCGTCCCGCTGGGTGACCGGGCCCCAGACCTGGATAGAGGGCCGGGCTGCCTCGGCGACCGCCTCGAGATCGACGGCCGCGGTGACGTCACGGCTTCCCGGGTCCTCGAGCACGTCGGCCAAGATGTGGTGCGATTGGTAGGAGTGGACGGGTCCGGGTGGCTCGCCCTTCCGGTAGCCGTAGTCGAACAGGAACGCGTAGCCGCGCTCGAGGATCGTGGCTATCTCCCCGATGATCGCCAGCGCTTGGGGCGAGGCCGCCCGCTCCTCGCCTTCGAGCGGCGGCGAGCTCATGGCACCCAGGGCCGCACGGGTCGGGTCTCCTTCCAACTCGACGAGCCGATCCCCGTCGACACCGACCAGCACCTCGACGAGCTTTCCGTTGCGAGTCCTGATCCGGTGGAACGGCACGTTGTCGAGAAGCTCGTTGGCGATCACGCAGCCGGTCAGCGTTGCCTTCTCGGCCAGGGAGCGCAGGGTCTCGATGCCCGCGTCCCGCAGGGCCTCGGACTGCCCCGGCGTCCGCTCGACCGCGAGATACCGCAGCGCCTGGCTCAGCTCCTCGACGGCCTCGCTCGACGCGATCACCTGGCGTGCGAGCGTCCCGTCGCCCGCGCCGAGCTCCACGACCCAGAAGGGATGGGGGCGCCCGAGGTTCTCCCAGCACTCGGCCAGCTGTCTGGCGACCAGGGAGCCGAACGCTGGGGACACGTGTGGGCTCGTCACGAAGTGGCCCCCGGCGCCTATGGGGGAGCGGGCGTAGAAGCCGTGCTCGGGGTCGTAGAGGGCGGCCTCCATGAAATCGGCGAACGTGATCGGGCCGCTCTCGAGGATCCGCCGACGGAGTCGGCCCATAAGGGCGGTTTCGTCACTATTCGTCACCAGGGTCCCTCCCGAAAATCGACCCTAGCAGGAGGAACTTGCCGATCTTTCGTCGAACCTTTGTGCATGTGCACAAGACGAGTCGCGATCACCGTGCTGACGGCCCTGGCCGTCATCGTTCCCACCGGTCTTTCCCAGGCGGATCCCATCGAGGACCCGACCGGCTTCCTGACCTCGGACAACATCACGATCCACACGGTGATCCCCGGCCCGGCCGCGATCGGGGCCCGGTTCCGTGGCAACTTCATGTACCTGACGACTTCGGCCGGCCTCACGATCTACGACGTCTCCGACCCGGTCACCCCCACTGAGGTCGGCAGGCTTCCGCTTCCTCATTTCGAGAACGAGGACGTGGACCTGGGCGGCAACATCCTCCTCATCAGCAACGACGCGGCCGAGAGCTACGGGATCCTCCACGTCATCGACATCAGCGTCCCGGCAGCGCCGACCCTCCTCACCAGCTATCAGATGGGCGGCAACCCGGCCGGACCGGTTGTGGACGCCGCCGACTTTCTCGACCTCGTGCCTCAGCAAGGCAACCCCGGGCATACGGCTTCTTGCATCCTCGACTGCGCATTCGCATGGGTGACCGACGCTGGCGGCATGCGCGTCATCGACCTACGCACCCCTGCGAGCCCGGCAACGCTGGGCAACTTCGGGACGCCGGCGGCGGGCGACCTCGGCATCACGCACGACGTCCAGATGGATGAGAACTCGATCGCGTGGATCTCCGGTTACGGCGGGGTGGCGGGTTACCGGATCCCTGCCGACTACGCCGATGCCGTTACAGCGGCGGGGGCCGCCGGAGGTGCCGCGCTCGACGACTACCACAAGAGCTTGCTGGTCACCAAGACGGACCCCAGCGGCCACAGCCGCTACGGCACGACGTTCGGGGTGGACGACGGCTCGACCTACAACGACTACATCCTCCACAACTCGCGGCGTCTGAAGGACTCCGATGTCGTGTACGTCACCGAGGAGGACTACAACCGCCCGGGTTGCCAGGGGGCGGGATCATTCGAGACGTGGCGCCTCCCGATGCGCGAGGAGGTTGCACCCGATGGCACGGTCACCAAGGTCATCACGGGTGAGCCGATGTCTCCCATCGACAAATGGGAGACGGAGCTTCTTGCGGACGGCGCCGAGAATCCGTCTGGGCGGCCACAGGCAACCGCCATGTGCTCGGCGCACTACTTCGACATCGAGCAGAACGTGGTGGCGCAGGCGTGGTACGAGCAGGGTGTGCGGCTGCTCCGAGTCGACGACCCGGCCGATATCCGCCAGGTCGGTTACGTCATTCCTCCGAACGGCGAGTCCTGGGCCGCGTACTTCCCGCCCACGGACGCGACCGGGCGCATCGTTTACATGCTCGACGCCAGCCTCGGCCTCGGGGTGCTCGAGTACGACCGGCCGACAGAGGGGCCTCTCGCGATGCCGGTCACCGAGCTACCTACCGGGGGGGGTGAAGACGAGGACGGGGACGCAACTCACGAGGAGGATTCCCCCGCCCCAGCCCAGCAGGACCAGCCTTCCGGGGGATCATCCGACCAAGGAGCCGAGCCCCAGGCCTCCAGTGGCGGGTCCAGCTCGAGCAACACGGCGGCCGCTTCTCAGTCCAGCAGCAAGCCTTGCAAGACGAAGAAGACCAAGAAAGCTCGGCGGGCGTGCAGGCAGAGGCGAAACCGAGCCTCGGCCGCGGCGTCGGCCACGTCCTCGAGCGACCCGGCCTACGAGCCGACGGTCGTGGCGCCGGTCAAGGCGTCGTGGCTCACCGGGACCCCGAGCTCGGCTCCCAGCCGACAGTTCGGCTACGCCTGCCGCCTGGTCCTGTAAGCGAGTCCCGGCCGCCTGAGAGAATGCGGTCAGCATGGAACCGCGGCCTGCAGCGACGGTGATCCTGGCCCGGCCCGCCGAGGGCGGGGTCGAGGTCCTCGTGCTCACGCGCGGCCCGGACAACAGCTTCCTTCCCGGCTTCGCGGTGTTTCCCGGGGGGACCATCGACCCTTCCGACGCCGAGCTGGCCGCGAGGCTGTTCGGCGATCGCGAGGAGGTCGCGCGTGCCTGTGCGTTGAGGGAGCTTCAGGAGGAGACGGGCATCCGGTTCGAGCCCCAGGAAGCAGAGAGCCTGGTCGAGGTCGCCCGATGGGTGGCTCCTGAGTTCATCGAGAAGCGATTCGACGCTCGCTTCTTCGCCGCGCCGGCACCCGATGGCGCCGAGCCGGTTCCGGACGGGAAGGAAGCATCCGAGGCGCGCTTCGTCGCCCCATCGGAGGTCCTCGACGAGGTGGACCGCGGCCGCGTCGAGGTCTTCTGGCCGACGCTCGTCATGCTGCGGGCGCTGGCCGAGTGCGCGACCGTAGAGGACGTGCTCGACCTGCGCGTGGAGCAGACACCGAACCCGGCGGTGCCGCGATGAGCGAGCGGATCCGCCGCGTGCTCGCGCCGAACCCGGGCCCGTTCACGCTGGAGGGCACGAACACCTGGGTGATCGGGTCGGGCCCCTCGATCGTGATCGATCCCGGGCCCGACGATCCCGGACACATCCTGCGGGTGCTCGACGAGGCCGAGCCCGTCGGCGCGATCGTTCTGACCCATCGACACGAGGACCACGCGCCCGGCGCACGAAAGCTCGCGTCCGCGGCCGGCGCGCAGGTCTACGCGTTCCGTCCGGAGGGCAACGAGAAGAGGCTGGTCGACGGCGAGACCGTCGATGCAGGCGCGACGAAGCTGCGAGCGTTCCACACGCCGGGGCACAGTCCCGACCACCTCTGCTTCATGCTGGAGGACGAGCGCGCGCTGTTCAGCGGCGACACGGTGCTCGGACAGGGGACGAGCGTCGTCGATCCTCCCGACGGGGATATGAGCGCGTACGTCCGATCGCTGCGCAGGCTTCGCGACCTCGAGCCGAAGGTCGTCTACCCGGGCCACGGGCAGCCGGTACTCACGCCGAAGGGGCGGCTCGACTACTACATCCGGCACCGCGAGGAGCGAGAGGAGCAGGTGTTCGCCGCAGTCACCGCAGGCAAGAAGTCGCCCGCGGAGATCGTCCCGGTGATCTACTCAGGGGTGGTCGGGGAGGAGATGTACCCGGTCGCTGCCCGGTCGGTCCTCGCGCACCTGATCAAGCTCGAGCGCGAGGGCAAGGTCGCCAGAACGGGCCGAGCGAAGGACGAGAAGTTCGTGGTGGTCGGCGACAGGGTTTGCAGCCGCTGTGGCAGACCGGCGATGGTGGGATCGAAGTTCTGCAGCCGGCACATGCTGGCCGCGCTGCAGGAGGGCCCGCCGCCGGGCGCTCGCACCGAGTGAGTATCCTCGACTACGTGCGAGCCGAGTTCTATCGAGCGGCGGAGCCGGAGCTGACGATCGGCTCGGCCGAGTGGGACGGCAGGCGCGCCATCATCACGCCCCTCGGCGACGAGGCCCGCGCCATGCTGGAGCGCGTGTTCCGGGTGTCGGGCGTGTTGGTAGACGACCCGTCCCTGGGGTCTTCTGGCACGAGCGGTCCGATCGTGGTGCAACCCGGCGACATGGAGTGGTTCCGCGCCGCCGCGCTGGTACGTGGCGCCGAGATCGGTCTCGGGGTCCGGCTAGCCACGGACAAGCCGGGAGGGTGGGATCCGGCGCTGGACCCCCAGTCGTACGGCTGGGCCGGCAAGAAGCCGGCGCTTCCGCGTGAGCGGTAGCGTCCACGAAGCGGCCGCCGAGGGCTTCGGCGCGGCCGCCGGCGAGTACGAGCGCCGCCGCCCGCTCTATCCCGAAGCCGCCGTCGAGAGACTCGTCGCCGAGCTCGAGATCGGGCCCGGCTTGCGGATCCTCGACCTGGGCGCCGGCACCGGGAAGCTCACGCGGATGCTGCTGCCCTTTGGCCCGCACCTGATCGGGGTCGAGCCGGTCGCGTCGATGCGCGAGAAGTTCGTCGAGGTGCTGCCGGACGTTCCGCTGGCCGCCGGTCTGGCGGAGGCGCTGCCTCTCGCGGACGGCTCGTTCGACGCCGTGATCTGTGCGCAGGCCTTCCACTGGTTCGACGGCGACAGGGCGCTGCCCGAGATCCACCGCGTGCTGCGCCCGGGCGGCCGCCTCGCGCTGCTGTGGAACGTCAAGGACGAGAGGTTCCCGTGGGTGAAGGAGCTCGGCGACATCCTGCGGCCGTACCAGGACGCGGTGCCGCAGGAGTCGAGTGGCGAGTGGCAGGCGGCGTTTTCGCGCACGAATCTGTTCGGGCCGCTCACGGAGGCTCGGTTCCCGCACTCCCAGCGTCTCGACGCGCCCGGCCTGGTCGAGCGATACGCGTCCGCCAGCTACATCAGCTTCCTTCCCGAGGCCGAGGGCCGAGAGGTCCTCGAGCGGATCCGCACCCTCGCCGACTCGCACCCCGAGACGTCCGGTCGCGAGTTCGACCTCCCCTACGCGACCGAGCTCCACTGGACCACCCGCCGGTAGGGTGATCTCCAGCCGCCGAGCCTCCCGGGGAAGCGATAACTCGTGGCCGGGGTACCCTCTGAGACGTGCCCAACACCCGGATGAGGATCGCGCGCGCCCTCTGCCTGCTGGTGCTCCCCGTCGTTGCCGCCTCGGCTCCATCGGCCGCGACCACACCGCCCGAGCCCGCCACGCCCATCCTCATCGAGCGGGGTGTCGAGCGAGGCGACCTCGACAGGGCCGCCGCGGACCTTCTCCTGGTTGCCGCTATCCGGGGCAAGCCGGTGCCCGCCGCATACGAGAGCGAGACGCCCTTCCGCGCAACGCTCCCGCTCCTCGAGCTGCACGCAAGGCTCGACTCCCTCGCGCCCGGACCCGAGCGCAGGTCGCTTCGCGCGGCGCTCCATCCGACGGGACCGTTCGGCACCGATGCCTGCGATCTCTCGAACACGGCGCTGCCCAACACCATCGAGAGCACGCACTTCTACATCGAGTACAGCGCGGCCGCCCTCGGGGGCGGGATGACGATCGACGACTATGTCGCGGCGCTCGAGACATCGTGGGTCAAGGAGGTCGACCAGTTCGGCTGGGCTGCTCCGCCGTCTCTCACGTCCAACCCCGCCCCCAGCAACAAGTATCCGGTGAGGATCGACCCCACCCTGGGTCCGACGATCTACGGGTTCGTGTCCAGCTCGGGCACGCACGCCGGACCGGTGGGGAACAATCCCGCCACCTCCTGGAACGAGGGAGATGCCCGGGCGACGTGCATGGTCCTCAACTCGAACTACGATCCGTTCCCCGGCGACCCGATCGATGCGTTGCAGTCGACGGCCGCGCACGAGTTCAACCACTCGATCCAGTTCGGGATCGGCGGGCTGGACGGGAGGGTTCCCGACTACGTCTTCATCGAGGGCGGCGCAACCTGGATGGAGGACGAGGTCTTCGACGACTCGAACGACAACTACAACTACCTCTGGCCCGTTTTCGACGACGACATGGGTGAGTACAAGGACAACCTGCCGATCGAGCCGTACGAGTACTGGATCACGTGGCGAGGTATCACCGAGCCCTTCGGCACGGGGATCGTCGGCGGGGGCGAGGACGTCATGCAGAGGTTCTGGGAGCTTACGAGCAAGAACCAGCTGGAGGACCTCGAGGCTCTCGATAGCTCGCTGGAGGCCGAGGGCACGACTTTGCCCGCCGCGTATCACTCGTATGCGATCGCGGTGAAGTTCAACAAGCCGTGCGGCGGTGGATACCAGTCTCCTCACTGCCTGGAGGAGGGGCCGGCTTACGTCGCGGCGAAAGGCCCGAACCTTTCTCACGGCTCGGTCGCGATGAACGCGACGTTCTCGCGCGGACTTTTCGACAACTACGCACTCAACTGGATCGACTTGCCGGCGAACATCGACCTGCAGGCCGTCCTGAAGAACACGTCCGGCGGCGGTCGATTCCGAGCCAGCCTTGCCTGCGATACCGGCACGGGGCTCGTCGTCGCTCCGTTCACCAGCGTCGTCGGGGGCGGAGAGATGACCTTCGTGCGTTCGTGGGATGCAGCCACCTGCGCCACTCCCATCGCCGTGGTCACCAACGTGACCCAGACCCAAGCCAGCCCCTCGACTTCGAACATGCGTGGCTACTCGTTGATGGTCACCCCTCCGGCGGAGAAGACTCGGATGTCCGTCAAGGGGAGGGCGTCGGCGAGCCGGGTGCTGGCTTCGGGCAGGCTCAGGCCTTCGAGCGCCGGCGTGAAGATCGAGGTGACTCTCTTCGAGCGGGCGGGCGGCTGGCAGGAGGTCAAGAGCCGGAAGGTGGGCGCGGTCGGGGGCGGGAAGTTCGCCGCCCGCTTCCCGCTGCCAGACGCTCAGAAGTGCCGCATCGAGGCCGAGTTCGCCGGCAACATCCCGCTCCTGCCGAGCTCCGACAAGGCCACCTTCCGCTGCTGAGCCGTCCGTTTTGGGCGTGTCGGTGGGCGGGCCTACGATAGCCGCGTGAGTTCGCAGCTCCCCCTCGAACCCGACGACGAGCAGGCGCGTGTCCTCGAACACGGGAATGGCGCTCTGCTCGTCACCGGCGGGCCGGGCTCGGGCAAGACCTCGCTCCTGCGCAGGCGCTTCGCCAGGCTGGCGGACGAGGCTGGGGCCGAAAAGGTCGCGCTGTTCGTGCTCGATCGCCGCGCGGCTCGGGCCGCGCGTGACGAGCTGACCACCGTCCTCGAGCGCTCGCTCCCGGACCTGGCGGTGTTCACGCCTCACGGGTTCGCGTTCCGTGTACTTGGACGCCGGTTCGGGGAGGCGGGTTACGCCGAGCCCCCTCAGGTGCTGTCGGCGCCCGAGCAGTACGCGTTGGTGCGGGAGCTCCTGGCTGCCGAGGATGCGTCGGCATGGCCGTCCTTCGGCCCGCTGCTCGAGGTCGGGCGCTTCGTACAGCAGGTCGCCGACTTCCTGCTGCGAGCACAGGAGCGCCTGCTCTCTCCCGACGAGCTCGCGAAGGCGGTCCGGGACTCCGGCCGCAAGGAGTATCAGGAGGCCGCTGCGTTCTACGGCAGGTACCTGGAGGCGCTGGCGGCGGCCGGTCGGGTCGATTTCGCCGGGCTGCTGTTCCAGACCGCGGCACTGCTGCGCCGTGACCTGTCGGAGGAAGAGGCGTTCCTCCACGTGATGGTTGACGACTACCAGGACACGACGGTAGCGACCGAGGCCATCCTCGGCATGCTCGGGGCCGCGTCCGACTCGGTCGTGATCGCCGCCGATCCTCCGGGAAGCGTGTTCGCGTACAAGGGCGGCAGCCGCGAGCCGCTCGGGCGCGTCGACTCGACTTTCCCGGGCCTGCAGCGCGTCGAGCTGCGCAACCTGTACCGCCGGGGCGTGTCGGCCGAGGCGATCTCTCGGCTCGACCACGGTGACCCCCTTGACGAGGACGTCGTCGAGCACGGTCTCGAGGCTCGGGTCTTCGACCATCCCGGGCAGGAGGCGGACTTCGCCGCGCACGAGATCCTCAGGGCCCGGGTCGAGGAGGGGATCGGCTGGGAGGATCAGGCGATCCTCGTCCGGCGCTACGGCGAGTACGTGACCGCGCTGCGCCAGGCGCTCACTCGACACGGTGTCCCGTTCGTCGTCGTGGCCGAGGCATCCGAGGTCGCCACCGAGCCCGCGAACCGTCCGGTTATCGACGTTTTCCGCTACGTGTTGCGTCGCGACGATCGCGAGGCGCTGATCGAGCGCGTGTTGTTGTCTCCGGTGGTCGGGCTCGACCCGCATCAGCTCCGGAGGCTGCGGCGCGAGGCGCGCCTGCGCCGTATGTCGATCACGGAGCTCGTCCATGGTCCGCACGTGGGCCAGCTCGACGGGGACCTGTCCGCTCCGCTCGCCGCCTTCGCGGCGCTGGTGGAGGAGCTCGAGCGCGACCCCGACAGAGCGCCCGACGCGATGTTCGCCGACGCCTGGGAGCGGCTCGACTGGTTCCGCAGGCTGGTAGAGGCCGAGGATCGCCCTCGCGACCTCGACGCGCTGGCCGCGCTGTCGGAGGTCCTGTCGCGGTTCGTCGAGCGCCGGCCCGAGGCGACCATGCAGGAGTACCTCGACACGCTGGATGCCGCCGAGTTCGGGCCCGACCCCTGGACCCCCGCGGAGGAGCGACGCCCGCACGCGGTGCGGATCGTGTCCGCGCACCGGGCGCACGGGATGGAGTTCGAGCGCGTGCTGGTCGTCGGCTGCCTCGAGGGCGAGTTCCCGAGTCTGGCTCACGCGCCGGCCTTGGTGGACCTCGAGACTGTCATCGCGCGCCAGTCGCCGCGGGAGCGATTGCGGGAGCGACTTGCGACCGAGCGAGCGCTGTTCCGACTCGCCGTGTCGCGGGCCGCGCGCGGGACCGTGCTGACCGCGAGCCTCTCGACGAGCGCTCGCAACCCGCGCACGCCGTCTCGTTTCGCGGAGCGGATCGGCCTGGAGTGGAAGCGGTCAGTCGTCGAGGCCCCCGCCGCGTCGCTGCTGACGCTGGAGGCGAGCTTGCGGAAGGTCGTCGCCGACACGGAGGCCCCGGCTCCCGAGCGGCTCGGCGCGCTCGCGGCGCTGCCTGCTGCCGGCGCGCTACCCGGCGAGTGGTGGGGGAGCCGCGACTGGTCCGACCCGGACCTGCCGCTTCATCCCGACGAGATCCGGACGAGCTACTCGCGGCTGTCGACGCTGCAGAACTGCGCGCTCCAGTACCTGTACTCCAGCGAGATGGGTCTCGACGGCATGGACCGCAGCCATTCGATGTGGCTCGGCTCGGTGGTGCACGACATCATCGACCGGGTCCACAAGGGCCGGCTCGAGAAGTCGCTGGACGCGATGCTGGCGGCGCTGGAGGAGGCGTGGAGCTCCGAGGCGTTCCCGTTCCGGGCCCTGGAGCGCCAGCGGCACCTCGACGCGAAGAAGATGCTGCGCCAGTGGCTCGCCGACGAGACCACCGGCGACGCCATCGCATCCGAGGTCGGGTTCGAGTTCCCGGTTGACGGCGCCGTGATGCGCGGCAAGATCGACGCGGTCTTCCCGGTCGGCGAGGGCGGCGTACGGATCCTCGACTACAAGACCAGCAAGAGGGCTGACACCCAGGACCAGGTTCGGCGCAGCCTGCAGCTCGCCGCGTACTACCTGGCGATGCGGCGCGTGCCCGAGCTGGCCGAGCTCGGGGAGCCGCGAGTTCTCGAGCTCGCGTTCCTGTTCGTCGAGGGGCAGGACGGCGGGTACAAGCACGTATCGACCACGCCTGACCGCGCTCCGGATGAGCTCGAGTTCCGCGAGTACGAGGACTGGGCCGAGGAGACGATCAAGGAGCTGCTGGCGCTGGTGCGCTCCGAGAGCTTCGCGCCGAACCCGGAGGCAAACTGCATGTGGTGCGACTTCCAGTCGATCTGCCCGGTGTGGCCGCAGGGCGCGGAGGTCGGCTCGTGAGCGACGGCGGCCAGGTCATCCCTTTCAGCTGGCCCGACGAGCGCCCATACGAGGATGCGCCGCCCGAGGTCGTGCGTGCGCTCGGGAACCGCACCCCGACGGTCCAGCAGTGGCAAGCGATCAGCCATCCGCTGACGCCGACTGCCGTGATTGCCGGCGCCGGCTCGGGCAAGACCGCGGTGATGGCGGCGCGGGTCGCGTACCTGACGCTGGTGGCCACCGGCCGGCTCGAAGCGGATCACGGGGGCGCGCTCCCGTCGCAGATGCTCTGCCTGACGTTCACGAACAAGGCGGCCGAGGAGCTCTCGGTGCGCGTGCGCAGGTCGGTGGAGGGCCTGAGCCTCCCCGAGGGCGAGGAGCCCACGGTGCTGACTTACCATGCGTTCGCGGCGCGGCTGCTTCAGGAGGAGGGGCTGCGCCTCGGCCGCGAGCTGGGCTCGCGCCTGCTGTCGGACGCGCAGAAGTGGCAGCTCATGTCCTCGCTGCTCGACCAGGTCGAGTTCGAGCACTTCGAGATTCGCTCGGACTACATCGTGGGTGAGGCGCTCAGGCTCGCCGACCAGATCGCGAACCACCTGGTCGATCCCGATGCTGTGGCTGCCTGGAGCAACGAGGTTGCGTCGAAGATCACAGGCAGCTCGAACGACGACGTGAAGGACCGCGAGACGCTGCTCAAGCGTGTCGAGCTCTCCAAGCTGGTTGAGGTCTACTCGGAGCGCAAGAAGGAGATCGGTGCGATCGACTACGGCGACCAGATCGCCGAGGCTACCAAGCTGGTCGACGAGCACCCCGAGGTTGGAGAGGCGTTCCGCGAGCGGTACCCGGTCGTGCTCCTCGACGAGTTCCAGGACACGAACGTGGCGCAGGCGAAGCTGCTGAGCCTGCTGTGCGGGCGCGGGTACCCGGTGTTCGCGGTCGGCGACCCCGACCAGAACATCTACGCGTGGCGTGGAGCGAGCCTGCAGAACATCCTGCGGTTCCACGACGACTTCGGGACCGATGGCACCGCACAGGAGGAGCTCCCGCTGTTCGTGAACTTCCGCTCGGGCAAGCGGATCCTCGCCGCGGCCAACGCGGTCATCGGTGAGATCCCGCCGGAGCGCCGGGCCGAGCACAAGTACCTGAAGGAGCACGAGAGCAGGGGAGAGGGCCGGGTGCTCGGCTTCGTGGCCTCCGACGCGCGCGGAGAGGCCGATGAGATCGCGCGGATCATCCTGGAGGAGTCGCCGAACGAGATGCGCGACGGCGTGCCGAAGTGGGACCGGTTCGCGGTGCTGTGCCGGAAGAAGAAGCTGTTCCAGCCGATCGCCGAGGTGCTCCGCGAGAAAGGGATCCCCGTCGAGATAGTGGACCTAGGCGGGCTGCTCCTCGTCCCCGAGGTCGTGGACGTGGTCTCGTGGCTGAGGCTCCTCGACGATCCGGCCCGCAACGTCGCGCTGGCCCGGATCCTGATGGGCTCGCGCTGGCGGATCGGGTACCGGGACCTCGTCGCCCTCGCGCGGTGGTCGGCGACCCACAACGCCCGGCTCCGCAAGATCCTGCCCGAGGCCGCGGACGACATGCCCGGCGACGTCGCGTTCGCGCTGGCAGAGGCGCTCGACCACCTCGACGACCCTGAGATGACGGGGCTCTCCAAGGAAGCGCGCACGCGCCTACAGGAGTTCCGAGGCCTCCTTGCGGACCTCCGCGCGGCCACCGCGGGCTCGCTCGGCGACCTCGTCGGCCAGGTCGTCGAGCGCACCGGCCTCCTGCGTGAGCTCGAGGCCTCGACCGATCAGGCGGCCCAGGGTGCCAGGCAGAACCTGCTGAACCTCCTCCAGTTCGTGTCCTCGTTCGCGCCGGTCGACGGCGAGGCCACCTTGTCCACGCTCGTGTCCTACCTCGACGCCGCCGAGGCGACCGAGGAGGACCTGGAGGCCGCACAGCCGTCCCAGGCGAACACGGTCAAGCTGCTGACGATCCACAAGGCCAAGGGCCTCGAGTGGGATGTGGTGTTCGTCCCCGGGATGGCCGAGCACACCAAGTGGGGCCAGTCGAGCTTCTTCCCCGACGTGAGCCGCCAGCCGAACCCACTGCGCCAGCCGGCAACCCTGCCGTTCGAGCTGCGAGGCGACGCCGACGTGCTCCCCAGGTTCGAGGGCGACATCAAGTCGTTCCGCGCTGAGTTGAAGGAGCGCGGCCTGGAGGAGGAGCGGCGCCTCTGCTACGTGGCGCTGACCCGCGCGCGAGACCTGCTCGTGACCTCGGCGGCGTACTGGTACGGCTCGCTCGGGGATCGGTACAAGCCCGGGAAGTTCATGGAGGAGGTTCGCGACAGCGGCGTGTGCGAGCTGATCCGCACCGACGAGCAGCCCGAGGAGAACCCGTTGATCGAGGAGCGCCGCGCCAAGGCGGGGCAGTGGCCGCGCGCGGCTCGCAAGGACGACACCGACCAGCTCTTCCCCGAGGGCTGGCACGCCGCGGCCCGGGAGGTCGCCGAAGATCATTCGATCGCCGAGTGGCGAGCGGTTCAGTCGCTCGACCCCGCCGAGGTCGCGGCCTATCGGGTAGCCCTCGAAAGTCACCGCGAACGCGCGGACCTGATCAGAGAGCGCACCGCCGTTCCGGCCGGCCCAGCGGTGCCAACGGGTCTGTCGGTCTCCGGCCTCATCGACTACGCGAAGTGCCCGAAGCTCTTCTACTGGTCATCGGTAAGGCCGTTGCCGCGCAAGCCGAACCCGCGGGCCCGCCTTGGCAGCGAGGTCCATCGCTGGATCGAGAACCAGAGCCGCGGGCAGGCGAGCCTGCTCGACCTGGACGACCTGCCCGACCTCGCGACCGAGGAGCGGCTCGGGGAGATGCCCTCGGCCGCCGATCTGCAGAACGCGTTCAAGAAGAGCCGTTTCGGGGACTCGGTGCCTGCCCATGCCGAGCGGCCGTTCCTCCTTTGGGTGGACGGGTTCGTGATCCGCGGAAGGATCGACGCCATCTACAAGCGCGAGGGCGGGGGATGGGAGGTCGTCGACTACAAGACAGGACGCGTGCCCGCGCCCGATGACCCGATCACGAACCTGCAGCTCGACGTCTACGCGCTCGCATGCATCGAGGTCTGGGGCCGCAAGCCAGAGGAGCTAACGCTCACGTACCTGTACCTGGGCGAGGGTGCCGAGGGCACGGAGATCTCAACGTCTGTGGACGCGCCCGAGGAGCTCCGCGCGCGCATCAAGGTGCTGCTCGAGGGCATCGGTGCGGGCAAGTACGACGCCACGCCCGGGAGGCAGTGCCACTGGTGCGACTTCCTGCCGTTCTGCGCCCCGGGCCGGGACTACGTCGAGCAGAACCCCCGCTAGACGGAGTCATGCTGGCTTGGCTTCGGCTCGGATACCTCCGACTCCTCGCTCCCCGTATTTTGCCGCCGCCGGAGCACTTCTCGGCCCGATGATCGAGCGGCCTGGGCCAGGAACCACCCGATCGCTGCGAACCAGATCGCGCGTCCGACGTCCCCGAACGTGAGCAGCACAACGCCGGCGGTCACGATGAGCAGCCCGACGACCTGGCCGGCGATGCTCGCCACTCGTGTTGCACGCGCGAAGTTGCCCGTCGTTCTCCAGACGAGGGCTCTAAGGATCCTTCCGCCGTCGAGTGGGAATCCCGGAAGCATGTTGAACACGGCGAGCAGGAAGTTCACGGCACCCAGGTAGAGGAAGCCCCAGGCAACAGGGGTTGTGGTGCCTCCCAACGCCTGCTCGACCAGGATGAACACGCCGCCCAGGAGGGCTGACGTGAGAGGTCCGACGATGCTCACGATCAGCTCGTCCTGCGGGCCGCGAGAGTCGACCTTGGCGTGGGTCGCGCCCCCGAACAGGAACAGGGTGATGCCCTTCACCTCGATGCCGCGGCGCCTCGCCATCACGGCGTGTGCCATCTCGTGGGCGAGGACGGAGCCAAAGAAGAGGAGCCCGAACACGACCGCGAGTACGACCAGGGCCGGCGTCGCGGTTCTCGGGAACTGAAAGTCGTACGCGTTGTACAGGGTGTAGATGACCAGGACGGCTATGACGAGCCAGGAGGAATCGATCCGAACCTCGATCCCGAACAGTCGCCCAAGTCGCCAAGATCCCCCGAACACGACCCCAGGCTACGCCTACGCGTGTTTTGTGGTCTTTCCCAGCCCCAGTCGGGGCTTTTCCATCCCCCAATCGGGTGATCTTCTTTCCCCTGCCTTGACCCGGTCCTGTGCTTTGAGAAAGGATTTGAACGGTCGAGAACCAGACCGCCCGTAGCCTGTTGTCACTTTGAGAGGGTCGCCCGTGAACATGCCCGAGGTAACAACGTCAAGCGGGTCAGTCTCTATCCCGGGCCGGCGCGAAGTACTGAAGAGCCACCTGTTCATCCTCGGCCTGGTGGGCATCCTCGCCCTAACACTTGGACTTCGCTTCAGCGGTTTACGAGACATGCCTGACGTCCCTTTCGCTGAACTCGTTTTCTGGGCAGTTCTCATATTGGCGATGAACCTGTTTCCCTTCACGTCGGGAGATTTGAGCTTTACCCTCGATACCCCACTCCTCCTGACAATCGCGCTTCTCTACCCGCCCGAGGTGGCGTGCATCCTCGCATTCGTGGGGAGCATGGATGTCCGCGAGGTTCAAGGGCGGGTTGGACCAATGAGAGCCCTTTTCAACAGAACGCAGATAGCGCTTTCCGTTCTGTTGGCAGGCCTCATGTTCAGGTCTGTAACCGGAGGCGACCTAGATC
>JBOGVX010000047.1:0-2035 GCA_050693165.1 Actinomycetota bacterium | reverse complement strand
GCGGTCTCGTGCGCCGTGTGTCCCTCCTGCCAGAGGAACTCCGTCGTTCGGAGGAAGACCCGCGGACGTTTCTCCCAGCGCACCACGTTGCACGATTGGTTGTAGAGGAGCGGAAGATCGCGGTACGACTGCACCCACTTCGCGTAGGTCGCCCAGATGATGGTCTCGGACGTCGGGCGGACCACCAGCGGCTCCTCCAGCTTCTCGCCTCCGGCGTGCGTGACGACGGCGACCTCCGGGGCGAAGCCTTCCACGTGCTCGGCCTCCTTCTCCAGCAAGGAGTAAGGGAAGAGCATCGGGAAGTAGAAGTTCTCGTGACCGGTGGCCTTGATGCGGTCGTCCATGGCCCGCTGGATGAATTCCCAGATGGCGTAGCCGTACGGCCGGATGACCATGGTCCCGCGAGCCAGCGAAGCCTCCGCGAGCTCGGCGTCCCGGACGATGTCCTGGTACCAGCCGGGGAAGTCCTCGTTCTGCGAGCGGATCGCCATGCGCGAGAGGATAGCCGAGGGGCTCGTTGCGCTCATCGAGCGCCCCGGATACGTTGGGTCCATGGGCGTGTCAATGGATCCGGGCTTCCGCAACTTCGGCAGGCTTCAGCCCGATGTCGAGGCCATCCTGCAGCGGATCGGGAAGGACACGTGGGACTGCGTGCTGATCGACCCCGACGGCAACTGGACGCGGGGAGTGTTCCCCTCGAAGGAGGCGGCCCAGGCCGCTTGCGAGGACCTCGAGATCCCCTGGCACGAGGACTGGGAAGACCCGCGTATGGCTCGACGTATGGCTCGGCGCGACCACTGGGGCGTGCCGGGCGGCCAACGCCGCGCTCTGTAGCAAGACTCCTCAAAACGCCCTCGAGCGGCGCCTGTATACTTGGCCCTGAAGACGAGGTACGACCCGAGTGGGCCGGGGCGCCCACTCTTTTTTTCGGGGGATATGGACCTGGAAAGCGTGGTGGAGCCGGTGGTAGAGACCGCCGGGATGGAGCTGGTCGAGCTGACCTTCCGGCGTGAGGGCGGAGGGAAGATCCTGCGCGTCACGATCGACAAGGACGGCGGGCTCGACCTGGACTCGATCTCGGAGATGAGCAAGCGGATCTCGCGCAGGCTCGACACCGAGGGGTTCGACCCGGGGCCGTACTCGCTCGAGGTCAGCTCGCCGGGGCTCGAGCGCCCCTTGCGCAAGCACGAGGACTTCGCGAAGCACGTAGGAGAGAAGGTCAAGGTGAAGACGACGGAAGCGATCGACGGTCAGCACGTCCACGTCGGCTCCCTGTTGGAGGCCGGCGACTCGGCGATCACGGTCGCGACCGAGGCGGGGGAGCGCAGGATCGACCTCGACGGCATCTCCGCTGCCCGCATCGTCTTCGAGTGGGGACCGAAAGGGAGCAAGAAGTGAGCGCGGAGCTGGTACAGGCGCTGAAGGAGCTCGAGCGGGAGAAGGGCATCTCGTTCGAGACGATCCTGCGCGGCCTGGAGGAGGCTCTCGCTTCCGCCTACAAGTCCGCGATGAAGATCGAGGAGTCGGAGGATCAGGAGGAGCAGGCGCGGGAGGACGTGCGGGTGACCCTCGACCCCGAGTCCGGAGACATGCGCGCGTTCCACCTGTGGCTCGACGAGGAGGGCAAGGTAACCGACGAGAAAGAGGTCGAGCTCACGGCCGACTTCAAGGGACGCATCGCGGCGCAGACCGCGAAACAGGTGATCCTGCAGAAGCTCCGTGACGCCGAGCGCGAGATCACGTACGAGGAGTTCGCCGGGCGCGAGGGCGACGTCGTAACGGGCATCGTCCAGCAGCACTCGGCGAAGGCAACCTTCCTCGATCTCGGCAAGGTCGAAGCGCTGCTGCCCTTCCAGGAGAAGGTGCCGGCAGAGTCTTACCGGCAGGGCGAGAGGCTGAAGGTCTACATCATCGAGGTCCGCAAGACCGGCAAGGGCCCGCAGATCATCGTCTCGCGCACCCATCCCGAGCTGCTCAAGGCCCTGTTCGCCATGGAGGTTCCGGAGATCGCCGAGGGCATGGTCGAGATCAAGGG
>JBOGVX010000046.1:0-5964 GCA_050693165.1 Actinomycetota bacterium | reverse complement strand
GAACTTGCCGTTCGTGTCCACCGCGGCGTTGGCCTGAGCGATGATCGCGCGGTCCTCTTCGTCGGCCGTGAGGTAATCGATCTTGTCCGTGACCTTGCCGGCGATCACCTTGCGATATGGCGTCTCGACGAACCCGTAGCGGTTGAGGCGTGCGTAGGTCGAGAGCGACGCGATGAGGCCGATGTTCGGTCCCTCCGGCGTCTCGATCGGGCACATGCGGCCGTAGTGGGACGGGTGGACGTCTCGGACCTCGAAACCGGCGCGCTCACGCGACAAACCGCCCGGCCCCAGGGCCGACAGGCGCCGCTTGTGGGTGAGGCCCGCGAGCGGGTTCGTCTGGTCCATGAACTGCGAGAGCTGCGAGGTACCGAAGAACTCCTTGATCGCTCCGACCACCGGCCGGATGTTGATCAGGGTCTGCGGCGTGATCGCCTCGACGTCCTGCGTCGTCATCCGCTCCCGGACAACGCGCTCCATCCTCGACAGGCCGATACGGACCTGATTCTGGATGAGCTCGCCGACCGAGCGAAGACGCCGGTTTCCGAAGTGGTCGATGTCGTCGACCTCGTAGCCCTCCTCGCCGGCGTGCAGCTTGACGAGGTACTGGACGGTCTTGACCATGTCCTCGTACGTGAGAACCGGCTTGACCTTCGGGCCGCCCTTCTCTCCCGCGGTAGGCTGGGAGTTGACGCGCCACCTCGGCTGCTCCCAGTCCCGGCGGTCGGGGTTGTCGTTCTCCTTAAGGCCGTCGAAGCGCTTCTTGAGGGTCTTCTTCAAGAGGTCGCCGGCGTCGCCGAGCTTCTTGTCGACCTTATAGCGGCCGACCCGGGCGAGGTCGTAACGCTTCGTGTTGAAGAACAGGTTCTCGAGCAGGTTCCTGGCGGACTCCGCCGTCGGCGGCTCGCCGGGTCGAAGCTTGCGGTAGATGTCCTCGAGGGCCTCCTCCGGCGTCTCGAAGTGGTCCTTCTCCAGGGTCAGCTTGATCGACTCGGCACCCTCGAACAGCTCGAGGATCTCGTCCCGGGTCCAGCCCAGAGCCTGGAGCAGCACCGTGACGTTCTGGCGGCGCTTGCGGTCGATGCGCACGCCGACGGTGTCCCGCTTGTCGACGTCGAACTCGAGCCAGGCCCCCCGGGCGGGGATCATCTTGGCCGAATAGACGTCCTTGTCGGCGGTCTTGTCGAGCTGACGGTCGAAGTACACGCCGGGGGAACGGACGAGCTGCGAGACCACTACTCGCTCGGTCCCGTTGATGATGAAGGTCCCGTTGTCCGTCATCATGGGGAAGTTGCCCATGAATACGTCCTGCTCCTTGATCTCGCCGGTCTCCTTGTTGATGAAGGCGGCTTCGACGTGGAGCGGGGCGTCGAACGTCAGGTCCTTGTCTCGGCACTCCTCGGCCGAGTGGTTCAGTTCTTTGAAGTAGTGCTTGCCGAACAGGAGCTGGAAGTTCTCGGTGTAGTCCTCGATGGGACTGACTTCCTTGAATACGCTGCCCAGACCTTCCTCGAGCAGCCAGTCGAACGAGTCACGCTGGATACCAACCAGATCCGGGAGCGGAGCCACCTCCTCCAGCTTGGAGAAGGACATGCGCTCACGATCAACAACGGCCTCAGGCAAAAGAACCCCCCCTAGGGAAATGCACGCGTGGAACTACTCGCCACGGGAGATGGCACGCCAACGGAGCAGTTTATGAAACCCACCCAGGTGAAGTCAACCCTGGAGGTCGAATTCCTATTCCAACTCCGCTCGTTCGTGTCCGAATCAAGCTATTTGACAGAGGCTGTCCCGCCGGCTGCCTCGATCTTCTCCTTGGCCTGATCGGCCGTCTCCTTGTTCACCTTCTCCAGAACCGGTGCGGGCGCGCCGTCGACCAGGTCCTTCGCCTCCTTGAGGCCGAGGCTGGTTAGGGCCCGAACCTCCTTGATGACCTGGATCTTCTTGTCTCCGGCGGCCTCGAGGACCACGTCGAACTCGCTCTGCTCCTCGGCCTCGCCGCCACCGTCGGCAGCCGCTGCGCCACCGGCCACCGCGGCCGCCGGTGCAGCCATGGCCGCAGCCTCGACGCCGAACTCCTCCTCGAACGCCTTGATGAACTCGGAGAGCTCGAGCAGGGTCATGCCCTTGAACGACTCGAGCAGGTCTTCCGTCGATACCTTCGCCATCACTCGCCTCCCTTTTCCGTTCCTTCTGTCTCGGTCTCGTCACCGGCGGACCCGCTTGGAGCCTCCGGTTCCGTCTCTTCGGACGCCGGCTCATCCGGCGATTCCGCCGGCTCCTCTTCCCCGCCGCTCGGCTGCTCGGCGTCAGGGTTGTCCTCGGCCACGGGCACCTCGGCAACCTCTGCGGCAGGAGCCTCTGCACCGGCTTCGGGCTCCTCCGTCGCCGGCGACTCCTCGGCCTCGGCAGCATCAGCGGCCTCCGAGAGTCGCCCGTCCGCCGGCGCCTCGGCTCCCCCATCTTCTGCCGGGAGCTTCTCCTTTAGGGCTTCAAGCAAGAGGAGGAACTTGGACTGCAGCGCCTGGAACATCCACGCAGCCTTCGACATCTGCATCTTGCCGAGCCCGGCGATCTTCGCGAGCATCACCTCGCGGGAGTCGAGGGCGGCAAGCTGGCGAATCTCGTCGCCGGAGAGAACCCGCCCCTCAGCGAAACCGCCTCGGATCTCGATGACCGGAAACTTCTTGGACTGCTCGACCAGGCGCTTCGCCGCCGTGACCGGGTCGCCCTTTACGAACGCGACCGCGGTGGGGCCGTCGAAGAACTCGACCAAGCCTTCCAGGCCGGCTTCCTTCACGGCCAGCATGGCCAGGGAGTTCTTGACGATCGCGAACCTGGTGTCGACGTCCACGAGCGCCTCGCGAAGCTCGGCCGCGTCCTGGACCGTGAGGCCCCTGTAGCCGGCCAGCACCGCGGCCTCGGCGCCCTGGAGCTCGCCCGCGATCTCGTGGACCTTGGCTTCCTTCTCTGCTCTCGGCATGCGCTCCTCACAAATGAAAACGCCCCCGCAAACAGCTGGCGCGAGAACGTCGGCTGCCTCGGCAGGTACCCGTTCCGGGATTACGCTTCCGCCCCTGCTATCTGCGGCACGCTCAGTCTACGAGACCGCCCCGGGTTCCGCCAAGCCCCCTAGCCATCAACTATTCCGATCCACCCCCGCCAGGCGAGGGTGAAGGAGAAAAGTTCCGTCGAGAGCGGCTCTGATCTGCTCAACCACCATCTCCGGGCGGCCTGTTACGTCTTCCCAGGAGAAGCGGAGCAAGGTCCAGCCCAGGAGCTTGAGGCGATTCTCCGTCGCATGTCCCGGGCCCATTGTTCTCTGCCACCGTGCCAGCGGTAGCCATCAGCTTCGATCCCCAATCGAACTGAGGGATAGGCGAAGTCGAGTCTGGCTATGGTTCTGTCGTTATCGATCACGACGTACTGCACATCTGGAAGAGGGAGTCTCTCCTTCCGCAGGAGCCGCAGCAAGGTGGCCTCCAGCCGACTCTCCGCAAGTGCGTCTCTTTGATCCCTGGCCTCCATCAACTGGCGAAGCCTCCCTATTCCGCCCTCCCTCGAGCAGAGTGGGACTCGACGGTTCGCGAGAGATCCTCGAGCGTGATCCGGCGCCGATGTAGCGCGTGGTCAAGAACCATCCCCATCTGTGGCACGGAGAGCACCGAGGCGAGGTCGACGACCGTACGCTCGACCCTAGTCGCGGGGATCCCGTCGATTAGTAGCTGGTGCTTTGCCTCGACACGCGGTCGTCGGTGGACGATGGCCCCCTGAATCCGCCGACTTGAGGGCAGAGTAATCTCGACCATCCCCTGAGGGATGGGCTCCAGCCCGTGGAGCGCGGCCGCCGATCGATGGGAGACCAAGGCCCCATCTCCTCCAACGAGAACTGCCGCCATCAGGCGCTGCCGCCAGGAGGTTGGAAATCCCCTGGGCGAGTAAACCCCCGGATGCAAGGCCCTCCATTCGCCGCGTGTCACGCGTCGCTCGACGACGCCGCGGCTCAGACCTGTAGCCATCGCCTGCGCCCGTGAAATGACCCCATGTTGACGGGCGATGATTCCGTCAGAAGTGGACGCAGGATCCATGCCCGGTCATCCAACAACACGGGGCTGACATGTTGAATCGAAAGATTCCGATCCGCCCACGCCTGGCGAGGGCAAATCGGAAAAGTTGAGGAAACCGGGGGTTAGGCGGCGGTTTCGGTGTCCTTGGCGTGGGCGGGGTCGATCTTGATCCCCGGGCCCATGGTGGTCGAGATCGTGATCGAGCGGAGGTAGCGGCCCTTGGCCGCAGCGGGCTTGGCCCGCATCAGCTCATCCACGATCGACAAGTAGTTCTCGAGCAGCTGCTTCTCGTCGAAGGAGCGCTTCCCGATGATCAGGTGGGAGTTCGCCTGGCGGTCGACCCGGTACTCGAGCTTGCCGCCCTTGATCTCGCGAACGGCCTTCCCGATGTCGTCGGTCACGCTCCCCGCCTTCGGGTTCGGCATGAGGCCTCGAGGACCGAGCACGCGGCCGGCCTTTCCGAGGGTCGCCATCATGTCCGGCGTGGCGACCGCGGAGTCGAAGTCGATGTTGCCCTTGATGACCTCATCGACGAGCTCCTCGCCACCGACGAGGTCGGCGCCCGCTTCCTTGGCCTCGCGCGCCTTGTCGCCCACGGCGAAAGCGGCGACCCGGGTCTCCTTGCCGGTCCCATGCGGCAGCGTCACGGTCCCGCGGACCATCTGGTCTGCCTTACGGGGATCGACCCCGAGACGCACGGCGAGCTCGACGGTCTCGTCGAACTTCGCCTGCGGCATCTCCTTCAGGAGGTGGATAGCCTCCGCAGGCGAGTAGTGCTGCTCCCGGTCGTAGGTCTTGGCGGAGTCCACGTATCTCTTGGCCTGCGGGCTCATGCTCCCCTCACATCCACGCCCATGCTCCGGGCGGTCCCGGCGATAATCTTCATCGCCGCCTCGATGTCCCTCGCGTTCAGGTCCTTCATCTTCGTCTCGGCGATGTGGCGCACCTGGTCCTGGGTCAGCATCGCGACCTTCTCTCGGTGAGGCTCGCCCGAGCCCTTCTCGATGCCCGCGGCCTGCTTGATCAGCTCGGCGGCCGGCGGCTGCTTGGTGATGAAGTCGAACGAGCGATCCTCGTAGATCGTCAGATCGACCGGGATGACCTGGCCCATCTGCTGCTGGGTGGCCTCGTTGTATGCCTTGCAGAACTCCATGATGTTCACGCCGTGCTGGCCGAGCGCCGTTCCAACGGGCGGCGCAGGAGTGGCCTGGCCCGCCTTGAGCTGAAGCTTGACCAGCGCGAGAACCTTCTTCCTGCTTGCCGGCATCAGACCCTCACCACCTGGTCGAAGGAGAGCTCGACAGGCGTCTCGCGATCGAAGATGTTGACCAGCACACGGACCTTTGACTGAGCCACGTTGATCTCATTGATCGTCCCGTTGAAGTCGGCGAACGGCCCAGAGATTATCCGGACGACATCCCCGACCTCGAAGTCCAGGCGGAATGCCGGCTTCTTGGTGTCCTCCTCCTTGACCGTGAGGATCTTCTCGACCTCTCCTCGGGACAGTGGCGTCGGCTTCTGGCCGGTACCGGAGGAGACGAATCCCGTGACTCCGGGCGTGTTTCGGACGCAGACCCACGAGTCGTCGTCGTAGACCATCTTCACGAGCAGGTAGCCGGGGAACACCTTCTTCTGTACGACCTGCTTCTTGCCGCCCTTGATCTCCATCACGTCTTCCATGGGGATCTCGACGTCGAAGATCTTCTCCTGCATCTGCATGGTCTGGATCCGTGTCTCGAGGTTCGCCTTTACCTTGTTCTCGTAGCCCGCGTAGGTGTGGATGACATACCACTCCCCCGGGCCGCCGAAGGTGGAACGGACCTGGCCGTCGCCCACGGCGGACTCGTCCTCGTCCTGGTCCCCAGCCGGGGCCTCCTCAGCCGGCGGGGCCGGCTCAGGC
>JBOGVX010000045.1:0-4372 GCA_050693165.1 Actinomycetota bacterium | reverse complement strand
GATCACCACGTCGGGCCGGTGCCCGTCGGCGTCCGGGGCGGCCATTGCCAGTATGCGGCTCTTGATCTCGTCGGTGATGTGCGGGATGACCTGGACGGTGTCGCCGAGGTAGTCGCCGCGTCGCTCGCGGGAGATGACGGCCTGGTAGATCTGGCCGGTGGTGACGGAGGACGCACGGGTGAGGTCCTGGTCGAGGAAGCGCTCGTAGTGGCCGAGGTCGAGGTCGGTCTCGGACCCGTCGTCGAGCACGAAGACCTCGCCGTGCTCGAACGGGTTCATCGTGCCGGGGTCGACGTTGATGTACGGGTCGAGCTTCTGGATCGTGATACGGAGCCCGTAAGACTTGAAGAGGCGGCCGAGCGAGGCGGCGGTGATGCCCTTCCCGAGGCTGGAGGAGACTCCTCCCGTGACGAATACGAACTTTGTGTCTGCCAACTCGGGACTTGACTGTATCAGAGTCGGTTCCCAGCGGATGCGGTTGGGCTCGGAAAGTCGGTCAGGTTCGACGACCGAGCGCGTCGAGCCATCGCAGCGGAGGCGCCCCCTCGATCAGGCGCGAGATCGTCACGGTCTCGGCTGCCACCTGGAGCCCGAGCAGGAGCACCAGGGCGACGATCAGTCCCACGGTCGGTAGAACAGCCGCCAGGCTCGTGCCGACCACCAGACCGAGCGGGTTCGACCCGGCATCCCCGAGCATGCCCGCCTCCCGAAGGTCGGATCGGAGCACGACCAGGCCTGCCGCGATGTAAGCGAGCGCAACGAGAATCACACCCTGACCCCAGGCGGCCGCGCAGACCGGTACGAGGATCAGGAGGGCCCACTTCAATGACCGCCCGGGGCGCACGTCGAGCGCGTTCGTAACGTTGACCGAGAGGGCGATCACCAGGGTTGCAACGATCACCCTCGCCGATCCCCCTCCGAGCTCCATGGCGAGCACCGCCGCGGTGAGCACTCCCATGGCGAGCTTGAGGATCCCGGTCGTCGCACGGCCCCTCAGCAGGCTCCCTACGTGACCGTGCAACCCCCTGGGCCCGTCCTCGCGCCCGTCGTCCAGCCTTCCGACCGCGAACAGGATCAGCGCACCGAGCAACAGGAGTAGCGGGATCGGCCACTCCGGCACGGGGCCGGCCAGAGCTGCTAGGCCTATCGAAGACGCGGCTGCGCCCTGCGCCGAGAAGACGAGAGCCTGACCCAGCGTCACTGGAACAACAGCACCCGAGTAGTTCTCGCGAAGGACGGGATCTTCCGCGGGCCTGCGTAGTCGAACGATCGCGAGTATCGCCGCGCCGACGAACGTCAGGGCCGGCCAGATCGGGCTCATCTCGCGAGGCGAGAGAGGGTGGCTCGGAAAAGGTCGAGCCCCTGACGGCCCCGATGGAGGAACCCCTCGAGATCACGCCCCGTGGTCGCGTGATCCATCTGCACCGGGATCTCGAGGACGCGGAATCCCTGCCTCACCGCGTCGATGGTCATCGCGACCTCGACCCCGAACCCGGGAGCCAGCGGTCTCACGCGGTCGAGGACCTCGGCCCGGATCGCTCGTTGCCCTGAGAGGGGCTCGCGGGTCCGGAACCCGGTCAGGCTGCGGATGACCCCGCTCGCGGTCCGCTTGACCAGGCGGAACCCACCGTGACCCTCCTGCCGCGGCAGCACACCGATGGCGAGATCGGCGATCCCGCCCTTCACGGCCACGAGCAGCGCCTCGGCGTCCTTGGCGGTCGACTCGAGATCGGCATCGAGCAGAAGGTAGATGTCGGCGGGCTCGATCCGCTCGAGCGCGCCCTCGAGCGCGCCCCCCTTCCCCCGGACCGAGGCGGGGGCGACGAGCACCCTCGCGCCCGCCCTCAACGCCTCCTCGGCCGTCCCGTCGGCGGAAGAACCGTCGATGACGACGATCTCGTCGACGCCGGAGATCGTGCGGATCGCCTCGACCGTCGGGCCCACGCGACCTTCCTCGTTCAGGGCGGGGACGAGAGCGGTGACCCGGCTCACGTCAGGGCAACTCGGGAAGCGCCCGGGAGGCGCCGCCCTTCACGCCGTAGTGCCCGGGATCCCCCAAGAGCAGGTCCTCGATGGCCAGCACGATGCCGATCTGCCCGGCGAGCTGATCCACGTTGTCCTGCGTGGCGATCAGCGACGAGACATCCGGCTCGCCCCGCAGAACCGTCACGAAGGGCGGCTCCTGCTCCTCGCCCCTCGCGGGCTCGGCGGCGGCCACGGGCATGCCGGCCACAGCCAGGTCGGTCGTGAGCGGCACGAGGAACCTCTCCGGTCGCAGCTCCGAGGGCGCCGGGCCGCCGGCGACGGTGAGCACCACCTGGTCCGGGCCACCGAGCGAGCGGAGACCCGTCTCGGTGAGCGCGGACCCCTGGATCACGAGGAAGTCGGCACCCAGCAGCTGCTCGAGCGTGTCGGTACCGTTCGGCCCGGCCTCGAGCCGCTCGGCGACCAGCCGCGCGGCCTCCATAGCGATCATGTCGGGTTCATCGGTCGGCGACATGCCGACAAGCTCGGCAAGCGCCTCGCGGTCCGCCTCGGTGGACAACGCCATCCTCGAGCCCGCGGACAGAAGCGCGACGACCTCGGCACCTCCCGCCTCCAACGCGCGCCGGATCCCCTGGAGACTCTCCTCGTTCGTCCCGTCCTGGGTGAAGATCACGACCTGCTGCTGGGTGAGCCGCCCGCTGAGGATCGGCCCCATCGCCTCCTCACCGAACTCGCCCCACACCTCGGCCTCACCCTGCAGCTCGCCGAGCTCGCCGCGCAGTGCATCGAGATCCCCCGAGAGGTCCTCCGTCTGGGTCTCGAGCCGCGAGACGACGCCGCGATTGATAACGGTCGTGCCGGTGAGCACCCCAACGCCCAGCGCCAGGAAGATGGCGACCAGCGATACGAGGTGGAAGCGGAATGAGATCACAGGGGGATTCTAGGGCGGCACCCGGAAGTGGCTAGAAGAGCTGGCCGATCCTGAACAGGAGCTGCCGCCCCATCTCGATCAGCTGGCGGAAGAAGAGCTGGAGCGGCTCGGAGACAGCGACGACAGCGACCATCGAGAAGAGCGCGGCGCCGATGAGCAGCAGCAGGTCGCGCCCTCGCACACCTCGCCTGTACATCCTCGAGACACCCTTCGCATCGACGAGGATCTCTCCCACCCTCAGGCGAACCAGGAAGGTGCTCGCCATCCCCTCGCGGCCCTTGTCCAGGAACTCACGGAGGTTGCCGTGGCTGCCGACCGCGACGATCAGGTCGGCTCCCTTCTCGTGCGCGAGCAGGTAGGCCACGTCCTCGCTCATACCAGACGCCTCGATCACCTTGTAGGGAAGCTCGAGCTCCTCCAGGCGCTCCCGCCCTGGAGCGTTGCCGCCGGGGTACGCGTGGAGGAGGAGCTCGGCGCCCGAGCGAAGCGCCTGCTCGGTGACGCTGTCCATGTCTCCGACGATCACGTCCGGCTTCAGGCCCTTCTCGAGCAGCGCATCGGCGCCGCCGTCCACGCCGACGAGCACGGGCTTCATATCCCGGATGTACGCGGCGAGGGCCGCGAGGTCCTCACGGAAGTTCGTTCCTCTAACCACGACGAGCACGTGCTTGCCCTCTAGATCGTGGTCGAGGTCGGGGATCCCCTCTCCCCCGAAGAGCAGGTCTCGCTCCCGCTGCATGAACTCCAAAGTGTTCCGGGCGAAGTCGTCGAACCGGGACGCGAGGCCGCTCCGAGCAGTCTCCATGGCCTCGAGGACCGAAGCCTCGGTCTGCCGGGCGCCCACACCTGCGAGTCTGCCGTCGACCATCACGCGCTCGCCCTCGATACGAAGCGAGCCACCTTCCCGGACCTTCCGCATCACCAGCTTCCCGACGCCGTCAACCAACGGGACGCCGGCGCGAACGAGCACCAGCGGCCCCAGGTTCGGATAGCGCCCGGTTATCGAGGGGCTGGCGTTGACGACGGCGGCCGGTCCCCGCGCGAGCAGGCCCTCGGCCGCGACCCGGTCCAGGTCCTCGTGGTCGATGACGGCCACTTCGCCAGGCCTTAGGCGCCCGAGCAGTCGCTTCGTGCGCGAGTCCACACGAGCCGGGGACCCCTCGCGGGTGCGTTTGCGTGCACGTCGGCTCGCGCGGCCTCTCCAGATCGAGCCTGAAGGGGGATCCTGCGCCGCCGGCCGGGATCGGTCCCGGAGCATGGGCGCATCGTACCTCGAGGGGCTCGCAGCCCCTCGATCCGCCTGAGGAACCGGGGCTCGACCCCCGAGGCGGGTAGGGGTACAATCGCGCGTGGAGGAGACGAGAGTCCCCTCCACCCCCTTTCCCCGGCCCCCGGGCAACCCCCCGGGGGCCACTTCTTTGTCCGTCAGGGGGCCTTCGGCCGCATGCTGTACCC
>JBOGVX010000044.1:0-5450 GCA_050693165.1 Actinomycetota bacterium | reverse complement strand
GGGGACAGGATGTGGCTGCGCGGTCCTCGGGTGGGAGCGGCCACGCTCGCTGCCACCGGCTGCGGTGCGGGGGCCGGGACAGGTGCCGGGGTGGCAGGTGCCTCGGTCTTGGGAGCGGGAGCCGTCTGACCATCGCCGTTTCCGCCGGCCGTCGAGGCGGGGGCATCTTCCTTGGCAGCGGGCTCCGCCTGCTTCGTCTCGCCGCCGCCTCCTCCGGAGCCCGACTCCTCGATCAAGGCGAGCTCTGTGCCGACGCTCACCGTCTCGCCCTCCGGGACCTTGATCTCGGTGATGGTTCCGGCAACGGGAGAGGGAACCTCCGTGTCGACCTTGTCGGTCGAGATCTCGAACAGGGGCTCGTCGCGCTCGACCGTGTCGCCCTTTCCCTTGAGCCATTTGACGATCGTGCCCTCGACGACTGTCTCGCCGAGCTGGGGCATGGTCACCGGCGTGGCCACGTGTCCTACCTCCTCACATCGTGTGCAGCGGCTTGCCGGCTAGCGCGAGATGCGCCTCGCCGATCGCCTCGGACAGGGAAGGGTGCGGGTGGATCAGGGCAGCGACCTCAGCGGGCATCGCCTCCCAGTTCGTTATCAGCATGGCTTCGGCTACCAGGTCCGTGACGTGCGGCCCGATGAGATGGATGCCGAGCACAGGGCCGTCCTTCTCGGCGACAACCTTGCACATGCCGCCCTCGCCGACGATGTTCGCCTTACCGATGCCCTGCATGTTCAGCTTCTCGATGATGACCTCGTGTCCGCGCTCCTTTGCCTGGGCCTCGGTCAGCCCGACGGATGAGATCTCGGGGTGCGAGAAAGTCACGCGAGGGACCCCCGCGTAGTCGAGCTCGGCGACCTCCTGGCCATCGATCCGCTCGGCAGCAGCGACACCCTCTGCCATCGATACGTGCGCGAGCTGGAACGGGGAGGTGCATACGTCACCGATCGCCCACACTCCCTGAACGTTCGTCTGCAGCTGGCCGTTGACCTTGATGTAGCCGCGCTCCATCTCGATGCCGAGCTCCTCGGCGCCGAGCCCCTCGGTGACGGGCCCGCGGCCGACCGCTACGAGGCAGATGTCGGCGTCGACCTTCTCGGTCTTGCCGCCGGACTCGAACGTGACGGTCACGCCCGTCTTGGACTCCTTCACGTTCTGCACTTTCGCCCCCGCGTGCGCAGCTATGCCGCGCTTGCGGAACGCCCGGTCGACCTCCTTGGAGATGTCCGCGTCCTCGAGCGGCGCCAGGCGATCCAGTGCCTCGATCAGCGTGACCTCGGCTCCGAACGAGCGGTACAGCGAGGCGAACTCGAGCCCCACGGCTCCGGCGCCGATCACGACTGCGGACGACGGGATGCGGTCGAGCTTCAGGGCCTGATCGCTCGTGATGATGTGCTCCGATATCTCGAGTCCCGGAAGGAGCTTCGGATACGAGCCGGTCGCCAACACGACGTTCGGTGCCTCGAGCTGCCGCCCCTCGACGTCGACCATGCCGGGAGCGGTGAGCTTCCCGGTTCCGTTGACGACCTCGATCTTGCGGGCCTTGACGAGAGAGGTGAGGCCTCCGACGAGCTTGTCGACGATCTTCGTCTGGAAGTCGAGCACCTTGGGCCAGTCGGGCTCTCCCTTGGCGGTGATGCCCCACTCCTCGGAGCGCTCCACGTGGTCGAGTACCGCAGCGGACTGCAGGAGCGCCTTCGTGGGGATGCATCCGCGCAGCAGGCAGGTGCCTCCGAGGCGCTCGTCGCGCTCGACCATCGCCACCTTCTTGCCGAGCGATGCGCTTCGCAGGGCAGCCGAATAGCCACCCGTGCCGGATCCGATGACTATCACGTCGTACGAGTCAGCCAAAACCACTCCCTTTTGCCCGCGGCTCTGAACCGAAGGCGCGTTCGGGCGACCCCGGCTCTCGCGGTCATACTAACGCCAGGCTCGCGGACCTAGGACGGCCATATTGCAGAGAACGCCTCTGGAGGATCAGCACACGGCGCTGGGCGCGAAGCTCGGCTCGTTCGCGGGCTGGAACATGCCCATCGAGTACGAGGGGACCCTGGCCGAGCATCGAGCCGTTCGAGAGGCCGCAGGGATGTTCGACGTGAGCCACCTTGGCAAGGTCGAGGTTGTCGGGCCCGGCGCGATGGACTGGCTGCAACGGGTCGTCACCAACGACCTCCGCAAGATCGAGCTGGGGCAGGCGCAGTACAACATGGTCCTGAACGACCAGGGCGGGATCGTCGACGACCTGATCGTCTACTGGGACACGCCCGATGCCTTCCTCGTGGTGCCGAACGCCTCCAACATCGAGCGCATCCTCGGTGCGCTCACGGATGGGGCTCCGAGCAACGTGACCATCCGGCACAGGCCGGACCTCACCACCATCGCCGTGCAGGGTCCCAGCGCCCCGATGGTGCTGGAGGGGTTGTTCCCCGGAACGGGATCGATCGAGTACATGCACTCGAGCACCGTTAAGTACAGGGACGAGGCAGTCATGCTTGCTCGCTCGGGATACACGGGGGAGAAGGGGTACGAGCTTTTCGCTACAGCGGACGTCGCCCCGTCTCTGTGGGAGGAGCTGCTCGAGGCTGGGAAGTCAGCCGGCCTCAAGCCGTGCGGGCTGGGTGCCAGAGACACGCTGCGCCTGGAGATGGGATACGCGCTACACGGGAACGACATCTCCGAGCACCGCACCCCGCTCGAGGCCGGGCTGTCGTGGGCGGTCTCGTTCGACAAGGGTGAGTTCCGCGGAAGCGAGGCTCTGAAGAAGCAGAAGGAGCAGGGCATCCCCGCCCGGCTCCGGGCGCTGCGCATGGAAGGAAGGCTGATCCCTCGCGCGCACTACCCCGTGTTCTCGGGTGGCTCCCAGGTGGGGGAGACGACCAGCGGTACGTTCTCGCCGACTCTCAAGGTCGGCATCGCGCTGGCCTACCTCTCGCCGCCGGACGGCTTCGCGCCGGGGCAGCGAGTGGAGGTCGACGTTCGTGGTCGCCGCGGTGAGGCCGAGGTCGTCAAGCCACCGTTCGTCGACAGCAGCCCCAAGTAGTCCGGATGTTCGAACCGCGCCGAACCCTTGCCATTGCTTCGACCGCTCTGGCGATGCTGGTGGCGGCTTGTGAGAGCGAGCCCGCTCCTCGATCCCGAGGAACGGCGAGACCGGAGCAGCTTTCCCCGTAACCCTTCAGGACGACGCAGAGCTGTGGCCGCGGGTGTCGGGCGGCCGATCTCCGCGGTGAATCGAGACCTCATATCGCGTCCGGGGCCACGGAAGGTGGAGGGCATCGAGGAGCTTGCAGCCGTGCTTCATGGTCTGGATTCGGGGTGGGTCAAAGCCGTCCGGACTAGAATCCCCACGAACTCGAGGTGGCTGCGGATGGGGCCGGCGTCCCGCCCGCGGCCCGGGCCAAGTGCCCGAAGGGAAGCCGGTGAGATTCCGGCACGGTCGCGCCACTGTGACCGGGGAGCGACCCCGAGAGTGCCACTGGGAGCAGAGCTCCCGGGAAGGCTCGGGGGAGCGGTGATCCGGGAGTCAGGAGACCTGCCTCGGGACGGTAACGAGCCGTCCCTCGCGTGAAGGCGGCGGGCCTCGATGCATGAGCCCCGCCCCTGGAAGGGCAACGCGTCTCCACGGCGAGACGGCTCCGGATGGCCGCGCGTTCGGCCAGGAAGGAGGGGCACATGTCCCGTTCCGTCAGGTACCTCGTAACCCTGCTTGCCGCCATCGCCCTCGCGGCGTCGGCGTGCGCGGAGGAGCAACCCGCGCAGAAAACGGAGCCAAGCGCTGCCGACGGTGGTTTCCCCGTCACCGTCGAAGCCGCGAATGGACGGGTTGAGATCGCGGTCCGGCCGGAGGGGATCGTCTCACTGTCCGCCACCGCGACGGAGATGTTGTTCGCGATCGGCGCCGGCGACCAGGTCACAGCCGTCGACGACAACTCGAACTACCCATCCGAAGCACCGACCACTGAGCTATCGGCCTACGAGCCAAACGTAGAGGCCATCGCCGGGTACGACCCCGATCTCGTTGTGATCTCCGACGACATAGGCGACCTTGTAGCCTCGCTCGAGGCTCTCGAGATCCCGGTGATCGTGCAGCCGGCCGCAGTGACCCTCGACGATACCTACGAGCAGATCGACGAGCTGGGCGACGCGACGGGGAAGTCGGAGGAGGCCGAGGCGCTGGCCGGGGGGATCCGTAGCGACCTCGAGGCGGCCATCGCGTCGATCCCCGACCTCGACAATCCGCCGACCTACTACCACGAGCTCGACCCCACGTTCTTCACTGCCACCTCGGTGACGTTCATCGGTGAGGTCTACTCGCTCCTCGGGCTTCGGAACATCGCGGACCCCGCGGACAAGGACGGGAGTGGCTACCCCCAGCTTTCGGCGGAGTACATCGTCAAGGCCGATCCCGATCTCATCTTTCTGGCCGACACCAAGTGCTGCGGCGAATCGGCGGACAGCGTCGCACAGCGTCCAGGGTGGGACCGGATCGAGGCGGTTCAAGGGGGGTCGGTGGTCGAGCTCGACGACGACATCGCGTCGCGTTGGGGACCGAGGATCGTTGAGTTCCTGGAAGTAGTCGCCTCCGCGGTCCAGGGGCTGGCCGCCGCGTGAGATCGCGATGAGGGGCGTGGCAGCGCTGCACGTCGCGCGGATCCGACCAGGCTGGCTGGGTCTCGGGGTGGGAGCTCTCGCCGCGGCCGGGTTGATCGGCGTGCTCGTCGGGCCCGTGTCGCTGGGACCGGCGGAGGTTCTCGCGGCCCTGGCGGATGGCCTGCCGTTCCTCGATGTCGACTCGGGCCTGTCTTCTCGAGATGCGGCGATCCTGTTCGAGCTTCGCCTACCCAGGGTGGTTCTGGCGGGTTTGGTGGGCGCGACGCTCGCGGTGGCCGGCGCCGCCTACCAGGGTGTGTTCCGCAACCCGCTGGCCGACCCCTACCTCCTCGGCGCCGCTGCGGGCGCGGGCCTCGGTGCGACCCTCGTTATCGCCTATGGGCCGGCGCAAGGCTCGTGGCCGGTGGACCCTTTGCCGCTGTCGGCGTTCCTGGGGGCTCTCAGCGGTGTCGGCCTGGCCTATGCGCTAGGTCGATCGGGGAATAGGACCCGTTCGACGGCCACCCTCATCCTCGCGGGCGTCGCGGTGGCTTCGTTCTTCACCGCCATCCAGACCTACCTGCAACAGCGCGAGGACGACACCCTTCGCGAGGTCTATGCGTGGATCCTCGGCGGTCTGGGGACCGTGGGGTGGCGGGAGGTGACGCTGGTCCTTCCCTACATGGCGGTGGGGATCGTGGCCATCGTCCTTCACCGACGTCTCCTAGACGTGTTGAGCGTCGGGGATGACGAAGCCGACAGCCTCGGCATCCGCTCCGGACGGGTCCGGCTGGTGGTGGTCTCGGCGGCGAGCCTGGCCACGGCGGCCGCCGTCGCGGTGAGCGGCCTGATCGGATTCGTCG
>JBOGVX010000043.1:0-3114 GCA_050693165.1 Actinomycetota bacterium | reverse complement strand
GAGCGACACTGTCACGAGGTTTTTCCCGTTGTCCGCCAACGCCAGTCCGCTCACCTTCGCAGTTGACAATCTGTCCGGCGGCATCGCGTTCGATGGCGCAAACATCTGGCTGGCTGCGGGCAACGAGGTCACCAAGCTGCGTGCGAGCGACGGCAGCAACCTGGGCACTTTCAGCGTCCCGGGTGGAGCCAATGAGCTGGCCTTCGATGGGACTCGTATCTGGGCTTCCGGCAGCAACGTAGTGACGAGGCTCCTTGCAAGCGACGGCAGCAACCTCGGCACGGTGCCGGTCGGGCAGTTCCCACGTGGGATGGCCTTCGACGGCGCCAACATGTGGGTCGCCAACGAGAGCAGCGGCTCGGTGACCATCGTGCGGTCGAGCGACGGCAGTGTGGTCGATACCGTTCCCATGCCGCTCAGTGCAGTGGGGGCCCGTCCGGTGTCGCTCGCTTTCGATGGCGCTAACATGTGGGCGACCGACCTCACGGCTGCCGCGGTCGCCAAGCTGTAGTCGACGGCCGATGTTTGCTCCCTCGTCAGAGCTTCCACGCGCTCGCCCGCGGGCCGTCCAGGACCCATCCGGATCGAGCCATGGCGCCCGCCCCGGGTCCGGGGCTCAGACTGGAGAGAAGCTACCGAGGCGGGACGGCGGAGCCGCCGAGCATCGACAGGAACGTCTCGGCCAGATCGCGTCGCCGCTCGATCCCCTCGTCGGCCACGAGCATGATCGAGGATCCGCCGGGGAACCCGAGCGTGACGAGGTTTCGTGTCACGGTCATGGGGCCGTCTTCGAGACGGACGCGGTCCTCGGTGGCCGACCTCTCCACCCGCACGCCCGACCGTGGCCAGGAGCCGAGCTGCTCCTGGATCGTTCCGATCCCGGTCCAGCCGCGGTCCTTGAAGCTGAAGGCCTGGATGCGGTCCGGGGTGAGGGCGAAGGCGGCCGCCCTGCTCTGCTGCTGTCTGGCCTCGCGCTTCGAGAGTCCTTCGGCGAGCGGCGAGCGCGGGGTGAAGAAGGCCACGGCTTCGACGCCGGGACCCAGCCGCACCCGAACCTCGCTCTCGATCTTGTCGATCAGCTTGCCGGGGCTGAGGATCATCACTCCTCCTCGTCCACGTCGATGCCGGCCGCCCGGTACTGCTCGATCATCGTCTTCCGCATCTTCGGATCCGAGACGAACTGCAGCGCGCGCTTCGCGTTCTCCCGCATCATCTCCTGCGCCACCGGGCTCGGCGTCCCCGGGGCTCCCGGACCGCCGAGGCCCGGCGGTGGACCGGCCGCGATCGCCTGCTGGATCAGGTCGCTCATCCCTCGCTCCAGGTCCTGCTGCTCGGCCTGGGCCCCCTGAAGGGCATCGGACACGCGCTGCCCGATCTGGCTCTCGACCGAGGCCACCTCGCCCCACAGGATCTCCACGTCATCGGGATCGCTCGAGGAGACGAGGGCCGGCAAGCCGGCTCCGGCGATGTCCCCCCGGTCCCGCGCGTTCTTGAACTTCCCTGCCAGCACGGCATAGGGCGTCCGGCCCGGGACGGTGACGGCGAGCACCGCGGTTCGCTTCCCGCGGGTGGTTCGGTTCCAGCCACCTCCGCCTTCCGCATGCCTGGCCACGAGGCTCGCGGTGGTCGTCGAGATCCGCACGACGGCTCGGGCGTTGCCCGGTGGGGCCGGCTGGGTCGATGCCTTCTTGACCGCCTCCTGGAAGCGGTCAGGGGTCCCCTCCTCCCTCGCTCCCTCCCCGCGCTGGAGCAACTGCCGCATCCCTTCGGGGAGCCCCACCAGATGGTTGGGGCCGGCGATCCCGGCCGACTCGAGCGCCGCCACGACCTTGCGCTGCGCGCCCTCCGGATCGGCGAGGACGGGGTCGTTCGCCTCTACCAGCTCCTCGATGCCGGGCACGGCGTCCCAGTCGATGTCGAACGACTGGCGCGTGGGATCGAGGATCACCGGGATCTCCATGCCGGGGACCAACCAGTGCTTCTCGTCGAGGATGAAGCTCCCGGCCAGGTAGGCGGGGTCCGGGCCTTCGATGAGGATGCGAACCGTCCCCCGGTTCACGTTCCCCAAGGAAGACGCGTTGTCGAGCGGGCTGTCGGCCTCCACCACCAGAGCGGTCTCGCGCATGGCTCCCTCCCAGGGATCAGTAGCCGATCGCCGCCTGGATCTGCTCTGCCTCGTCGATCCAGGTGGCCGCGAGGTCCGCGGGAATCCCGCCCCTTCTCGGACTCGTGGCTCACCTTCTGGATGCGTTAGCCGGAGAGTATCCCATCGAGGAGCCATATCGGAGAAGGGGCCGGGCTGCCTCAGATGGTGCCGGACGGAGCCAGGTCCGGGTCGTGAGGCGTGAGGTGTCTGGTTTCACGGGTGAGTTCAGGGGGTCGACGCAACGATCTGAGCCAGCCTAGCCGCTGGCGTTTCGTACTCCAGCGTCTTACGTGGTCGGGTGTTAAGTCGAGCAGCGATGGCATCTAGCTCCTCCTGGCTGTGGACCGCCACGTTCGTCCCTTTCGGTAGGTACTGGCGAAGAAGGCCGTTGGTGTTCTCGTTGGTGCCTCTCTGCCACGGTGACTGGGGGTCGCAGAAGTAGACCTGGACGTCAGTGGCAACCGTGAATCGCTTGTGGTCGGCGAGCTCGTGGCCGCGGTCCCACGTCAGGCTCGCGCGCAGCTGTCGCGGAAGCGACTGGACCCGATCCGTCAAGGCGTCGACGACGGATGCGGTGTCCTTGCCCTGGACCTTGATGAGCATCACGTAACGGCTCTGCCGCTCCACCAAGGTGGCGACGTGGGTGTTGCGGGAACCCGACAGAAGGTCCCCCTCCCAGTGGCCGGGAACGGCTCGGTCCTCCGCCTCGGCAGGCCGCTCTCGGATGGAGACCGCGTCCACGATCTGTCCCTGTTGCCTCCCCTTGAGAGTAGAAGCCCTGGCCCGGCGCATGGATCGCCGGCTTCGCAGGTGGGTGGTGAGCTCCTTGCGGAGCACCCCTCTGGCCTGCACGAACAGGCTCCGGTAGATCGTCTCGGTCGACACCTGAAACTCCTGGTGCCCAGGGTAGGTCCGCTCGAGCCATCCCGAGATCTGCTGAGGGGACCAGTCCTGGGCAAGCTTCGCGG
>JBOGVX010000042.1:0-21731 GCA_050693165.1 Actinomycetota bacterium | reverse complement strand
CCCAGGTCTTCGTGATGCGCGCCACCTCGGTGCCGGACTGATCCTGGATGTTGAAGTTCCACGCTCGCCAGTTCTCGGCGTTGATCGAGCCCAGCGGCTGACCGTTCGCTTCGAGCGCGAAGCGGATCTTCCCGATGACGTTCTGCTGAAGGATCTGACCTACCTCCTGCCCGTTCGCGTCCTCGACGATCACCCGGGACTTCATGATCTTTCCCGGGCGCGTGAGCTTGAGGATCACGCTCCCCGCCGCGTCGACTACCTCGAGACGGGTGGTGAGGAACTGATCGACCGAGGTGAATGCCCTCAGTAGCTTGCGGGTCGTGCTCTGCCCAACCTGGCGCACCGCGCCGATCTGGTTGCCGTCCTTGTCGAACACCGCGTACTCGTTCGTGAGCTCAAGGATCTTGGCCTTCTGGTTAACGACCAGGACGTGCTCAGTCAGTGGGGTGCCGCCACCGGGGCCTGCCGCCGCCTGGGCACCGGCCTTCGCCACGTCTCTCTGAACCTTCGCCTTCGAGCGGTCGGGGCTCGGAACGACGGGGGTCTGATCGGGCTCGTCGAGGGCGGGCTTGCCCTTCATCAGCACGTTACTGGTCCACGCCTTCCCGTCCCAGTACCGGGCCTCGAATCGGCCGAACGGATCGGCGTACCAGTCGGCCGGCGGGGCTTTAGCCACGCCTCGAAGTTATCACCCAGTGCGGGCGGAGGGATTCGAACCCCCAAACTCTTTCGAGCACCGGCACCTAAAGCCGGCGTGTCTGCCAGTTCCACCACGCCCGCCCAACCATCAAATTGTATGCGGCCGTCTCCCAGCAGAGATCGTGTCGGAGGACACGCGTTCAACGCCCCCCTCTCACACCGTTAAGAGCCTCGCGAAGCCCGTCGGACAGCGACGTAAGAGACACCGAAAGCTCCTTCGCGGCGTCCGGCGCATCCGCGAGGCTGTCGGCGGCGAGGATCTCCACAAGCGCGGGATGGAGGCGTCGCCCGAGGAGACTGGAGGCTCGCCGGGCCGCATCCGGCCCCAGGTGCAGCTTCCTGCGGTGGCGCCCTGCGATCAGGTCCACGATCTCGTCCGCGGTCACCACGTCGGGTCCCTGCAGGGCGAAGTTGCCCGACACCGGCTCGGCTCGATCGTCCGCGGCGACCAGACCCGCGACTACGTCGCGGACATGGACGGGAGCGAGACGCTGCTGCCCACTTCCTATGACGGTGGCCGCGAGCGGGCGCGAGGCGGAGCGGCGCATCTCCTCGAACCATGCCTGCCCCGGGCCGTACACGTGAGTGCAACGAAGGATCAGGTGGTCCAGACCCGAGGCGGCGACCGCCTCCTCCGCGAGACCCTTAGCCCGCAGGTACGCGTTCCCGGACGAGGACGATGCTCCCGGATACGACATGAACAAGAATCGGGCCGCGTTCGCGTCGGCAGCCGCTTCCAGGGCGTCGCGCGCGGTAGCGAGGTTGGCGGTCTCGTAAGCCGCGTCGTCCGGAAGGTCAAGGCCACCCGCAAGGTGTATGACGGTGTGTGCGCCGTCCATGATCGTTGTAAGCGCGGATGTCTCGCCGAGGTCGCAGACCGCGACCTTGGCGCCGGATGCGCGAAGCGTCTCCGCCGATCGCGAGGACCGAACCACCGCCCGCACCTCTCCCCTGCCGGCAAGAGCCGGGATCAGGACCCGGCCGACGCCGCCGGAGGCTCCGGTCACGACGACCGGCACGAGCTAGATACCTTCGAAGAGCTCGGACTCGCGAAGCTTACGCAGCGCGATCCGCTCGACCTTGCGGACGGTCTCCGCGGAGACGCCGACCTTCTCCGCCACCTCGCGGAGGCTGAGCGGGTGCCCAGTTCCCAGGCCGTAGCGGAGCAGCACGACCTCCTGCTCCAGCGGCTCGAGCGCGGCCTCCACCGCCTTGCCCATCTCCTCTCGGAGCATCGCGTCCTCGACCGCATCGACCGGACTCTCGTCCTCGACCAGCGCCACGAGCTCGCCGAGCTCGGTGTCCTCGCCGACCGGCTCCTGGAGCGAGCGAGGCTCGCGCCGGCTCGCCTCCTCGAGCTGAGCGAGCGCCTCGACGGGTACGTCTGCCTCTTTCGCGATCTCCTCGGGCGTGGGCTCCCGGCCGGTCGTCTGCATCAGGCGCTCGCGGACCTGGCGTACCTTCCGGATGCGCTCGTGCACGTGGACGGGGATGCGGATCTGCCGGCCGCGGTCGGCGATCGCTCGCGTGATCGCCTGCCTGATCCACCACGTCGCGTACGTCGAGAACTTGAACCCCCGGCGCCAGTCGAACAGCTCGACGCCGCGCATCAGGCCGATGTTCCCCTCCTGGATCAGGTCGAGCAGGGGCAGGCCCTGGCCCTGGTACTTCTTGGCGATCGAGACCACCAGGCGCAGGTTGGCGAGGATGAATCGGCGCCGTGCGCTTTCCGCCTTGCGGATCTGGGTCCTGAGCTGGCGCTTCGTGTTGTCGGAGCGGATGCGGCCGGTAGCCATGCGCTGCTCGGCCTCCTTGCCCTTCTCGATCGAGATGGCGAGCTCGACCTCCTCCTCCTTCGTGAGGAGAGGTTCCGCACCCGCGGCCTCCAGGTAGAGGCGCAGATCATCGATGTCCGTCGGGTGGATCGACTCGATGGGTCGCTTGCTCAAGATTTACTCACCGCGAGGGGTTCTATCATGGCCGCATGCTCGTGGTTCGAAGGGACGCCGAGATCTTCAAGATCGACGGGGGCTGGTTCCAGGCCCGCTGGCACTTCTCCTTCGACACCTACCGGGATCCCGAGAACATGGGATGGGGTCCCCTGCGCGTGTTCAACGACGACCGGCTGGTCCCAGGCGCCGTCTGGCCCCTGCACCCCCACCGAGACATCGAGGGGCTGACGTATGTCGTGGAGGGAACGTTCAAGCACGAGGACGACCAGGGGAACGACGGCGTCCTCCCGGCCGGATCGGTGCAGCGGATGACGCTCGGCAGGGGGGCGTGGCACTCGGAGCAGAATGGGTCCGAGACCGAGCCGATGCGTTTCATCCAGATGTGGATCCTTCCCGATCAGCTCGGCCTGCCCCCCAGCGTCGAGCAGCGCGTCTTCACCACGGAGCAACGCACCGACCGGCTGCTCGAGGTGATCTCGCCCGAGAGCGGTGATGCCATCAAGGTCCACAAGAACGCCTCCGTCCATGTTGCCCGGCTGAACCGAGGAACCGAGGTCAAGCATTCCTTCGGTGCAGACCGGGGCGGCTACCTGTACCTGATCGAGGGCGCTCTCACCGTGAACGACGAGAAGCTCGCCACGGGTGACGCGGTCAAGATCAGCGACGAGCCGGATCTTCGCCTTTCCGCCGAGGACCTCAGCGAGCTGATCCTCGTCGACGTTCCGCTCGACTAGCGACGGGGCGGCCGCTCGTCGGGCTCCTCTCCCGCACCACCGGTGTTCACTCGCATCCCCTTCTCGTAAACGAGGACACCACCGAGGTACTGACCCACGATGAGGATCAGGTAGCCGACAGCTCCAAGGACGATCATCGCGATCGAAGCCTGATCGGCAACGTGCCGGTCCGGGAAACGGAGCACCAGCGTGGCCTGAAAGAAGATCGCCGCCGTGAACTGGAAAAGGAGGTGACTCGTTGCGATCTTCCGTTTCGTGGAACCTCTCACCATGCCCAACCAGTCGACCAGTCCCGTCACGACGGCGAGCAGGGTCGCGAGTGCGGCGCCTATCAGCAGATACGCGCTGGCGAGGAACAGCGCGGGGTTGGAGTTGATCCGCGTCATCACGTCGAACACGAGGACCGCCGTGTAGAAAGCGATCGGGTAGTGAACGAACAGCGGATGACTCGGATGACCCAGCGGCTTGCCCTGGATCCACTCCTTCAAGGTCCAGGCACGGTTCTGCGCCTTGTTGCGAAGGCTGATAGGCAACTACTTGCCCTTCGGGTACGTCTCCTGGAGGTTCTTGGCGGCCTCGTCGACGTCTACCTCGGCCGCCTCAGCAGCGTCCTTCAGCTGCTGCATCGTGATGTGCCGGGGATCGCCGTGGTCGGCGTCCGGCTCCCCGCATCCACAGGTCAGACACATGTGACTTCTCCTCCCATCCCGGGCGAAGACTCTCCCATCCCCGGAGGTACCTAGGCAAGCCGGTCGCGAAGGGCCCTGAACGCGAGACCGCGGTGACTCATGCGGTCCTTCTCCTCGGGTGTGAGCTCGGCCATCGTCTGCTCGCGGCCCATCGGGACGAAGATCGGGTCGTATCCGAACCCACCACTGCCTCTCGGTCGAGGCTCGAGCACTCCTTCGCAGACACCCTCGGCGTGCAGCTCGCGGCCATCGGGCCAGGCAAGCGCTGCGACCGCTCGGTACCTGGCCGTGCGCCCGCCCGATGGCACGCCCGAAGTGGCTCTCAGCAAGGCCCGGAGGTTCTCCTCGTCCGAGGCCGTCTCGCCAGCGTAGCGGGCGGACCTCGGACCGGGCCCGCCACCGAGCGCGTCGACCTCGATACCCGAGTCGTCGGCGAGCGCCGGCTCCCCGGTCGCCTCGGCAACGGCACGAGACTTGAGTAGCGCGTTTTCCAGGTAGGTGGCGCCCGTCTCCTCGACGGCCGGGATGTTGGCGTCTGTCACCCACTCCACCGGCCAGTCGTGACAGATGCGAAGGATCTCCTTGACCTTGTGGTCGTTCTTTGTCGCGAGGACGATCCGCTGGGGAAAGCCGCTCACGCGCCGACGGCTTCGCGCTGCACGGCTGTCAGCTTCTGGATCCCCTCGGATGCGAGCGACACCATCGCGTCGAGCTGCTCTCTGCTGAACGGCTCGCCCTCGGCGGTGCCCTGGACCTCGACGAGGCTTCCCGATCCCGTCATGACGACGTTGAAGTCGACCTCCGCTCGGGAGTCCTCCTCGTAGTTGAGATCGAGCAGAGGGCTGCCGTCCACGATGCCGGCACTTACCGCCGCGACCGAGTCGGTCAATACATCGGCAACCAGCGTTCCGCTCTCCTTGAGATTGCTAAGCGCGAGAGCGAGGGCTATGTAGCCGCCGGTGATAGCAGCGGTTCGCGTGCCGCCGTCGGCCTGGAGGACGTCGCAGTCGATCCAGATGGTGCTCTCCTTCATGGCGGATAGGTTCGTCACCGCCCTCAGTGAACGTCCTATCAGCCGCTGGATCTCCTGGGTGCGCCCCGACTGCCGACCCCGGGCAGCCTCTCGTGCGGTTCGCTCGGAGGTTGCTCGCGGCAGCATCCCGTACTCGGCGGTAACCCAGCCCTTGCCGGTGCCCTGCAGGAACCGGGGAACGGCCGCCTCGTATGACGCGGCGCAGAGCACCCGAGTCTTTCCCATCTCGATCAGGCACGATCCCTCCGCCCACTCGAGGTACCCGGTCTCGTACTTCACCGGACGGAGAGCACCGGGCTCGCGCCCGTCGCCCCTCAAGAGCCGACCTTCATGGTCTCGTTGTCGCGTCCGAGGATCGTCTCGCCGGTGAATGCCGCTGCGGCTTCGTCCCGCGAGCGATCCCAGTCGAGATACGGACGGATGTGAGTGAGCACGAGCTTGCCCGCGCCCGCCTCGGCTGCGGCCTCTCCGGCCTGACGCGCAGACATGTGGATGGGCGGGAGATCCTTGCCGTCCGCTTCCTGGTACGAGGCCTCGGCCACGAGCAGGTCGGCGTCGCGGCCAAGCTTTACGAGCTCGTCCGTCGGCCCGGTATCGGCGGAGTAGGTGAGCGTCTTGCCGCCGGCCTCGAGCCGGACGCCGAAGGTCGGTACAGAGTGACGCATCTCCGCCGTGGTCATCTTGAAGGGCCCGAGCTCCAGCTTCTGCCCCGGGTCGACCACGACGATGTCGAACGCTTCCGCGAGGCGCATCTCGGCGCTGTCGTCGGTCAGCAGTGGGTTGAAGCGCTCGGCGACGTTCGGTGCGAGGTAGAGGGGGATCTTCGGCGGGCGCTCTGGGCTGAACAGCCGCGCCATGAGATACGAGTAGAGATCGCTCACGTGATCGGGATGAGAGTGAGAGATCATCACAGCTCCCACGTCGAAAAGGCCGATGTGACGCTGTAGGTTGGCGACCGTTCCGCTGCCGGCGTCGATCCAAATGTTGAAGTCGTTCTCGCGAACCAGCAGCCCGCTGGTCGCCCCGCCGGCGCCGGGCCAAGTGCCGTGAGCCCCGAGGACCGTCAGCTCCACGAGCCCTCCCCAAGCGTCAGCGGCTGCACACTCGTCGCGCGAACCTCCGCGGCTTCAGGGCCGAGGAATCGCGAAGCCAGAGCAAGGAACGCGGCCGGATCACCCGAGCAGAGGAACTCGTGAACGGGGTGCGCCTCGTCGGCGAGCAGCATCTCGGTCCCCAGTCTCGCGTAGACGTCCTTGGCCGTCTCCTCGGCCGATGAGATGAGCACGACCTCCGGGCCCATGACGACCTGCAAGAGGCCGGAGAGCAGCGGGTAGTGGGTGCAGCCCAGGATGAGGGTGTCGACGTCCGCCTCGATCAAAGGCTTCAGGTAGCCTCGAGCCGCGGCGAGCAGCTCGTCGCTGGTCGTGTCGCCGCTCTCCACGAACGGAACGAACGCGGGGCATGCGGCGGACATAAGCTCCGCCCCGTTCAGCTCTCGGACCGCGCGCTCGTATGCGCCGCTAGCGATGGTCGCCTCGGTGCCGATGACTCCGATCTTGCTGTTCCGAGTCGCCCTCAGGGCGGCCCGCACGCCCGGGTCGATAACGCCCACGACCGGGATCCCGGATCGTTCGGTCAGGTCCTCGATCGCGGCGACCTCGACGGAGTTGCACGCCACGACGAGCGCCTTCACGTCACGCTGTATGAGGTAAGCAGCGATCTCCTTGGCGAAGCCCTGTATCTCCTCGAGCGGCCGTGGGCCGTACGGCGAGCGTGCGGTGTCGCCGAAGTACACGACCGGTTCGTGCGGCAGGAGGTCGAGAACGGCGCGCACGACCGTCAGACCTCCCACGCCGGAGTCGAAGATCCCGATCGGGCGTGCGTCAGCCATCTACCACCACAGTGTCTCGCTCACCTTCTTGGCCGCCTGCTCCGCGTCGCCGGTCCATGCCTCGGTGGAAAGGTACTTCCATCCACCATCGGCCAGCAGGCAGACGATGTCGGCCTCGTCAACCTGCTCGGCCACCCGTCTGCCGACGTGAAGGACCGCGCCCGAGGAGATACCGGCGAATATGCCCTCGCGCTCGGCGAGCTCCCTGGTCCACCGCAACGCGTCCTCGGCTGCAACGAGCTGCTTCCCGTCGAGAACCGACTCGTCGAGGATGGGGGGGATGAACCCCTCGTCGAGTGAGCGGAGGCCGTAGACGAGCTCGCCGAGCTCGGGCTCTGCGGCAATCACCTTCACGTTCGGATTGTGCTCCTTCAGCTTCCTTCCGGCTCCGGTGAGGGTTCCACCCGTGCCGAGGCCCGCGATGAGGTGCGTCACCTCGGGGAGCTCGCGGACTATCTCTTCTCCCGTCCCCTCGTAATGCGCGCGAGGGTTCGCCTCGTTCCCGTACTGGAACGGCATGTAGTAGCGCTCATCCTCTGCCATCCGGCGAGCAACCTCGATCGACCCGTTGGTGCCCTTGTCGGCGGGACTGAAGACTATCTGCGCGCCGAAGAGCTCGAGCAGTCGGATGCGCTCGTCGCTCGCGTTGTCCGGCATGACCGCCATCATCTTGTAGCCCTTGCGCCTCGCGACCATGGCCAGCGCGATGCCGGTGTTGCCGCTGGTCGGTTCGAGGATCACGCGCTCGGCAGTTAGCTCTCCCGAGGCCTCGGCATCTTCGATCATCGCCCTGGCGATGCGGTCCTTCAGCGAGCCCGTCGGGTTCTGCCCCTCGAGCTTCGCCCACATCCGCACCTGCGGCTTCGGTGAGAGGCGCTGAATGCCGACGAGAGGGGTGTTGCCGATGGCGTCGAGGATGTCCGCCGCCCTCATGGACGGGGAGACTACCGGCTACCGCCCGCCGGCGACCGCGGGAAGTATCGACACCACGTCGCCGTCCTTCACGTCGGTCTCCAGCGCGCCGAGGTAACGAACGTCCTCGTCGTTCAGGTACACGTTGACGAATCGGTGCAGGCTGCCATCCTCCGCGACAATCCTCCTCATCAGGCCCGGATGGCGCGAGTCGAGATCGCCGAGGACCTCGCGGAGCGTCGTCCCGGAGCCGGTGACCCTCGCCTCGCCATAAGTGTGCTGGCGCAGGATCGTCGGGATCTTGATCTCGACGGTCATGACTCCTCGCTCGCTGCTGGAGAGCGCTCCGCTTCGGGCGGGGCCTGTCCGGGAGCGAGCCCACAGAATGCCTCGTAGTCGATGAGCTCGGTCACGGTCGGGTGCTTGCCGCAGACCGGGCAGTCCGGGTCCCAACGTAGATTGACCGTCGTGAACTCGTTACGGAGCGCGTCGTAGAGCACGAGCTTGCCCGAGAGAGACTCGCCGATGCCGAGCAGAAGCTTGATGGCCTCGACCGCCTGGATCGAGCCGATGATCCCCGGCAGCACTCCGAACACGCCGCCCTCGGCGCAGGACGGAACTGTGCCGGGAGGAGGCGGCTCGGGGAACAGGCACCTGTAGCAAGGATTGTTCTCGCCGGGCAGGAACACCGACGCCTGGCCCTCCCACTGGAAGATCGAGCCGTACACGAGAGGCTTGCCGAGCATCTGCGTGGCGTCGTTGACCAGGTAGCGAACCGGGAAGTTGTCGGTGCCGTCGACCACGACGTCGTACGCGCCGAGGATGTCGAACGCGTTGGCGCTCGAGAGCAGGGTCTCGTGTGCCACCACCTCGACGTTAGGGTTGAGCTCGTTGAGACGGTCCGTCGCGGACGCGACCTTCGGCCGGCCGACGTCGGATGTGTCGTGCAGGATCTGCCGCTGAAGGTTCGAGACGTCCACGTGATCGAAGTCGACGAGTCCCAGAGTTCCCACGCCAGCGGCGGCGAGGTACATGGCGGCCGGTGAGCCGAGACCTCCGGCGCCGATGATGAGCACCTTGGAGTCCATGAGCTTCTGCTGCCCATCACCGCCGATGCCGGGCAGGATGATGTGCCGCGCGTAACGCCGAACCTGATCCTCGGTGAAGCTCATCGGATCGTCACGTCCTCCTCGACGGGATCGCCCTGCCCCCAGTTGAACGCACGGAGCACCGGCTCCTGTTCCGCCAGCGAGAGGATCAGATAGCGCGTGCCGGGAAACGCGGGTGCCTCCTCCCCGGTTATGGGGTCACGCCAGTGGGCATGGGCACGATCCGTCGGCGAAGGATAGGCCTCGGTATGCGTGTGCGAGTGAAAGATCGCGAGCAGGTCCCATCCCTTCTCTTCGATCTCCTTGGTGACCTCGAGCTGCTCGTTCGGCTCGAAGCGGTAGACGACCGGGCTCTCCTCGGCGTTGTGCATCGGGTAGACCCGGACGGGCCGTCCATCGTCGCCGGCGACCACGCCGCAGGCCTCGTTCGGCAGGCCTTCACGGGCGTGCTCGACGATCTCCTCGTAGAGGGCAAGGGGAAGCTCGAAAGCCATCTCGAGACGATGGTATCAAGCGCCTCGTTCAGTCCTGCCGAACACGCCCCGGACCGAAATCATGCCCGCCTGGCCGGAGATGGTTCCGCCGATCTCGGAGAACAAAACGTTCCGGTTGGCGAGGGCATCTCTCAGAGAGTCGGCTCGTGTCTCGGACGCTGCGATCAGCAGGCCCCCCGAGGTCTGGGCGTCGGCGAGGACCATCTGCTCGGCCTCGGGGAGATCTCCCCAGTCGACCTTGTCCTCGAGGAACGCGTGGTTCTTCCGCGAGCCGCTCGCCACGATCCCGCGCTCGGCGAGCTCGAGGGTCCCGTCGAGCAACGGGACCGCCGATGCATCGATCTCGGCCGAGACGCCCGAGGCGGCGAGCATGAAGTGCAGGTGACCCAGAAGCCCGTAACCGGTCACGTCGGTGGCGGCCTCCGCGCCCGCCTCGACCATCGCCTCAGAGGCCGCCTCGTTGAGCATCGTCATGGTCTCGACCGCCGCGGCCACCTGTTCCTCGGTCGCCTCTCCCCTTTTTATCGCGGTCGTGATCATCCCGATGCCGAGCGGCTTCGTGACGAACAGCCTCGCATCCGGAGGGGCCGTCGAGTTGCGGACGACTCGGTCGAGATCGACGAAACCGGTTACGGCCATCCCGTACTTCGGCTCGGGGTCGTGGATCGTGTGGCCGCCGACGATCGAGACTCCGGCCTCGGCGGCGACCTTCGCGCCACCTTCGAGCACGCGTCTCAGCATCTCGAGAGGCAGCTCCTCGACAGGCCAGGCCGCGATGTTCAGCGCGAGAACAGGGCGGCCGCCCATCGCGTACACGTCGCTGAGCGCGTTCGCGCATGTGATGCGGCCCCAGTCGAACGGGTCGTCGACGATGGGCGTGAAGAAGTCGACCGTCTGCACCAGGCCAGTGCCGTCGGGCAGTCGGTACACGGCGGCGTCGTCCCGCGTCTCCGCGGCGACCACCACGCCATCGTTATGTGCGGCTTCCGGCTGACCCAGAACCTGGGCCAGGTCCTGCGGACTGAGCTTGCAGGCTCAGCCGCTGCCGTGGCTGTACTTCGTGAGGCGGACCTCTTCTCGCATGAGACGAGCATAACCACGGGGCGTGTTCCGGGGTCTAACTAGATGGGCGGGCGTCTGAGGGGCCCTATAGTGGGTCCGACCCCAGCCCGTGGAGGTGAGTCAGTTGGCGGAAGGACTCTTCGAGAAAGCGAAGGACTCTGTAGTAGGCGTCGTCAAGGGCGCCGGCGACATCGTGGGAGCCGTTCGCGAGACGGTGACGGACCTCGTCAAGGGGGCCCTGAACAGCGCCGGCGACATAGCCGGTGCGGCCGTCGGCGTGGTTACCGACACCGTCAAGGGCGCGCTTCGTGGCACCCGCGAGGCCGGAACCGAGGTAGCCGACAGCGCCAAGGCTGTCGTATCCGGTGCCGTCGAGGCCGTGGCTGCTGTGGGCGGCAACGTGATCGACGCCGTCCGCCACTCGGTACGCGCCGCGATCCAGAGCGCGTCCGAGGTAGGCGGCGACGTCACGGGAACAGCTGTCGGAGCCGTCGAGGGCGCGATCGACGCCGCGAAGCGAGTAGGCGGCAACGTAACCGACGTGGCCACGAGCGCCGTAGAGGGTGCGCTCGACGCAGCGGGCGAGATATCGAAGGATGCCGCGGACGCGACCAAGAAGGGCCTCTCCGCAGCGGTCTCGCTGCCCGCCGACGTTGTGAAGTCGGTCATCGGCAGCCGCGACGACAAGAAGTAGCTGACGCTTCAACGAAGCAGGGAGGGCCCCCGGGACGAACCGGGGGCCCTTCTTCATGCGTCTGAGGAGTTGAGCTGGCTCAGCGGCTGATCGTCGCCGTCTCCGTGGTCAGCGGGTTGAAGGTGAGCCCGGACGGAACCTCGGTCGTGTCGTAAACCCACAGGCTCTGGCTGTCGTGCACGGGGAAGACTTGAGCGTTGGCGACGAAGACCCCTCCGTTCAGTGTCATGAGAACGTCGTGCTCGATGTCGTTGGCCTCGTTCATCAAGTTCAGGTTCGTGATGGTGAACTTGATGCTCTCGGAGGCTCCCGTGGAGCTGCGGACGGGAGTGACGGTCACGTTCTTGCCGGTGGCTCCGAGGATCGGCTCCCCGTCGATGGCGAGCCGGACGTTCACCGTGAAGGAGGCGGTCTGCCTCCCCGGCCCGACATAGATGTTGTGTGCCTCGACGGTGATCTTGTCGATGTTCCCGGCGAACGAGCCTTGGAAGTGTGAGTCCTGGATGGATACCTGGTTGTTCCCCCACAGGCCGTTGTCGAGCGACCCGCACCCCGCCCCCTGCTGCACGGACTGCGCAGGCGCAGTCGTGTTCCAAGGGATGGCCCCGTCTGTGACGACATTGTGGAGCTTGGCCGCTCCCTCGCAGTGGAAATAGACGCGCTCAAGCCGGTCGTTCGGGGTGAAGTCCACTCCCGTGGGACCATGGAGCGCTGAAGCGGACGAAACGCTCATCAGGCCGGCGACGAGAGCCGCGAGCAACGCAAGTAGCGGGCGCATCGGCGGATCCTCCTCTCGGTGGGCGAGCCATCGGGCGTACGGGCTCGCGGGCATCGATCAGCACAGTCTTTCGACGATGGATGGCCCGAATCCTGCCCAGTCGCTCTTCGGGCCCATCGTGACGACCCAGTGACCTCGGCGAGCGGGCCGTAGCCGATAGCGATCCGGGCAAACAGCCCGAAACGGTTCGCGAGAACTCCACCGGCAGGGTCTGAACGGGCCGATGTCGAACTTACTGGGCGAGTGAACAAAGCCGAACGCGAAGCGCAGCTCCTGAGCCGCAGGCGGTTCCTGACGCTGATGGCAAGTGCCGCCGGCGGAACCATGGCCGCAACCCTCCTGCCGCGCCTTCCCGCATGGGCCCAGGTCGGGAGCCCTCATCTGCATGCCGCAGCCGAGATCACAACCCTCGGGCAGACACTCGTTGCCGGGGCCGCATCGGCGCTCGGTTATCGACCCGTCGTTTCCGGCCCGGGCGAGCCGTACACGGTCCGGGGTGAGCTCGCCGCGCCGAAGGACGGGCGAGAGGGGCGGCGGGAAAGTCTCCTGTCCTTCACGCACCTGACCGATCAGCACATCGTCGATGTCCAGTCGACCAGCCGGGTCGAGTTCCTCGATCGATACAACGACGGCTCCGATTGTGGCCCCATGCCGTTCTCGGCCGCCTACCGGCCCCACGAGGCGGCGTCAGCCCGTATAGCCGACGCGATGCTTCGCCGCATGCGGAAGATAGGCGTCTCGCCGGTCACGGGCGCCCCGATCACCGCAGCGATCTGCACCGGTGACAACGTCGACAACCAGCAGGCGAACGAGCTCGACCTGATGATCAGGATCATGGACGGCGGCCCGGTCACTCCGGATTCCGGCGACCCGGGGCGATACGAGGGCATCCAGGCCTCCGGCGACACGAACTACTGGCACCCCGATCCCTCGGTCAACGACAGGTACAAGAGTGAGTTCGGCTTCCCCTCCAGACCCGCCTTCCTTCAGAGCGCGCTTGCGCCTTTCGAGGCTGTAGGCGCAGGGGTCCCCTGGTTCACCGCCTACGGCAACCATGACGGCCTCGCGCAGGGCAACGCTCCCGTCAACCCGGCGTTCGAAACCATCGGCACCGGCCGTGTGAAGGTCGTCGGCCTGCCGCCTGGCGCCAACCCGTGCATCAGGTTCGACGACCTCGGCGCGATGCCCGGCTCTCAGGTCATGCAGGTCACGGCCGACCCGCAACGGGCTTACGTTCGTCGCCGCACGTGGGTGGAGCGTCACCTCCAATCACCGGGGGAACCCCACGGGCACGGGTACAGCCAGACCAACGCGGCCGAAGCCACCGCCTACTACGCGGCCGACGTGGGCCCGATCCGCTGGCTAGTCCTGGACACGGTGAATCCCGGTGGCGAGGCCGACGGCTCGATCGGCGACGTGCAGCTCGGCTGGCTCGAGGACCGGCTGACCGAGGCGCAGGCCCAGGGCCGGCTCGTGATGCTCTTCAGCCACCACGGGCTCCGCTCGCTGGAGAATCCCGTCGAGAGCCCCGACCCGCTGGACCCGACCGGAAGCGACCTCCCGAGGCACAAGGCCGACGAGGTGTCCGAGCTCGTCGCTCGCTTTTCCTGCGTGATCGCTTGGGTCAACGGGCACAGCCACTCGAACGTCATCGTTCCTCGTGGCACCTACTGGGACATCGGTACCGCCGCCCACATCGACTGGCCACCTCAGGCTCGATTGATCGAGGTTGTCGACAACGGGGACGGGACGCTGTCCATCTTCGGCACGATGTTCGACCACGACGAGGATCCCCTGACCGGGTTCGCTCGCGAGCTATGCGGCAACGATCCGCAGAAGGGGTTCGGCGCGGGCACGGGAGGTCTCGAGGATCGCAACGTCGAGCTGGTCCTCAACCACCCCTTCTCCTCCTAGAGCGCTCAGCTCCCTTACCGACTCATGGATGTCAGTGGGAGGTCCTATCGTCAACTCGTATGCTCTCGCCTCGCGTTTGCCAGGAATGCCGACGCACGTTCCAACCTTCGAGCGGGCACCTGAGATGCCCCGCCTGTCGCTCGAAGGACCTGTGTGACTGCGGCGGCCCCAAACAGAAGCACTCCTCGGCGTGTTTCAAGTGCAGACCCCAAACTGCAGACCTGAACAACAACTGGAAAGGGGGACGCACCCGCCATCACGCCGGGTATCTCATGATCCACGTGCCCAGCCATCCTCGTGCTCGGACCGTTGGTTATGTCTTCGAGCACATCCTCGTTATGGAACAGATCCTGGGTCGCCGGTTGCTCCCCGATGAGCAGGTTCATCACCTCAATGGGGTGAAGGATGACAACAGACCAGAGAATCTCAGCTGTGGGTGCGTCCGCAACCATCAGGTATCAGGGTCACGGACGCAGTCAACTGGGCGCGTGAAATCCTGCGACGCTACGGGGAGATTGACGACAGCCCCAACAACGCTCAACCACATGGTTGAGCACTCGTGGAGCCGAGGGGGATCGAACCCCTGTCCGGATGCGACCTCCTGGGACTTCTCCGGGCGCAGCCTGTGTTTGATCTCGTCCGGCGGCTCCCCTCAGGCAAGGTACCGTCGGACCAGCCTCGCTTAGATTTCCCAGGAGGGGCACGAGGCGCACCCGGCCCGGTAAGCCTGCTAGTGACGTTCGACCCGCGGTAACAGGCATCCCGCGGCGAACGGCTACCTAATTAGGCAGCGAGCGCGAACTCAGTGTTGGCGCTTATTTTGTGCCGGCTCTTTAACGAGGACTCCGGCAACCTCGGCCCGCTTCTCCCAGGGGGTGAACGCCCCCGTCGAAGCCAAGTCGGCCCCGCTATTCAGTTGGTTTAAGTATACGAGCCTCCGCAAGCGCCCGAGTCCTGGAGGTTTGAACCCATGGAGGCAGGGCAAGCTTCTCCGCATAGCAGGCCCGCCGACCGAGAGGAGGCCCGCATGTCACGGAGCGTACGTTCCCTTCTGATCCTCACCCTAGCGTTGCCACTCATGTTGGTGACGGGAGCCGGAAACGCGGCTCAGATAGTAGGGCTGCAGCTATCCGAGTTCACCGTCGACCAGGACGCCCTTTGCGACATCCGGGATCAATGGATCAACGACATCCTGGCCACTCACCCCCAGGGGACATGGGCGCCCATGAAGTTCGAGCCCACGGACAGCCAGCTGGATCGGATGGGCCTCCCCTCCAGCGACATCCTGCTGTCCCGCAGGTACCCGCAGCCCACGATCGTGGCCAAGGACGGCAGCTTCCATGAGATCCCTCTGAACGAGTTCAACGCCTCGATGGAGGCGGCGATGGATCCCGCCGTGGCCAGCTTCGCCGGCACCGGATGCCTGGGCATCCGCCCGGGCGCGTTCCTGTTGCTGCTGAACGGCGGATCAGTGGGCTGGTGCAGCTTGGCGCATCTGTACGGGTCCTCCATCAGCACGGCCGGACACTGTGGAAAGGGTGGCGACGTCGCCACCGTGATCGCGGCCGTTGGGAACCATGCGGGCGTCGCTGGTCCGGTGCTGCTCGACTTCGGGACGTTCAAGTCCTCGACTGATGGCGGCGTCGGGAACGACAAGGCTCTGATCTCGATCAAGTCCTCTTACATGAGTATCGTCACCCCGACCATGTGCTTCTGGGGGGGGCCTCGGGGTGTCTACACGAAGACTGGAGGCACCGCGACGATCAACTGGAACAACGGCCAGGTCAGCGTGAACCCCGATCCATTCCTGCCGCAGGCGATCGTCCACTACGGCCACGGGGCCGGCATCGGTACGGGCGGAACCCCGAGGGTGGCCACATCCATCCACTGGGGCGCCAGCCACTTCATGTTCACGGGAGCGATCACGCCCGGTGACTCCGGCTCGGGCGCGAACACGCTCACCGGTGACGCGGTCGGCGCGAACATGGAGGCGGCGGGGATCATCACCCACATCTACGTCGATCCCCTGATGAGGAGCGGCGTCGGGATCATGGCCGGAACACGCGCGACCAGAGTCGGCACGCCCACGAACGGCCAGATAGTGCCGTATCCGGTTCCGATCAGCGGACTTCCGTAAGCCAGAGGCAGGCACTGACGAGGGTCGTCGCTATGTGCGGCGGCCCTCAGCCTTTGCTCTTGCCCGACTTGCGGCGGGCGAATCCCCTCTCCATCTCCCGCCTGTGCTCCTTCTCGAGCTTCGCGTCGCGCTTCTCGTACTGCCTCTTACCGCGCCCGAGACCGAGCTCCATCTTGGCGAGCCCACGTGTGAAGTAGATCTTCATGGGTACCAGGGTCAGACCCCGCTCCTGGGTCTTTCCGATCAGGCGCTCGATCTCCTTGCGGTGCAACAGGAGCTTCCGGGACCTCCTGGGGTCCAGCCCCTTCTGGCTGGCGTGCGAGTAGGGAGATATGTGGAGGTTGTCCACCCACACCTCGCCGTCGGTAACCCTGGCGTAGGCCTCGACCAGTGACGCTTTTCCGGCCCGGAGGGATTTCACCTCGGCGCCGGTAAGCACCATCCCGACCTCGAAGGTCTCCTCGATCGCGTAGTCGTGCCGGGCGCGGCGGTTGGTCGCGGCGGCACGTTCGGCAGGGCTCATCGAGACATAGGGTGCGGCATCTCGCCGCCCGGCGTCAGACCTCGAGGAAGCGGCGCATCGCGAGCAGGCTCGCAACCGCGGCGCTCAGTACGCCGGCCACCAGGAGGATCGGAACGACCACGAGGATCTCCGGGGTGTCGACCCAGGTGGTCACGAAGTCGACCTCGCCCCGAAGCTTGTCTATGAAAAGGAACTTCATCGCGAACAGAGCGAACGCCGCAGCGACGCCACCTATGAGGCCCTCGATCACCCCTTCGATCAGGAACGGCACGCGGATGAACCAGTTGGTCGCTCCGACGAGCTTCATGATCGCTATCTCCTTGCGCCTGGCGAAGACGGCCATACGAACGGTGTTCGCGATCAGGCCCGCCGCCGAGACGAGCATGATCAGTGCAACCGCGAGCACCCCGTTGCGCAGCACGCTGGTAACCGCGAGGAGCTTGTCGACGAGCTCCTTCTCGTCCTTGACCTCGTCCACGGCCGGGTCGCCGGCCAATCGGGCGCCGATGACCGGGACGTCCTCGGGATCGTGGAGCTTGATCTTGTAGGACTGGGGCAGGGCATCGCAGTCGACGTTCTCGACCAGAGCGATGTTGTCGCGGAAGATCCTCCGGAAGTTTGCGCACGCCTCCAGGCGATTCTCGAAGAACACATTCTGTACTTCGGGCAGGGCTGCGACCTTCTGTCCGAGTGCGTCGATCTCCTCCTGGGATGCGTCGTCACGGAGGAATACCGATACCTCGATCTTGCCGGCCCACTCTCCCGTCATCAGATCGACCTGCTCGCTCACAAGGAGCGACCCGCCCACCAGGAAGAGCGAGATGAACACCGTCGAGATCGCGGCGAACGTTACGAGCGCGTTGCGGCGGAGAGCGATCGCCGTCTCGCGGAAGAAGTAGCTGTACCTACGCGCCATACCCGTACACACCTCGAGCCTGGTCGCGCACCACCTTGCCGTCGGCCAGCTCGACCACGCGCCGGCGCATGGCATCCACGATCGCGTTGTCGTGCGTCGCCATGATCACGGTCGTACCGGTGCGGTTGATTCTGTCGAGCAGCTTCATGATCTCGACCGACGTCGAGGGGTCGAGGTTACCCGTCGGCTCGTCGGCCAGAAGGATCAGGGGACGGTTCACGAACGAGCGCGCGATCGATACTCGCTGCTGCTCTCCACCTGAGAGCTCCTCGGGATAGTTGTTGAGCTTCTCGCCGAGACCGACGAGCTCGAGGATCTCCGGCACCCTCTTGTCGATGACGTGATGCTGCTTGCCGATGACCTCCAGGGCGAACGCGACGTTCTGAAACACAGTCTTGTCGGGCAGCAGCTTGAAGTCCTGGAAGATCGTCCCCACGTTCCTACGCAGGTAAGGAACCTTCCACGGAGAGAGGTTCTGGATGTTCTTGCCGGCGACGTAGATGCTGCCGCGCGTCGGCTCCTCCTCCTTGAGCAGCAGGCGCATGAACGTCGACTTCCCCGAGCCCGAGGGCCCGACGACGAAGACGAACTCACCTTTCTGGACGTCAACGCTCACATCGTCGAGCGCGACGACGGTGTCCTTGTAAACCTTGCTGACGTGTTCGGTTTTGATCATTTGGGGATTCCTTCTGGGGAGTTGGCCGGTTCCCGATGCTAACAGAGGGGGTGGCCAAGGTGAGGGATTTCCTCACGTCGGAACGATGACGATCCCGTAAGGACTGGCGGATCGGACAACAGGGCCTAGGATGCCGAGAGAGGTGAAGGTGGACGCGGCCGGGAGGGAGATGGAGCACGGCGAGCCGATAGCGGCCGCCGTCCATATACATGCGCGCCCGGCGGCGGCTCGCTGGCAACGCGCCGAGCTGGTCTTCGCTGTCGCCTCCACCCTGGTCGCTCTCCACCTGATCGACGCGCGCTGGGGCCGGCCGCTCACGCATTCGCTGCCCGCCAGGTTCGTCGACGCAGGCGCCATCGCCGCGGTGGCGGTCCTCGGCACGTTCGTTTTCCGCCGCTCGGGCCGCGCGGTTCGAGCGATCCTCGCGCTGCTGATCGGGACCGCGGCAACCATCGCCGGCCTCGGTTTCACGGCCGGGCACATCTGGAAGCTGGGCCTCTCATGGGAACGAGCGCCGGGTGTGCTGTCGCTGATCGCAGGGCTGGCCCTGCTCGGCCTCGGCGTCCGGCTTGGGATGCGGGGGCTCCGGGGCTGGCGTCGCCTCCTGGTTGTTCCCGTATCCGTTGCCGCGATCTTCTACCTCTTCGTCCCGATGACGATCGCGGTGTTCATCACGCACCCGCCGCCGACGGCTCTCGGCGGGTGGCGGCCAAGCGACCGGGGACTCGAGTACAGGGACGTCGTCGTGACCACGACGGACGGTGTCGACCTGAGTGGCTGGTACGTCCCATCGGCGAACAGCGCGGCGGTCGTCCTCGTACACGGCTCGGGTTCGACGCGCCTGAACGTCCTCGATCACATTGAGGTGCTGGCCCGCGCCGGGTACGGGGTCCTCGCGTTGGACGCTCGGGGCCACGGACAGAGCGAGGGCGTTGCCATGGACCTCGGCTGGCTGGAGAACCGGACGTTCGAGGCCGGCGTGTCTTTCCTTTCGCGGCAGCCGGACGTCGAACCGCATCGGATCGGAGTGTTCGGCATATCGATGGGAGCCATCGGCGCGATGTCCGCTGCGGCCTCCGATCCGCGCATCGAGGCGGTCATCGCCGAAGGGCTCTCCGTGCACTCGTTCGACGACGCCATGACGCTCGGCTGGGATGGCTGGTGGCACCTTCCGTTCTATTGGACCGTGATGACGGGGATGGATCTTCTCTCTCCCGCCGATCCCCCGATGCCGGTGCGCGACGCGATCCAGCGCATCGGCGAGCGCCCGGTGCTGTTCATCGCGGGGAGGGGGCGCGACGAGAGGATCCTGAACCGCACCTACACGAGCCTGGCCTCAGAAAGCAGCGAGCTCCTGGAGCTGCCCGACACGAAGCATTCACAGGGCATCTGGTTCCATCATGAGGAATGGACCGGAAGGGTGCTGAGCTTCTTCGATCGGGCCCTGCTGGCTAGCTGAGCGCACCGACGAACGACTTGACCGTGCCGGCGATGCCCTCGGCATCGAGCCCGTACTTGGCGTAGAGATCCTCGGTCGTGCCCGACTCTCCGAACGTGCTCATCCCTATGCGGTGCAGCGGAGCCGTCGTGCCATTGCGGGAGGCGAGAACCTCGGCAACGGCTCCGCCGAGCCCGCCACGGATGCTGTGGTCCTCCGCGGTCACGATCCCCTTCTTCGTCGAGGCCGCCTCGAGCACCGCCTCCTCGTCGAGCGGGGCGATCGTGTGCACGTTGATGACCTCGGCGGATATCCCGTCCTTCTCGAGGAGTCCCGCGGCCTTCACCGACTCCCCGACCTGGGCGCCCGTTGCCAGGATCGCCACGTCGTTCCCCTCTCGGACCTTGACCGCCTTACCCAGCTCGAAGCGGTAACCGTCAACAGTGACGTCGTCCACCCCCTGCCGAGTCAGGCGCAGGAATGCAGGCCCCTCGTGCTGGAGTAGATACTCAACTGCGGCCTCCGTCTCGGCGGCGTCGGCGGGGTTGATCACCGCCATGTTTGGAAGCGTGCGCATCACGGCGATGTCCTCTATCGCCATCTGCGAGTAGCCGTCCTCTCCGACCCCGATGCCCGAGTGTGTCCCCACGATCCGGACGTTGGCCTCCTGGTAGGCGACCGACAGACGGATCTGCTCGAAGCGGCCCGCAACGAAGCACGAGAACGAGCAGGCCCACGGAACCTTCCCCGACAGCGCCAGGCCCGATGCGACGCCGACCATGTTGGACTCGGCGATGCCGCACTCGAAGAAGCGGTCCGGGTACTTCTCGGCGAAGCCCTCGGTCCTGGTCGAGTCCCGGAGGTCGCCGGTCAGGACGACGACGCGAGGATCCTCCCCGACCCTCTCGAGCGCGGTGCCGAAAGCATCCCTGGTGGCGGCGCCCATCAGGCCTTGAGCTCCCCGAGCGCGGCTTTCAGCTGCTCGTCGTCGGGGGCCTTGCCGTGCCAGGAGGAGTTCAGCTCCATGAACGAGACGCCCTTGCCCTTTACCGTGTGAGACACGATCAGGGTCGGCCTGTCGTGAACGACCTCGGCCTCGTCCAGCGCGTCGAGTATCTGCGCCATGTCGTGGCCGTCGATCTCACGGACGTGCCAGTTGAACGATCGCCACTTGGCGACGACGGGCTCGATGTCGAGCCTTTCGACGACCTTGCCGGTCTGCTGAACCTGGTTGTAGTCCAGGATGCCGCACAGGTTGTCCAGACCTCGGCGCCCGGCGAGCATCCCGGCTTCCCAGATCTGGCCGGCCTGGCTCTCCCCGTCACCCATCATGCAGAACACGCGCCAGCCGGCCGAGTCGAGCTTGCCGGCCATCGCCATCCCCACGGCGATGGACAGGCCCTGCCCGAGCGAGCCGGTCGACGCCTCGATCCCCGGTAGGCGTGTCCGGTCGGGATGTCCCTGAAGCGGCGAGCCGAGATCGCGGAGGGTCTTCAGGTCTTTCTCGGGGAAGTACCCGAGCTTGGCCATCGCCACGTACACGATCGGGATGCAGTGGCCCTTCGAGAGCACGAACCGGTCCCGGTCCGCCCAGGTGGGGTCGTCGGGCTTGATGCGCAGCCTGTGGAAGAACAGCGCCGCGATCATGTCCGCGGCGGAGAGCGTGCCGCCGGGATGCCCCGAGCCGGCCTCGGCGATCGTCTCGAGGTCGCTTATCCGGAGCTCGCGGGCGATGCCCTTCAGCCGCTCGACGAGGGCGTCGCGGTCGGTGGCGGCCTGCGCCGTGTCCATCGAGCCGTAGCCTATCGCGGCTTCTGGCCGTTCTTCGAATCGCTCGGTGCCGCCCGGTGGCGAAGGGCGGCCTCGATCAGCTTGTCGAGGTCTCCGCCGAGCACCCGGTCCACGTCCCCGATCTCGACTCCCGTCCGGTGGTCCTTCACCATCCGGTAGGGGTGCAGGACGTACGAGCGGATCTGGCTGCCGAAGCCGATGTCTTTTTTCTCGCCCTCGATCTTTGCCTGCTCTTCTTTCCGCTTGTCGAGCTCGAGCTGATACAGCCGCGCCTTCAGCAGATGCATCG
>JBOGVX010000041.1:0-13656 GCA_050693165.1 Actinomycetota bacterium | reverse complement strand
GGCCAACATCGTCCGCTGGGAGCTGCGCCCCCGCGTCTTCCTCCGCACCACCGAGTTCCTGTGGCAAGAAGGCCATACCGCGCACGAGACCGAGAAGGAAGCCATCGCCGAGGCGCGCATGATCCTGCACGACGTCTACCTGGACACAGTGCAGAACGTGCTGGCGATGCCAGTGCACCTCGGCCGCAAGAGCCCCACCGAGAGGTTCGCCGGCGCGGTCGAGACACTCACGCTCGAGGGCCTGATGCGCGACCGCAAGGCGCTTCAAGCCGGGACCTCCCACTACCTGGGCCAGAACTTCGCCAAGGCGTATGAGGTGCAGTTCCAGAACCGCGCCGGCGAGCTCGAGCATCCATACGCGACGTCGTGGGGCTCGACCACGCGGCTGGTCGGCGGAGTGATCATGACCCACGGAGACGACAAGGGACTTCGGCTCCCGCCGGCTCTCGCTCCCACCCAGGTCGTGATCGTCCCCATCTACAAGAGCGACGAGGAGCGCACCCGTGTCCTGGAGGCTGCGACGAAGATCGCCGGCGGCCTGGCCGCGCACCGCGTACGCGTCGACGACCGGGAGGACCTGCGCCCGGGTTTCAAGTTCAACGAGTGGGAGCTGCGCGGGGTACCCGTGCGGATCGAGCTCGGTCCTCGAGACCTCGATGCCGATCAGGTCACGCTCGCGCCCCGGCTGACCGGCGAGAAGGAGCAGACGCCTCTGAGCAACGCGTCGTCTCGAGTGGCGGAGCTCCTGACCGAGTCCCAAACGGGATTGCTCGAGCAGGCACGAGCCTTCCGCGACGAGCACACGTTCCGCCCGCAAGACATGGGCGAGATGGCGAAGCTGCTCGACGACCCCGGCGGCTTCATGCTCGCGGGCTGGTGCGGCAGCGGAGACTGCGAGGCGAAGGTCAAGGCCGAGACGAAGGCCACGATCAGGTTCCTGCCGCTGGACCCGAAGCCCGTGGATGGAGCATGCATCGTGTGCGGTCAGCCGGCCACCGAGGAAGCGGCCTGGGCCCTGGCATATTGATCCGGGCGTGACGAGAGACCGGCTCGAGACGTTCAGTGACGGCGTCATAGCCATCGCCATCACGCTCCTGATCCTGGAGATCGACATCCCGACCGAGCACGGCGGCGAGCTCTGGCCCGCGTTGCTCGACCAGTGGCCAAGCTACATGGCGTATCTGACCAGCTTCGCGGTTATCGGGATCATCTGGGTGAACCACCACGGCATGCTCGACCTCGTCGCGAGGGTCGACAAACCCCTCCTGTACCTGAACCTGTTCCTGCTCCTGACCATCGCTGGGATCCCCTTCCCGACGGCGCTGGTCGCCGAGCATCTGCGTTCGCCGCTCATCGATGCGAACATCGCCGTTGCCGTCTACGGCGGCTGGGCCACGCTGGTTGCCCTGGGCTTCAACTTCATGTGGCGCTGGATAGTTCACGACGCGAAGCTGCTGCACGCTCACCTGGATCTCCAGGCTCTTCGAGCGAACACCCGGCGCTTCAGCCTCGGCGTGCTGATCTACCCGATCACCGTAGGGATAGCGTTCATTCACCCGGTCTGGGCGCTCGCGGTCCACGGCTTCGTCGCCGTGTACTACGTGGTCGACCAGTTCACCCGGGGCGGAGTGCTCACGCCCCGGCTCGACGAATCAGGTACCGATCCCGGCTAGGTACGAGCCGGCTCCTTGCCGGCCTGCCTCGTCACCGTGACGGCTAGAGCCAGGAACCACAGGAAGAACCCGAAGAAGCTCAGGATGCTGACGATCTCTCCGGTTGCAAAGGGACCGCTGTCGACGACCACCGTGAGCGATGCGGCCAGCGTGAGCAGCGCAACCAGCCATCCGAACCATCCGAGCCACGCGGGGAACAACTTCGTCCGGCCGCTGATCAACGACGTGGCGGCGACGAACACGAAGAACGCGAACGCAGCCCCGTTGTACAGGTGGGTCGCCAGGTCCGAGAAGGCGTCGCTCAACTCGACCGGCGCGTTCTGCGCGATGCCGAAAGCGAGCGCCGAGGAGATCGAGACGCCGATCGAGTAGACCGCGCCGCCGACTATGCCTCCGGCGAAGACGACTGTGGTCAGGCGGCCCGGGTCTCCCTCGGCCCTTACGAGCTGGCTGCGCAGACTACCGAGGAACCACAGGAACGCGATGCCGGCCAGGCCCCACAGCCAGCCGCTCCACAGGATCTTGTCACTGTCGCTCGTGTAATAGGCCACGACCTGTTGCGCGGAGTCTCCAGGCTTCGGCAGCTCACCACCGATGAAGAACGACGCGAAAGCCAGGACCACGAAGACGATGCCGGTAGAGGCACCGAGCCGCTCCCACCGCTGCTCCGACATGACTACCTCCCCCCCGAGACGACGGAAGGATGGTGTCACCGGGGATGCAGCGGAGCAAGGACCCTATTCGGGGACGGATGCGGCCTCGGCGGCGAGCTTCTTCGCCTCGGCCACGAGAGCCTCCGCGAACTTCTCCTCGGGGACACGCTGCTCGAGGACCTTGCCCTTGACGATGAGCTGGCCGTAACCCTTCCCGGCAGCTATCCCGAGATCGGCCTCTCGAGCCTCGCCCGGGCCGTTCACGACGCATCCCATGACCGCGACACGCATCGGGGTCTTTATCCCCTCGGCTTCGAGCGCCTCGTTGACCTGCTTCGTCAGGCCGAGCACGTCCACCTCCGCGCGGCCACACGAGGGACATGCGACAAGGTCGAGCCCGCGCTTCTTCAGGCCGAGCGACTGCAGGATCGTGATGCCGACCTTGACCTCCTCGACGGGGTCGTCGGTCAGCGAGACCCGGATCGTGTCGCCGATCCCCTCGGCCAGGAGCGTCCCGATCCCGACCGCGGACTTCACGCCCCCCATCGGCATCGGCCCGGCCTCTGTCACGCCGAGGTGCAGCGGGTAGTCGCACGCGGCCGCGAGCTGCCGGTAAGCCTCGATCATCACCGAGGGGTTCGAGTGCTTTACGGAGATCTTGATGTCGGTGAAGTCCTCGTCCTCGAGGATCCTCGCCTCGTTCATAGCCGACTCCACCAGCGCCTCGGGTGTCGCGCTCCCGTATTTCTCGAGGAGCGGCTTCTCCAGCGAGCCACCATTGACGCCGATGCGGATCGGCACGCTTCGCGACTTGGCCTCGCGCGCGATAAGACGCACCTTGTCCTGGTACTTGATGTTGCCCGGGTTGATCCGCAAGCCGTGGATCCCGGCCTCGAGCGCCGCCATCGCATACTTCCACTGGAAGTGGATGTCGGCGATCACCGGGATCGTGGCGTGCTCGGCGATCTCCTTCAGGGCCTCGGCGTCCTCCCAGTGCGGGACCGCGACGCGCACGATCTCGCATCCCGTAGCGACGAGAGCGGCCATCTGCTGAAGGGTCGCGTTCACGTCGGCGGTCTTCGTGGTGGTCATCGACTGAACGCGCACGGGCGCGTCGCCGCCTACATCCACCCAGCCGACCCTGATCTTCCGAGACTTACGTCGTTCCACGCTTCCAGTCTAGAGCGGCGCCCGAACAGCGCCCGGGGCGTTACTGGAAGGGGTTTGGAATCGGCGCAGCGATATCCAGGTAGACCAGGCTGAGGGTGAGCAGGATCAGATACCCCGCCACGATCGCCGTGATGGGCGCGAGCCGCCTCGGATCGACCTTCCGACCGGTCACGGTCTCGAACCCGAGCACCGCGAGGTGTCCCCCGTCGAGCGGCGGCAGTGGCAGGGCGTTGAGGATCCCCACGAAGACGTTGAAGAACGCGAACAGGGAGAAGAAGAACTCGATCTGACCGGCCTCGATGGCCTGCCCCGAGATCCTGGCGGCGCCGACGACGCCCACCGGGTCGTTCACCGTCCTCTCCTCACCGGTCAACGCGGACCAGATGCGGCCGATCCCCTCGGGACCGAACACGGTCCCCATCGCCTTGAACGAGGCCACCGTGAGCTGGCCGATCGCCTTCCCGCTGCGCCCGATGGCCTCGATGGGACCGGCTCGCTCGCGTTCCAGAACCCGGTTCCCGGACAGGAGGATCCCCAGGCGACCGGTCTGCTCGCCCTCAACCTCCGACAGCACGGGGGTGGCATGCAGCTCCACGGGGCGCCCGTCGCGCTCGACCAAGATCTCGATCTCTTCCCCCACGTGGGAGTCGACGTACTCCGAAAACGCGTCGAGGTCCACGGGCCTGCCGTCGACCTCGATGACCTCGTCGCCGGGTTTCATTCCCGCGGCCGCGGCTGGAGACGCGACCCCGTCGAGCTTCGGCTCGACGCCGGCAACGTTCGCACCGAACCTGGTCGCCACCCCGATGAAACCGAAGAAAACCGTGAGAAGCAGGAATGCGAGGATGAAGTGGCTGACCGCGCCCGCGAGCAGAACGATCGCGCGCTGCCATGCCGGCTTCGACGTGAAGAGCCGGTCGCGCATCTCCGGCGGATCCTCCTCGAGGGGATTCATGCCGGCGATCTTCACGTAGCCGCCGACGGGGATCGCTTTGATGCCGTACTCCGTCTCGCCCCTGCGGAAAGACCACAGCCTGGGCCCGAAGCCGATGAAGAACTCGTCGACCTTTATCCCGAACCTCTTGGCGGTCAGGAAGTGGCCGAGCTCGTGGATGAAGATCATCACGAGCACGCCACCAACGAAGATGAGGATGCCGGAAAGCATCAGACGTTCAGCGGGACTCGATCAGCTCCGCCGCGCGCTTGCGAGCCCATGCATCGGCGCGCTCCAGCGTGACGAGCGAGACCACTGCTGCCGGCTCGTGCTCCTCGACGACCCTGTCGACGATCTCGGGGATCGCCGTGAGCGGGATCTTCTTGTCGAGGAACGAGGCGACCGCGATCTCGTTCGCCGCGTTCATCGCCGCGGGGAAGGTCGCGCCGAGACGACCGGCACGGAACGCGAGCTCGAGTGAGGGGAACGCCTCGTGATCGACGGCCTCGAACGTGAGCGAGCCGAGCGCGGTGAGGTCGAGCGGCTCGATGCCTGCACCCAGGCGGTCGGGGTAAGCGAGCGCCAGCTGGATGGGCAGCCGCATGTCGGGCATGGCGAGCTGTGCGATCACGCTGCCGTCTGCGAACTCCGCGAGCCCGTGCACGATGCTCTCCGGGTGAACGACCACGTCGATCTTCGAGTACTCGAGCCCGAACAGGTGGTGCGCCTCGATCACCTCGAGACCCTTGTTCATCAGTGTTGCCGAGTCGACTGTGATCTTCGGGCCCATCTTCCATTTCGGATGAGCGAGGGCCTCCTTGATGGAAGCCTTCTTCAGCTCGTCCTTGCTCCATCCGCGGAATGGGCCGCCCGATGCGGTGATGATCACGCGATCGAGATCCTCTCGCTGCTCGCCGCGGAGGCATTGCGCAAGCGCGGAGTGCTCCGAGTCAACCGCGACCAGGCGCTCCGGCTCTCCCTTGACGAGGTCCATGACGAGCTCGCCACCGACGATCAGGGACTCCTTGTTGGCCAGAGCGAGCATCTTTCCGGACTGAAGTGCGGCCAGCGTCGGGCCAAGCCCGACCCCGCCGACCATCGCGTTGAGCACCATGTCGGCCTCGGAATCCCGTGCCAGCTGCTCGACCGCCTCGGCGCCGCCCAGAACCTCGACGCCCTTGAGGCCCTTGATGGCGAAGCGCAGATCCTGGGCCGTGGCCTCGTTCGAGACGGCCACGACCGGAGGCAGGAACTCCCTGATCTGGCCCACGAGCAGGTCCTGGTTGGTGGCCGCCGCGAGGCCCACGATCTCGAACCGGTCGGGGTGGCGGCGGACTACGTCGAGCGCCTGGGTCCCTATCGAGCCCGTCGAGCCGAGGATGACCAGCCGTCGCATGAAAACAAATGTACCCCCTCCTCAGGCTAATTACAGCGAAGCGCTGGAAGAGGGCCCGGGCTAGCCGAGCGCGATCCTGAGGAAGAAGTAGGCCGCCGGGGCGGCGAAGAGGATGGCGTCCACCCTGTCGAGCACCCCGCCGTGACCGGGCAGGAGCGACCCCATGTCCTTCACTCCGAGGTCTCTCTTGAAGGCGGACTCGACCAGGTCTCCCAGGGGAGCGAACACGGCGATCACCAGGGCCAGCCCCACGGCCACCCCGGTCCTGTTCTCGAACGGGACGAACGCGGGGAGCACGGCCATGCCGATGATCAGGATGACGAGCGTTCCCCCTAGAGCGCCCTCCCATGACTTGTTGGGGCTCACCGTCGGAGCGAGTGGCCGGTGCCCCCAAACGGTCCCGACCGCGTAAGCGACCACGTCGTAGGCGACCGTCAGGACGAGCATCGCCAGGAACATGTACTTGCCGCTGCTCACGGTCGTCTCCGGGGTCCGCAGCAGGATCATTGCGAACGACGCAAGGAAAGGCACGTAAACAACTCCGAGGATGGTGGCAGCGACATTGGCCGTCGTGTGCTTCCGTGCGCTCGCCGGCACGGCGATGTACCACGGAACCGTCAGGCCCATGGCAATCACCAGACCGAGCATGGCGGCGGACTCGCCGTGCAGGTAGGCGCCCACGAATGTGAAGGCGCCACACACCAGGCCGAGCAACGTCGCGGGCTGCAAGCCTCGCATGCGCATGACCGCGTAGAGCTCGGCCTGTGAGAGCAGGATCGCGGCCGCCGCGAGAAAGACGAACGCACCCTTGTTGACCGCGAGCAACGCCAGAACCGCGGCTCCCAGCAAGAGCCCCGACACGAGAGCGGCCGGAACGTTCCTACCCTCCGTCGCAGCGGCCGGTGGCTCCTCCGTGACGACCGGCTGGCCGCCCTCCTGCCAGCTGGGACCCTCCGTACCCACCGGCTCTCCGCCCTCCTGCCAGGTGGGAGCTCCTGCGACCGGCGCGGTGGGCTCGATGCGCACGGTCTCGGTGCCCGTCCCGTCGTCGAGGTCGGACAGCAGCTCACGCTCCACCTCTTCCGGGGTCTGTCGCATCCCGCTCGCGAAGTGCTCGGCTGCAGCCTCAACCGCCGCGGGGTCGGGCTGATCCTGATCCCCGACGTCCGCGAACTCGGCGGCCGCGGCCGCCTGCTCGTCAGCCTCGACCTCGACCTCGGGCTCGGTGGGAAGGCCCGGGTAACCCTCTAGGTCCGGGCCCAGCTCGGGGATGGTTGTCGGCTCGTTCGTGGGGGCGGCGGGTTCCTCGACTGCCTCACCGCCGCCGGCCAGCGTCTCGGCGCGCAACCGGTCCCACTCACCGCCGGCATCGCCACCCGTCTCGACGTCCATCTCAGAGGTCTGCTCGAGATCCGTGGGGCCCTCGGTCTCGGCCGCCGGTGGAGCCGGTGCGGCTTCCTCCTCCGGCAGCCCTTCGACGAGGTCGCTCTCGTCGGGGAGATCGATGTTCACCTCGAGGTCTTCGATGGCCTCGGCGGCCTCCTCGTGGCTGACTTCGGCGGGCTCGTCCTCGGGCTCCTCGCGAGGCGAGCTGGGGAGGTCCTCGGGCTCGTCGCCCTCCTCTATAGGGGCGAAGAACTGGTCGAGGTCCTCGAAAGGATCCCTCTCCTCGTCTTTCCCGCCCTTGTCGGCCATCAGACCTCCATCAGCTCCTGTTCCTTGTGGCCGCTGATCTCGTCGATCTCGGCCACGTGCGAGTCCGTCAGCCTCTGGAGCTCCTTCTCGGATCTATTCAGGTCGTCCTCGGAGATCTCGCCGTCCTTCTTCAGCCTCTCGAGCTCTTCCTTTATGTGACGGCGCACGTTCCGCACGGCTACCCGGCCCTCTTCCGCGCGGTGATGCACAACCTTGATGAGGTCCTTCCTGCGCTCCTCGGTGAGCTGCGGGAACGAGAGTCGGATCACGTTACCGTCGTTCGACGGCGTGAGACCGAGGTCGGACTGCATGATCGCTTTCTCCATGGCAGCCATCGCGCCCTTGTCGAAAGGCTGGATGACGAGCGTCCGCGGCTCGGGGACCGAGAAGGATGCGAGCTGGTTCATCGGCGTCTGTGTGCCGTAGTAGTCGACGGTAACTCGGTTGAGGATCGCGGGCGTCGCGCGTCCGGTGCGCACGGTCGTGAACTCCTCACGCACGACCTCTACCGCGCGCTTCATCTTGTGGTCGGCATCCTTCAGCGCGGTCTCGGCGGTCACTCTCCTCCTCCCGCATGCACGAGGGTCCCGATGGGCTGTCCCTCGACGGCCCTGCGGATGTTGCCCTCCTTGCGGTAGTTGAACACGATGATGGGCAGCCCGTTGTCCATACACAGAGAAATCGCGGTGGCGTCCATCACCTGAAGCCCCCTCTTGAGCACCTCTATGTACTCGAGGTCGTCGAACATCTTGGCCTCGGGGTGCTTCCTTGGGTCGGCGTCGTAGACGCCGTCGACGCCGGTGCCCTTGAGGATGGCCTCGGCGTGGATCTCGAGGGCGATCTGCGCGGCGGTGGTGTCCGTGGAGAAGAACGGACGTCCGAGCCCGGCGGCGAAGATCACAACGCGGCCTTTCTCCAGGTGACGCATCGCCTTGCGAGGTATGTACGGCTCCGCGATCTGCGCCATGGATATGGCCGTCTGCACTCTCGTCACGACGCCGGCCCTTTCCAGCGCGTCTTGCAGGACGAGTGCGTTCATGACGGTGCCGAGCATCCCGACGTAGTCCGCCCTGGCTCGGTCCATCCCGGGCGCGTCACGCCCCCGAAAGATGTTCCCGCCCCCGACGACCACGGCGGGCTGTATGCCCGAAGCCAGGACCTCGGCGAGCTGTCCGGCGAGCAGGTCGGCCGACTCGCCCGAGATCCCGAAGTCTCCGCTGGGAGGGGCGAACGCGTCTCCGGACAGCTTCAGCAGGACGCGGCGGTACTGCGGCCGGACGCCACGCGCCGAGGGCATCCCCTCGGCGGTGGCTGCGTCCGTCACCGTCTCATCCCCCCGCGACGTCCTCGCCGCGGACGAAGCGAGCGAATCTCCTCACCTCGATCTTCTCGCCGACCTTTGCACTCTCCTCGGCGATGCGCTCCGCCACGGTGAGCTTCCCATCCTGGTCCTTGAAGAACGGCTGGTCGAGCAGGACCTGCTCCTTGAAAAAGGACTCGAGCTTGCCGTCGACGATCCTCTCGATGACGTTGTCGGGCTTGCCGGTCTCGCGCGCCTGTACCTCGTAGATCTTCCGCTCCTGAGCGACGATCTCTTCCGGCACGTCCTCGCGAGAGATCCACTCTGGGTTCGACGCGGCAACCTGCATGGCTATGTCCCGCACGAGCCGACGGAACTCGTCGGTGTTGGCGACGAAGTCCGTCTCGCTGTTGACCTCGATGAGCACGCCCATCTTGCCCTGCATGTGGATGTAGGCATCGACGACTCCTTCCGAAGCCATCTTGCCGGCGCGCTTCGCCGCGGCGGCTAGACCCTTCTCTCGGAGCAGCTCCTGTGCCCGCTCCAGGTCTCCGCCGCTCTCCTCGAGCGCCCGCTTGCAGTCCATCATGCCGGCGCCGGTTGTGTCTCGGAGCTGCTTCACCATCTCCGAGGTGATCTTCATCGTTTGCGATTGTCCCATAACGTTCCTCTCGATCCGTTTAAGGGGCCGGGGCAGCTTCACCCGCGGTGGGCGTCTGCTCCTGCTCTATCTCTGGCTCTTCAGGTGTTGGTGCCGCAGCCGGTTGCTCCGCGGCGATCTCGGGCTCTTCCGCGGCCGGCGGCTCCGGAGCCGTCGGCTCCGCAACACCGGTTCGCTCGGCGAGGTCGCGCCCGGCCAGCATCTGGCCTTCCCGGATCCCGTTCGCGAGCACGGACGCAACCAAGGTGATCGAGCGGATCGCGTCGTCATTGCCCGGGATGCGGTAGTCCACCTTGTCGGGGTCGCAGTTCGTATCGACTATCGCCACAACCGGGATACCGAGCTTGTTGGCCTCGGTCACCGCGATGTGCTCCTTGTTCGTGTCGATGATGAACACGGCCGCAGGCAGACGATCGAGCTCGCGGATCCCTCCGAGGTTGCGCTCGAGCTTCTCCTTCTCACGGCGAAGCTTCAGAACTTCCTTCTTCGGAAGGAAGTCGAAAGCGCCGCCTCGCTCCATCTCCTGGAGCTCCTGGAGCCGCTTCAGCCTGCGGAAGATCGTCTGGAAGTTCGTGAGCATCCCGCCCAGCCAGCGTGTGTTGACGAAAGGCATGCCCACCGAGGTCGCGAACTCGGCAACGACGTCCTGCGCCTGCTTCTTCGTGCCGACGAACAGGACGGTGCCGCCGCCCCTGACCGCTTCCTTGACGAACTCGTGGGCGCGCTCCATCCCGGAGAGGGTCTGCTCGAGATCGATGATGTAGATGCCACTGCGTTCGCCGAAGATGAAGCGCTTCATCTTTGGGTTCCAGCGACGGGTCTGATGCCCGAAGTGGACGCCGGCCTCGAGAAGCTGCCGGCGGGTGGTAACCGCCATGTGTTTCCTCCTTCCGGTTGTCCCTCCGCCCGGCTCCTCCCCGTCCCTTCCCGCGTTGGCGGGACCGGGGGACGGGTCCCCGAGCGTGCGTGCTCGCCCTAAGGCGGCAGACTCAGTGTAGCAAGCGGTGGCTAGGCCTCTCGGGGGCCCGAGGGCACCTTCTCGCGCACGGCCAGCCACCTGTAGGCGAAGGCGGCGAGCACGGAGACGTGCACGAACGTCCAGCCGAGGCTGTATGCCCAGGCACCGATGCTCGGCGTGGCCGGCGTGAGGATGCCGAAAGGAGCAATGGCGCCCGAGTAGAAGAGGATCAGGAAGTAAGCGAGGACGAGGGACAGGTGACGCATCCCGGGCAGCCTCGCAGCGCGGAACCCCCTCCTGAGCGCCTCCCTCGGCCCGGCACCCTCGGCCGCCGCCACGATGGGGGCGAACGCGAGGAAGTAGAGCCCGGCGGCTATCGACAGGATCGCCAGCTGCCCCAGGAATCCAACGAGCAGCTGGAACGCGGCGACGACCAGACCGAACTCGATCAGATAGAGGCCGCCGAAGACGACCGTGCTGCGCGGAAGGACCCGCAGGGCCCCTCGCATCGACGTCTTGCCGTCCCGCAGGGCTTGCAGGATGAGCGTGGTCAGCAGGGCGAACGTGATCGCGCGGAGCACGGCGAATCCAACGACCGCCAGGGCCGAGTACACACCACCCGTCCCCGGGCCCAGCACGACCGGTGCATCGCTGAAGACATGCACCGGCGGGGCCGACAGAAGGAGCGAAAGGGTTCGAGGCCCGGCGTCGTCGCCGAGGAGCACGAAAGCTCCCCAGGTCGGAAGAAGTGCCATGAGCGCCACCGCTATGATCGCCGGCGACGATCCCACCACCCGGAATCCGTGCCCGAGAGTGGGTCCGAGCGCGGGGAAGGGGGACTCGGGAAGCTTGGCGCCCAGCCTGCCGCGCGGCTCCTTCTCCCGCGATGCCTCCTCGACCGCGACCTCGGCTTTGTTTTGCGGACGGCGGCGCCTGCGCTTCTGGGTCACGCGTCCCCCTCTCTCCGGAAGAGGACCGCCAGCCTCGCCATCAGGAGGATGACTCCACCCACCGCCGCCGCAGCGAGCGCGAAGTTCAGGATCGCCTCGCCGACATCCAGAACCGTCTCCGAGACCTCGTCCATCAGCCGGCCGTCGGGATCGTGCTCGAGAGCGACCACGGCACCGTCCTGGCCGAGTGTCGCGGCGTAGATGAGGTCCCCCGACACGGCGATCGGTGCCACTGCGCCGTCACCGAGGTCCTTGCGCCAGATCCTGTGACCCGAATCGACGTCGATCCCCGACAGCGTGCCGTCGGCTGCACCGAGGATCACGCTTGTGCCGGTGACCGCGGGAGAGGACGCGAGCAGCGTGTTGAACCTTCCCTCTCCCACCGACGTGAGGTCCGCGAGCCGGAACGTCCAGATCTCGACACCGGTCTCGGGTTCCAGACGGTAGAGGTTCGTTCGGTCGGCGAGTATCAGCGCTTCGCCCGCGGCGGGGATCTGTCGCGACCCGAAGCCGTCACGGGACCGAACCTCCCAGACCTCACCCCCCTGCCTCGACGCCCGGATGTTGAGGTCGTTGGTTCCCGCGAACGTGAGCTCATCGGCCACCGCGACCCCGGATGACTGTCCGACCACCCCGGGCGCGAACCGCCAGCCCGGCTCCTCGATGTCGCCGTCCTCGAGATCGATGCCGTAGAACGTGCTCGCGCCCGAGCTTGCCTGGTAGGCGGCCGCCACGACCAGCCCCTCGGCGATCGCCGGAGCTCCCGCGACGGTCCCGGTGGTCTCGAACCGCCACCTGATCACCCCGTCGTCGAGGTCGAGGGCGACAACCTCGCTGTCCCTCGTTCCGACCACGACGGTCTTGCCGGAGATGGTAGGCGCCGAGGGCGCGCTGCCGAGGACCGTGGTCCAGGCGACGTCTCCGCTCTCGATGTCACGGGCGATCAGCTGCGCCGTGGCGCCCTCGGAGCTCGCGTAGACGACGAGCCCCCGTCCGATCGCCGGCACTCCGGCCGGGCCCGCGGTTCTGGAGGCCTCCCAGATGGTGGAGCCGTCGGCCGGATCGAGCGCGACGATCCCCTGAGGGGTGAGCGCGATCGCAACCTCCTCCGTGGCCGCAACGCCCGACACCGGCCCGATCGGGGTTTCCCACGCGACCCTGTAAGGCGCGTCTGGTCCCGACACGGTTCCGCTGTGAGCCGGGTCGTGGCCCGACATCGGCCAGCCTTCCTGGGCGACGGCGGGCGTCGCGAGCGGAAAGCTCGCTACGAGACCCAGCAGCGCGATCGCGAACGCGCGCAGGCACGCTCCGAGGGCGGGAGGACGCATGGCCGCTCATCCTACGGGACGTCCTCCGGTTCCCCCTCCTCGATCGGCGCCAGGTGAATCAGCCCAACCAGGTCACCCCGCGACAGGAGAAGCATGGGGTCGATGTACTCGCCCCCCCACCGAGCCCCGAAGTGGAGATGAGCGGTCCCGACGCCCGTATGGCCCGGCCCGACCGCGCCGACGACATCGGCTCGGTCCACCGCGTCCCCCGCGCGGACCTCGACGGAGTCGAGGAACGCGTACGAGGTTCTCACGCCGTCGGGATGGTCGATCGAGACGTGAAGATCCCCCGCAACCCTTCCGGCGAAAGCGACCACACCCGTCCCGGCCGCTCGAACGGGCGTGCCTACTGATGCCGCGATGTCGATCCCCCGGTGACCGGGACCGTAAGGACCGGTCGGAGGCTCGAACCTTCGGATGACGGGCCCGTGCACCGGCCACGAGTACGAGCCGAGCGAAGGCAACGGGACGGCCGGCCCCGGATCGGGATCACCGAGAGCGAGCGTTACGGGGGCGACGATAGCGGCCAGGAGAACCGCCGCAACCGAGATGCGGGCGAGCACGGCCGGACGTTAGCAGGGGGTACCGACACGCTTTCTGAGGTCTTACGTGTCGTCTTCCTCTTCCTCGTGGAGGCCCTTGCGGAGGGATCCCACCGCCTTCGTGTGGATCTGGCAGACCCTCGACTCGGTCACACCGAGGATCTCGCCGATCTCGGCAAGCGTCAGCCCCTCGAAGTAGTAGAGCGTGATGACGACCTTCTCGCGCTCCGACAGGGAGTTGATCGCGGCCGAGAGGATCCCGCGCATCTCCTGGCCCTCGATTCCCGTGCCCGGGTCTCCCCCGGCCACGTCGGCCAGAGTGTCGATCAGGGAGCGGCTCTCACCCCTTTCGTCCCCTCCGACGGATTCCTCCAGAGCCATGACCGAGACGAGAGA
>JBOGVX010000040.1:0-24158 GCA_050693165.1 Actinomycetota bacterium | reverse complement strand
GCTCTACACGCTGCCCCTCGGGCTCCGCGCGTTCTCGCTGGTGGACCCGAGCAACATCCCGCTGTTGCTCGCTGCAGCGACGTTCGCCACAGCTCCCGTGGTGATCGCGTTCCTGTACGTCCAGCGTTTCTTCCTACAGGGCCGCCGCGGGTGGCTCGCCGCATGACCTTCGGTAGGATGTCCGGCCGATGACCGCCGCTCGCCCGTCCAGACGCGCGCTGGGCGCGTTGGCCATGTCGCTCGTGATGGTCTCGTGCGTCGGCACGGGAGGTAACCCAGATCAAGCCGAGGCCGGCGGACCGATCACCGTGATGCTCTGGGCGGAGCCCGAGGAGCTTCCGGCCTACCGGAAGGTCGTGGCGAAGTTCGAACAGGCCGAGCCCGAAGTCGACGTCAACCTCGTTCCGTTCGGCGAGCGTGAGGACCTGCTGGCGCGACTGTCCACCTCGTTCGCCGGTGGCACGCCTCCGGACCTCTTCCTCCTCAACTACCGGTTCATCGGTCAGTACGCGGACCGCGGCGTGCTGGAGCCCATCCAGGAGCGACTGGACTCTTCCGACGCCTTCTCCCAGGACGACTTCTACCCGCAGGCCATGGAGGCGTTCGCGTTCGACGGGGTCCAGACCTGCCTCCCGCAGAACGTCTCGAGCCTGGTCGTCTACTACAACGTGGATCTGTTCAAGGAGATCGGGCTGGAGGGACCCCCCGAGGGATGGACGTACTTCGACATGGTCGGCCTGGCCAGGAACCTGACGGTCGACCGGGACGGCGACGGCGCTCCCGAGCAGTATGGCTTGGGCGTTGAGTCCACGATCATCAGGATGGCGCCGTTCATCTGGTCGAACGGCGGGACGCTGGTGGACGACGAGGCCGCACCGACTCGCTTCACTCTGGAAGAGCCGGGCGCCGTCGAGGTCATGCAGTCATTCTTCGACCTCCGCGAGGAGTACCGGGTCATCCCCACCGAGCACGAGATCGAGGCCCAGTCGGACGAGGACCGATTCTTGAACGGGACCACGGCGATGGTCCTGGCATCTCGGCGTGAGACCCCTTCGCTCCGAACCATCGAGGACTTCGAGTGGGACGTGGCACCGCTTCCCGTGTTCCAGGAGCCGGCGGGTGTCCTCCACTCGGATGCTTACTGCATGTCTCGCGAGTCGACCCATCAGGAAGCGGCCTGGAGATTCATGGAGTTCGCACTGGGGCCCGAGGGGCAGCGGATCACCGCGGAGGCCGGGCGGACAGTGCCCTCCTTGATCGAGGTGGCGAACTCCGACGCGTTCCTGGACCCCGGCCAGTCGCCGGCGAGCAGCCAGGTGTTCCTGGATACCATCCCGCACGTCCGGCGCCTCCCCACTATCTCCACGTGGCCCGAGATCGAGGACCGCGTCGACGAGATCCTGGAGATCGGTACGTACCACAGCGTGCCAGCCCTAGACATAGCCCAGCGCATCATCCGGGAGACCACCGAGATGTTCGCGCGAGCACTGTAGTGGCCGGACTCTCCTTCACCGGGATCGAGAAGCGGTTCGGCGACGTCGATGTCCTGGCCGGGCTCGACCTCGAGGTTCCCGATGGCGCCCTTCTCACCATCCTGGGCCCCTCCGGCTCGGGAAAGACGACTCTGCTGCGCATCGTCGCTGGGCTGGAGTCCCCCACCGAGGGAACCGTCTCGATGGGCGGCCGGGACGTGACCGAGCTGCCGCCCGCCAAGCGCGATGTCGCGATGGTCTTCCAGGGGTTCGCGCTCTTCCCTCACATGACCGTGGCGGAGAACATCGGCTTCGGCCTCAGAGCGAGGCGGACGCCGCGCGCCGAGATCGGCGGCCGGGTGGAGGAGGCGGCGAGGCTGGCCGGGTGCGATCAGCTGCTCCAGCGCAAACCGGCCGAGCTGTCGGGCGGCGAGAGACAGAGAGCGGCTCTCGCCCGAGCCGTGATCCGGCATCCAGCCGTGTTCCTCCTGGACGAGCCGCTCTCGAACCTCGACGCGCCGGTTCGCGCGGGCATGAGAGCGGAGCTGAAACGGCTGCAACAGCGGGTCGAGACCACGATGCTGTACGTCACACACGACCAGGTGGAGGCGCTCACGCTCGGCGACCTGGTCGCCGTGCTCGACCACGGGGCCATCCAGCAGGTGGGCACGCCCGACGAGGTGTTCCGTCGGCCGGCCAACCGGCTCGTCGCTTCCTTCGTCGGTGCTCCGGGGATGAACGTGGTGCCCGCGAGCATCCACGAGGGGGAGGTCCGGGCAGGGCCGTTTCGCATCCGGCTCCCCGGAGCCGTGTCGCCGGGCGCTCAGAGCATCGATCTCGGGGTTCGACCGGCGGCGCTGAAGATCGGCGAGGCGGGTGAGAGGGCCACCGTGGAGCTGGTCGAGGTCAGCGGGGAGGACGCGTACGTACACGTGGCTGCTGCCGGTATCCGTCTGGTCGCAACCGTCAGCGCGGCCAATCGCCCCGCCGTCGCAGCGGAAGTCGGTGTGACCATCCCGGAGCCCGACGTCCATCTGTTCGATTCGGAGACGGGAGAGGCTCTCTTCCACCCGGCATGAGGATCGAAAGCGAACGGCGCGGCCTCCTCTTGATGCTCCTCCCCTACATGATCGGGATCGGCGTTCTCGTGCTGCTCCCGGCCGTGTTCACGGTGGCCATGTCGTTCTACGAGTACGACCTGATCCGGCCCGGCGACTTCGTCGGCCTCGCCAACTTCCGAGAGCTGGCCCAAGACGAGGTCTTCTGGATCGCGCTGATCAACTCCCTGGGCTTCATCGTTGCCGCGGTGCCTCTGCGGATACTGGGGGCGCTCGGGCTCGGCCTCCTGCTCCACCGCCGGTTCCGCGGCATCGGCGCCTATCGGACCGCGGCCTACCTCCCCAGCGTCGTTCCCGACGTCGCCTACGCGCTCCTGTGGTTGTGGATCCTCAATCCGCTTTACGGGCCGCTCAACCTGGCTCTTGACGCGCTGGGACTTCCGACGTTCGGCTGGCTCGCCACTCCGAACGCCACCCGAGCGGGGATCGTGATCATGAGCCTTTTCACGATCGGTGAGGGATTCCTGGTTGCCATGGCCACACGCCAGGAGATCCCCGGCCAGCTCTACGAGCTCTCGGCTATCGAGGGAGCCGGACCGTGGCACGTCTTCCGGAAAGTCACGCTTCCCCTGATGGCGCCGACCCTGGTGCTTCTGCTGCTCCGGGACACGATCTTCAGCTTCCAGGTGACGTTCATCCCGGCGCTGGTGGTCACCGATGGGGGTCCGGCACCGTACGCCACGACGTACCTGCCGTTGTTCATCTATCGCAACGCGTTCGAGTTCCTGCGCTACGGCTATGCGGCCTCAGCGACCGTGATCATGTTCCTCGTCACGTTCGTGATAGTTGAGATCCAGGCACGCGTGGTCAGGCGCTGGCGCCACGCCTTCATCGTGTGAACCCGCTCAGTCGAGAGCCGCTTTCTCCTTGAACCCCTCGAAGGCGTTGCGGCAGGAGCTGCAGAAGTGCTGGGTCCGGCAAGGGGTCGGTCCCCAGGCCGACTCCATCTTGGTCTCCGCTGAGCCGCAGAACGGGCAGGGAACGCCGGTGACCGTCATGAGAGGCAACGAAACCGGCCCGCTCGGCCTGTCCCAGTGCGGCGCGATGCCGACTTCCTTCAGCCGCTCGCGGCCGCGCTCGTTGATCCGGTCCGTGGTCCAGGGCGGGTCGTAGACGAACCGCACCCGTACCTCCCTCTCGCCGGCGGTGTCACGCAGGGCGTCCTGCACGTCCTCGGCGATCACGTCCTTCGCCGGACATCCGACGAACGTGGGAAGCAGGTCCACCTCGATCGCGTCCTCGCCGGCATCGACCCTTTCAACCATGCCGAGGTCGGTGATCGAGCAAGCCGGTATCTCGGGGTCGTGTACGCCGTCGAGCGCGGCGCGGACACGCTCCTGCAGCGTCATCGTCGAGCTCACCAGGTCGCTCCCGGGATCTTCCTGTAAAGGGCGGTCATCTCTTCCCAGAGTACGCCGAAGTCTTCCGTGTGCCGCCCGCGGCGCCCACCGTCGCCGGTGAAGCCCCCGACGTGTGCCCATCCGCCGTCACCTCGCTCTACTCCGGGGACTGTCAGCGTGGGGCCCTGCTCGATCTCGCCGGACGAGGTTGGCACCATCTCCCCGCCCGCTTTCGCGTGTGACGTGAGAACCCAGTCCAGAGATACGGACTCCAGCTCTTCACCGAGCGCTCGGAGCCACTCGCTGAGCATGTCCTCGTTCGATGAAGGCATCACGCCATCGGCTACCAGGTGCTCCTCCTCCGGGAGCGACTCGAAGAGCGCCATCGCCTCTCCAACGGCCGTCTCGAGACCCTGGGCGAAGCGCTGGCGCGCCTCCACCGGGCCACTCGAGAATCTGTTGAACCACTGACGAGCGTGCTCCACGTGGTAGCGCTCCTCGAGCCGGATCGTCTTGACGGCCGCAGCCAGCTCCGGGAACGAGGACTTCTCGAGCGTGGCCAGCCGGATGTCGTCCGCCGTGTCGTATAGGTACTGCCGAGCGATCGTGTAGCCCCAGTCTCCGTTGGGCCGCTCGCACAAGATCGCGTGCCTGTACTCCGATTGCTCTCGGCCCAGAGCAAGCGCATCGGGGTCCTTGCCGGCCAGAGGCCCCGCGATCTCGTACAGCAGGCGGGCATGCCCCATCTCGTCCTGGCCGATCGAAGAGAACGCGAGATCCTCCTCCAGGTAGGGTGCCCATCCCGTCCACTCGGAATGCCGGTGCCCGATGACGAGCTCGTCGTCGGCCAGTGCGAGGAGCAGGCCGAGACGCGGATCCTCGTCAGGCACCCGCGGACTCCCTCTGACGGTGACCTTTCGGTCGTGGCAGGTCGATCACGACACCGCGCTTCTCCATCTCCGCATGCACGCGCTTGAGCTTCGCTCCGACTCCGACGTATCCATCCTGGCGGCGGTACTCCTTGTTGATCACTCCCCCGATCCCCTGAGGGTCGGGGCACTCCTGGACCTCGTCCGATCCCCGGGCTCGCAGGGCGAACGTCGTGGCCTCCCCGTGGCGGAAGTGCGTCTCGCGAGCGAGCATCATCGCGAGCTCGAGGTCGGGCGCGTTGATCGAGCCCGACACCTCCCATTTGTCCTCTGCCTTTCGGCGGGACAGCACGTCCCAGATGCGCACGGCCTCAGGCGGCGTTCGGGACGCCGGTGACGACCTCTCGGACCCACGCGTGGTTGTCCCACATCGTCTTGCGGTAAAGGAGGCGCGTCGCCGTCATCGGGCCGTTGCTCTTCACGACCTGCCAGAACTCGTCCCAGCCCGGGTCGCCCCAGATCCACTCACCCTTCGACTCGTCGTAACGCAGCTCGTCGTCGGGAACGCTGATGCCGAGGTCCCAGAGCTTCGGGACGTAGGTCGAGAAGAACTCCTGGCGCAGATCCTCGTTCGACCGCGTCTTGATTCCCCAGTACAGGAGGACGTCCTTGGCTTTCGAGGGCGGCCCGAAGAAGTGCATGATCGGGCTCCACCAGCGGTTGACCGCATCCTGGAACATCTCGCGCTGCTCGTCGGTGCCGGAGACGAGCTCGAGCGTGAGGTCCTCGCCGTGGCGGAGGTGCAGCGACTCCTCCGGACAGATCCGACGCATTGCGCGCACGTACGGCATGTACGAGCAGTCGAGCAGGGCCTTCTGGGTGACCAATGCGGCGCCGTCGATAAGCCAGCCGATCACGGCGATGTCGCCCCAGGACTTCGTCGGGTAGTGGAAGACGTTGTGGAACTTCGTGCGGCCGTTCACGAGGTCGTCGAACATCTGCTCGCGGGACTTGCCGAGATCCTCGGCCACCCGGTAAAGGATCTGGCCGTGCCCGGCCTCGTCCTGCACCTTCGCGGTCAGCGAGAGCTTCCGGCGCAGAGAGGGAGCCCGCGGGATCCACTCGCGCTCGGGGAGGCAGCCCATCACCTCGGAGTTCGCGTGCATCTCGATGAACTTCAGGAGTGACTGGCGGTACTCGTCGGGCATCCAGTCCGTGGACTCGATCTTCTCGCCCCCGTCGATGCGGGCCTTGAACTCGGCGACGCGCTCCTCGTAGCTCATGGGCCCTATCTTCCCAGAACCAGGCCCCGACCGACCGCTCCGGCCGCGGGCCGCGCTAATCCCAGGAGTTGGTAGGGTGACCGGCAGCCCACTGAAAGGAGCCCGTATGCCCGCCCGATTGGTTCTCACGCTGGTCCTCGCGCTGCTCACGGCCCTTCCCGGAGCCGCCGGCGCGGTTCCGCGAGGGCAAAACTTCGGGACGCCCCTGTCCGGGGACGAAGAGGTTCCCCCACGCGATACCCGGGCCCGGGGCGAAGCCACCTTCCACCTCAGCGCCGACGAGTCCACGATCGAATACCGCCTCATCGTCTCGAACATCGACAACGTCGTTGCCGCACACATCCACTGCGCGCCGGCCGGCGTCAACGGGCCGGTGATCCAGCTCCTGTTCGGCCCCGCCGCTCCGGGCGGCGGACGCACGTCCGGCATCCTCGCGGAGGGCTCTTTCTCCCCACCCGGTGGGCCCTGCGCGGGAGTGGGGTTCCTCGACGCGATGCGCTCGGGACTGACCTATGTGAACGTCCACACGAATGACGGCGTGGGGCCGATCGACACCGGTTCCGGTGACTTCCCGGGTGGCGAGATCCGCGGTCAGATCGAGGCGAGGGGCCCCAACTTGTAGCTCAGCCGGTCGGGACCCGTTCCTCCTCGCGCTCCTCTCGCTCGTGAAGGACGCGGGCGGCTGCGGTGCCCTCGACATGGATGTCCGGCAACCAGTTCAGCCACCTGGGCAGGTACCAGTTCCGGTCGCCGAGCAGCCTCATCGCTGCCGGGACCAGGACCGACCGAACGATGGTCGCGTCCAGGAAGACCGCAACGGCCAGCCCGAAGCCCATCTGCTGGAGCGGCGCCAGATCCCCGGATGCGAAACCGGCGAAGACGGCGACCATGATCAGCGCCGCCCCCGTGATGATCTGCCCGGTCGTCCTGAGACCGTGAGCAACCGACTCCTTGTTGTCGCCGGTCAGGTCCCAGTGCTCGCGGATCCGCGTGAGCAGGAACACGTGGTAGTCCATCGATAGCCCGAACAGGATGCTGAACAGGAACAGAGGCAGCCAGGCCTCGATCGCCTCCACCTGCTGGAACCCGAGCAGGTCCGCTCCCACGCCCTTCTGGAAGACGAGGACTATCAAACCGTAAGCCGCGCCCACTGACAGCAGGTTCATGAGGATCGCCTTGATCGGCACCACTATGGAGCGGAACACGACCGTCAGTAGAAGGAACGAAAGTCCGAGTACGAAGGCGAACACGATCGGTGTGTACGTGTCGGTCAGGATGAAGAAGTCCTCGTTGAATGCGGTCGCTCCTCCGACCAGGACCTCGGTGCCCGAGGCACCGAACACGTCCGGGACATAGTCCTCACGCAGACGCTGCACGGAGGCCACGGCCGCCTCCCCACTCGGGTCGCCGGCAACGGGAGCGGAGACAACAGTGAGGTCTCCGGCATCGTTAGTCTCGACGGTCGATGGCCCGAAACCTCCGTCACCGGCCAGGATGTCCTGCAGCTCGCCGACCTCGTCCGAGACCGCAGTCGCGTCACCGTCGATCACGATCTCGACCGGCGAGGTGAAACCACCCGAGAACTCCAAGGCGAGCACCTCGAACGCTCGCTTCGAGGGCATGTCGTCCGGAGCCGTACTGATCCCGGAGAACCCGGTGTTCATGTCGAAGTAGGACCAGCCAGCGGCCACCAGCAACCCCGTGGCCAGCACAAGAGCGACGAGGGGCCTGCCCATCACCCCGTGGGTCACACGGTCCCAGAACCCACCATGCCTCGGAGGGGCTCCCGGGACCCTCTTGCGTCCAAGGATGCGAAGTGAGTTCACCCGATCGCCGAGCAGCGACAGGATCGCCGGCAGAAGCGTCATCGAGGCGAGCACGGCGGCCAGCACCACCAGGATCGCGCCGAGCCCCAGGCTCCTGAAGATCGTCGTGGGGACGAGCAGCAGCCCGATGAGAGCCAGCACCACAGTCATGCCGCTGAAGAACACGGCCCGGTTGGCGGTCGCGCCCGCGTTTCGGATCGCATCGAGCTTCTCGATGCCCTGCGCCCGCTCCTCTCTGAACCGAGAGACGATGAACAGCGAGTAGTCGATGCCGACCGCCAGCCCCATCATCGTGATCATGTTCGTGACGAAGAAGGAGAAGTCCGCCCACTGACCGATCAACGCAACCGCGCCCAGGGCTACGACGATCGCCCCGATCGCCAGGAATATGGGGAGCAGCGCGGCCAGGATCGCCCCGAACACGACTATCAGCACGATCAAAGCGGCGGCTATGCCGATCGACTCACCCTTGGCGAGGTCCTCCTCCGCGATCGTGTTGAAGTCGTCGTTGACCGTGATGTCTCCCAGGATCAGGGTCTCGAAGCCCTCGCCGGTGTGATCAGCTGCGATCGCTCGGAACTCGTCGACGTGGTCGGTGAGACGGTCGATGTCGTCGGAGAGCACCGCCGTCACCAGGGTGGCGTGTTGGTCCTCTGAGACGGTCGATGGGTCCTGCGTGTCGTAGAACGAGAACGTTGCCTGCACCAGGTCGCCCATGCCCGCCAGGTCGGCCTGGATGCCAGTGACCTGGGACTCGAAAGCCGGGTCGTCGACCGTCAGGTCCTCGGACAGAACGATGTAGGTCTCGGAGAGCGTCTCCGGGCCGCGCAAGCGGTCCTCGATGAGCTCCCGGGCACGAACCGACTCCGGCTCGTTCGTGAAATCGAAGTCGCTGGTGAGCGCGTCCCCCAGGAACTGAGACGTCACGAAGCCGGCGGCGGCCAGCGCCACTACCCAGAGTCCGACGGTGAGCCAGGGCCTGCGTGCGCTGGCACCGGCAATTCGTTCAGGGTTCATCCGCATGTGCGCTCCTCCCATCGGCCCCTCCGCGTCGAGGGACCGCGCATCGCGAGCCTACTTGCTTGGCGTCATCCGAGCCGCACAACCGAACAGATAGACTCATCATTCCCAGGACACAGGAGTCCCGATATGACCGATACGTACAAGCTCGTGATCGGCGGCCAGCAGGTCGACGCCGCCTCCGGAGAGACGTTCGAGTCCGAGGACCCGTCCACCGGCGAGATCTTCGCCACGGTCGCGAAGGCGGACAAGGAAGACGTCTCCCGCGCGGTAGACGCGGCGCGGACAGCCTTCGACGAGGGCCCGTGGGCGGGGATGAAGGGCCGCGAGCGCGCGAAGTACCTGCTCGCCATGGCGGACGGTGTGAAGAAAGCGGCGGGGGAGCTAGCCGAGCTCGAGTCAAGGGACTCCGGCGGAACCATCCGCAAGGCGAAGAACGCCGACATCGGGATGGCCATCTCGACGTTCAGGGTGTTCGCCGAGATCGCGGCGCGCGAGGAGGATCAGACGCCCCTGCCGATCTCCCCGATCTCCACCAACTATGTGAGACGGGAGCCCATCGGCGTGTGCGCGGCCGTCACGCCGTGGAACTTCCCCCTTCAGATGGCTGCGTGGAAGATCGCGCCCGCCATCGCCGCCGGCAACACCGTGATCCTGAAGCCCGCTTCCTACACCCCCCTGTCGTCGATCGAGCTCGGCAGGATCGCCCTGGAGGCCGGTCTCCCCGAGGGCGTGGTCAACGTGCTTTCGGGCCCCGGCGCGGGAGCAGGCGAGGAGCTGATCTCGCATCCAGGGGTGGACAAGGTCGCGTTCACGGGCTCGACGGAGGTCGGCATCCGGATCATGCAACTGGCCTCGACGTCGGTGAAGAAGTGCACCCTCGAGCTCGGCGGTAAATCGCCCTCGATCGTTCTCGACGACGTCAACCTCGACTACGCCGTGGACGGCGTGCTGTGGGGGATCTTCTTCCACCAGGGCCAGGTGTGCTCCGCGGGGAGCCGCCTGTTCCTTGCAAAGGGCCTGGAGGACGAGTTCGTGGCGACGCTCGTCAAGCGGGCCGAGGAGCTGAAGGTCGGCCCGGCGCTCGACCCCTCCTCGGACCTCGGTCCTGTCGTGGCGAAGAGCCAGCTCGAGACCGTCGAGCGTTACGTCGAGATCGGCAAGGGCGAGGGCGCCGAAGTAGCCGTCGGAGGCGAGAGAGCCGTCGTCGACGGGCACGAGGGGGGCTACTACTACCGGCCCACGATCCTCACCGGCGTCGAAAACTCGATGAAGGTTGCCCAGGAGGAGATCTTCGGGCCGGTCCTCGTCGTCATCCCTTTCGAGGACGACGCTCAGGCCGTGGCCATGGCCAACGACTCGATCTACGGCCTGGCCGGCGCGGTCTGGTCCAACGACGTCCCGCGCGCGGTATCGGTCGCAGAGCGCCTCAGGACCGGGACCGTCTGGATCAACGACTACCACATGATCAACCCGCGCTACCCGTTCGGCGGCTACAAGCAGTCGGGTATCGGACGCGAGCACGGGATCCAGGGGTACAACGAGTATCGCGAGACGAAGCACGTTCACATCGACCTCGCGGGTGGCCGCGACAAGCATCCCTGGTGGGACACCCTGCTCTCTCGAAAGGAAGACACGCCACCCCTCGGGTGACGCTCGTCCCAAACGCTAAGAGGCGGGGAAAGAAATGAGGCCCGGCCGCTCCCTTCCTGCGGCCGGGCCCCCAAAAAGCCAGAGGGGGATTGCCCGCAGATCCCCCTCTTGGCGCGTGCAGCACCCGAGCGCCCTCTCGAGGTGCTGCTTGCATGCCCGGCGAACCGGGCAAGCTTTCTATCCATATGATTCGGCAAGTTGGCTGAAAAGGAAATGGTCATTTCGGGCCATTTTCATAGTCAGAAAGGACTAGTCACTGCCGGCCATCGCATCGACAACGCTATTCACCTGCGCTTTTGACCGCGTGCCGGTCCCCGCCGTCACTCCCGTCGAGCCGGTCTCCGACGGAGTTCTTGCCTGGGAAGGCGACTCCGTCACTTTTGCCGGGCCGCGTTCCGGCTGGGACGGGCCCATCGACGAGGAGCTCGCAGGGCGCACCGTGATCCCCGGGTTCGTCGACTGCCACACACACCTCCCGTTCTACGGGTGGCGCGACGACGAGTTCGAGGCAAGGCTCGCCGGCGTCTCCTATGCCGAGCAGCACGGCGAGGGGGGAATCCCCCGGAGCGCTCGGATGCTGGCCGAGGCGTCGGACGATCAGGTGATGGAGTTCTGCGCGCCACTCCTCGGGGAGATGGCGGCACACGGCACGACCGCTCTGGAGCTCAAGACCGGCTACGGGCTCTCCGTGGAGGCCGAGCTGCGCCAGGCCCGGCTCGCTCGCCGCCTCGCCGAGGAGGCGCCCCAGACGGCAACCGTGACCCTGCTGGCCGGGCACGCCGTGCCCGAAGGCATGACCGCCGAGGCCTGGCTGAGGCTCGCCTGTGAGGAGCTCATCCCGGCCGCCGCCCGGGAGAACCTCTGCGACGCGGTGGACATCTACGTCGAGGACATAGCGTTCACGAACGAGGACCTCGAGCGCGTCGCCGCGGTTGCAGCGAAGCACGGCCTTCCTATCAGGTGTCACGCGGAGCAGCTCTCCTGGACGGGCTCGGCCGAGATCGCCGCGGCCCTGGGAGCTCGAAGCGCCGACCACCTCAACCACCTGTCTCCGGGGGGCGCCAAAGCGCTCGGGAGCTCGAGCACGTGCGCCGGGCTGCTCCCAGCCTCGACGCTGATGCTGGGGTCCCAGCGTCCCCCCGTGGCCGCCCTACGCTCCGCGGGAGCGGCACTCACGCTCGCCACGGACCTCAACCCAGGCACCTCGGCCGTCCAGTCGATGCCCGAGGCCATCGCAATCGGGTGCTCCTTGTACCGCCTGGCGCCGCGGGAAGCTCTCGTGGCATCGACTATCAACGCGGCGTGGGTGCTCGGCCTCCACGAGCGGCACGGCTGGCTCGGCCCGGGGTCGCGGGCCGACTTCGCGATCCTCGAGGGACCCGACATACGGATGGTTCCGTACCGGCCAGGGCACAACCCGGTCGTCGCCACCTTCATCGGCGGCGAGGCCGTCACCGAATCGAGCCGGTAGAGTTGCCCGCCATGCGACGGTGGCCGGGTCTCATCCTCGCTCTTGCGCTCGTCGCGTCCATACAGGCCGAGCCCGTACGCGGCGCTTCCCGGTCCGCGGCCGGCGCGAGCCGGCTACTCGCCTGCGGTGACTGCTGGCCCGCAGCGTTCGCGTTCACCCCGAACGGGAAGCAGATCTTCTACCTCGAGCGGTACAGCGGCGAGATCCATCGCTACACCCTCAAGGGCAGGCGTGATAGCCGCTGGGGAGCCGTCGGGCCCGTGGACGGCGACGGCGAGAGGGGCGCGCTCGGCATAGCCGTCGATCCGAGGTGGAACAAGGGCAACAAGAAGCAGCGCTCGAAGAACCAGTGGATCTACGTCTTCTACACGAGCGAGTCGCCGCTCGAGAACAGGGTGGTGCGGCTCCGGAAGCGCTCGGGCGGTGGCCCGACCGAGGACCGCCTGCTGAGGATCTCCATCGACGGCGCGTCGAACCACAACGGTGGCCCCATCCACTTCGGTCCCGGCGGGAAGCTGTTCGTGGCGACGGGCGAACAGGCCGTACCGTCGCGCTCACAGGACCTGGACGATCCGGCCGGCAAGGTGCTGCGCCTCAACCGTACCGGAGGCAGGCCCGGCGACAATCCCCTCCCCGGCAGCAAGGCTTACTCGTTCGGCCATCGCAACTCATTCGGCTTCACGTTCGACCCGGTGAACGACACCGTATGGCAGACCGAGAACGGCCCGGAGTGCGAGGACGAGGTGAACCTCGTGCTGCCCGGCGAGAACTACGGTTGGGGCGTGGGCTCGAGCTGCCCGAACACGAGCACGGAGGGCCCGTCCCCTTCGGAGCCCGAGCACGAGTGGACGCCGACGATCGTGCCCACCGGTGCGGCTTTCTGTTACGGCTGCGGCCTGGGAGACACAGTCGAGGGTGACCTGCTTGTCGGCGTCTACGGGGGCGGGAGGATCCTGAACCTGAGCCTCGACGGACAGCGGGACGACGTGACGGGCGAGGCGACCCTGTACGACCACTCCTCCGGCGTGCTGGCCGTGGAGCGCCGACCGAACGGGCGCGTCTACTTCAGCGACAGCAGCGGGATCTTCCAGCTCACCGCATGAGCTCGAGGCGCTGGCCGCCGGCCACCGCCGGATGCGACGATAGGGGCCATGCAGTTCCTAGAGACCTTCCTCGACGCCATGGGCAACACCCCGCTCGTTCGCCTGGGCCGGGTGGCGGCGAACGTGCGGCCAACCGTGCTCGCCAAGCTGGAGATGCTGAACCCGGGTGGCAGCGTCAAGGATCGGATCGGGCTGAGGATGATCGAGGCCGCCGAGAAAGAGGGCCTCCTCAAGCCGGGCGGGACGATCATCGAGCCCACCAGCGGAAACACCGGTCACGGCCTGGCCATCGCCGCCGCCATCAAGGGCTATCGCTGCATCTTCGTGATGCCGGACAAGATGAGCCAGGAGAAAGTTGCGCTGCTTCGCGCGTACGGCGCCGAGGTCATCATCACCCCGACCGCGGTGGCACCCCAGTCTCCGGAGTCCTACTACCGGGTGGCGGACAGGCTGACCGAGGAGATCCCCGGGGCTTTCCAGCCGAACCAGTACTTCAACCAGGAGAACCCGCAGGCTCACTACGAGACGACCGGCCCCGAGATCTGGGAGCAAACCGACGGCAAGATCGACGTGCTCGTCGCCGGGGTGGGAACCGGCGGGACCATCACGGGTATAGGCCGCTATCTAAAGGAGAAGAGGCCCGAGGTCATGATCGTCGGCGCCGACCCGGAGGGCTCCCTGTTCTCGGCGCCCGAAGAGCCGGCTCGCCCGTACCTCGTCGAGGGGATCGGCGAGGACTTCTGGCCCGAGACGTTCGACCCGAAGGTGGTGGACCGCTACGTGCGGGTCTCGGACCGAGACTCGCTGCTCCTGGCGCGAGCGATCACCCGACAGGAGGGGATCCTCGTCGGGGGCTCGTCTGGCACCGCGCTGCACGCCGCGCTCGAGGTGGCCAAGGACCTGGACGAGAGCAAGACGATCGTCGTGATCTTCCCCGACACCGGCCGCAACTACCTTTCGAAGCTGTACTCGGAGACATGGATGCTCCAGTACGGATTCATCGACCGACCGGAGGTCGTGAAAGTCGAGGAGGTCCTCGGTGGCAAGCACGGCGAGCTGCCGCCGCTGGTGTCGATCGGCGCGCACGAGAAGGTGCGGCACGCCGTGGACACCCTCCAGCAGTACGGCATCTCGCAGGCGCCGGTGGCTCGTGACGACGCGGGAGACGTCACCAGCATCGTCGGAAGCATCCAGGAGCGTGACCTGCTCGACAGGATCTTCCGGGACCCCGAAGCGCTACAGGCCGACGTCGTCGAGGTGATGGGTCCGCCCCTGCCACTGGTCGAGCGCGAGGACCCGGTCGAAGTGGCGTTCGAGCAGCTCCAGCACGCGCCCGCGGTGGTGGTCTCCGGCAGCGGTCGCACCCTCGGCGTGCTGACGCGTTCCGACCTGCTCGAGTTCCTGGCGCACCGGCGAAAGGCCAACAGCTGATGGCCGACGACGACCACTTCGAGACTCGGGCGATACACGACGGCCAGGAGCCCGAGCCGCTCTACGGCGCGGTCAACGTCCCGATCTACCAGACCTCGACCTACCGGCAGGAAGCGGTGGGCAAGCCCATGCGGTGGGACTACGCACGTGGGGGCAACCCGACGCGCGAGGCGCTTCAGCGGGCGCTCGCCTCGCTGGAGGGCGGACAGCACGGCTTCTCGTTCGCTTCCGGCCTTGCCGCTGAGACGACGTTGCTGCTCGCGAAGCTGAAGCCCGGCGACCACGTCCTCCTGGCCGACGACGTCTACGGCGGGACCTACCGGCTACTGGCCAAGGTGCTGTCGGAATGGGGCGTCACGTTCGACACCGCGAACCTGACCGACGCGCAGGCCATGCGCAAGGCGATCCGCGAGGAGACGCGAGCGGTGTGGATCGAGTCCCCCACCAACCCGCTGATCAAGGTGATCGACATCGCGGCGGCTGCGGCCGCGGCCCACGAAGCCGGCGCGTGGCTCGTCGTCGACAACACGTTCGCGACGCCGTATCTCCAGCGTCCCCTCGAGCTCGGCGCCGACGCGGTGGTGCACTCGGTCACGAAGTACCTGGGGGGGCACTCGGACCTGATCGGCGGGGCGGTGATCCTCAATGACGACGAGACCGCCGAGCGGCTCGAGTTCCTGATCAACGCTGTCGGCGCGGTCCCCGGTCCGATGGACTGCTATCTGGCACTGAGAGGCGTCAAGACGCTCGCGGTTCGCATGGAGGCCCACTGCAGGGGCGCGCGGCAGGTCGCGGAGTTCCTCGCCTCACACGAGCGCGTCGCCCGCGTTCACTACCCGGGCCTGGCCGGCCACCCGCAGCACGAGGTGGCGAAGCGTCAGATGCGGGACTTCGGCGGGATGGTCTCGTTCGAGATGCCGTCGGCCGAGGAGGCGATCAAGGTCGCTGAGTCCACTCGCCTGTTCTTCCTCGGCGAGTCGCTGGGCGGCGTCGAGTCCCTCATCGAGGTTCCGGGCCCGATGACCCACGCCAGCGTCGAGGGCTCCCCGCTGGAGGTATCACCCGCGCTGGTGCGCCTCTCGGTCGGCATCGAGCACCCCGACGACCTGGTCGAGGATCTCCGCCGGGCGCTGGAGGCCTAGGGCCTCAGAACTTCGCGGATCCCGAGTAGCTCGAGTTCGCGACGATGAAGAAGACAACCTCGACGAGCACGAACTTGGAGGGCTCCGTCAACGTCGTGGTTATCTGCGCGGTCACGGTCTCGGTGCCATCACCGTCGTCGTAACCCCACGCTCCCGACTCTCCGAGCAGGTCGCCCTTCGTTCCCTGGGCATCGCTCACGAAGACCTTCAGGTCGAAGTCGGTAGCCGGGTCCGGAACCGGTCCGTAGCCCGTGGTCGTGATCGTCACGTTCTTCTTCTTGGAGGTCTTGCCGCTGTCGATCTCGGCCTGAGTAAGCGGGTTGCTGAGCTCGAGCAGGATCGTGTCGCAGTACGAATCCCGGTCGTCCGAGCAAGTTCCCGACGGTGTGGGATGGACCCCGTCGAACATGCCGTGGTAGTTGACGTTGAGGCCGAGCGCGGTGTTGCCTTGCCACGTGTAGGTGGTCCCGGCGTCGACCTTCTGGGTGAAGTCGGGGGTCTCGGCCTTCGCGGTGCTGGGGATCAATACGAGAAGTGCGGCGAGCGCGAGCAAGGACCGTTTCATCTCTACCTCCTGGGCGCGGGCCTGTCCCTCAGAAGGTTCGCCCCCCGTGCGCGGATTCCTGCTTCGCGGGTATACTGACTCGTGGTCAGTCAGCCATGAACCTCACCATACGCAAGCGCGTAACGAAGAGCCCCGACGTCCGGAGGAAGGAGCTCATGGACGCCGCCGTCCGCGTCTTCACGGACAAGGGCATCTCGAAGACCACGGTCTCGGACATCACCGACACCGCCGGCGTCGCCAAGGGAACCTTCTACCTCTACTTCGATTCCAAGGACCAGCTCCTCGGAGCGCTCAAGGAGCGGCTAATCGACGAGATCCTCGCCCACGCCACCCAGCAGTACCAACGCGTGGGGCAGGAGGACTGGTGGGCGCTGGTCGATAGCGTCATCGAGAGCTTCGTCGACTTCATGCTCGAGCGGAGAGACATGGTCCACGTCCTGATGCAGGAGGGGCTCTCCCCCGAGACCGACCAGATCTTCCGGGAGTGCGAGGAGAGGGTGGATGCCATGTTCGCATCGGGCATCCAGGCCGGCATCGAGGCGGGAGCGTTCCATTCGACCGACCCCGAGATCATGGCGAGGTTCTTCCACCACGCCATCGACGGCTACCTGATCCACGAGGTGCTGTACGGCGAGGACATCGACCGTGAACGCTTCCTGAAGGGGGCGAAAGAGCTCGTCCGCAAGGCCCTGGCCCCCTAGCCCCCCCTCAGCCCTGCTCCAGATCCAGCCTCTCTTGACAGACTGACCGTTGGTCAGTATAGTGACTGACGGTCAGTCGGTACCCACGAGGGGTGCCGTGGCCGAAAGGAGGCCAAGATGGCTCAGGCACAGATCACACTTCAGACCAGGGCTCCCTCGGGACTATGGCTGCGGATCGCGGCTTCGTGGGCAGACCTCAAGGCCCGTCACGAGGCGAAGCTAACGCTCGCGAAGATGCTCGCCGAGCGAGAGCTCGGACTCGCAACCGGCTCCAAGCTCTGAGGCCCGGCCAGGGCTCAGGCCTTGGGCCTCTTCAGGTACGCGACGACCCCCTGCGGGCCCTGGATGACGGTCACGAGCTCGTATCCGTCCTCGCCCCACTGATTCAGGATCTCCTGCGTCGCGTGCTCGATCAGAGGCACGGTCGCGTACTCCCACATCTGCATGCTCATCCTCCTCGCCATCCCGCTCGTCTGAGCGTCTCAAGGAACGAGTTCACTATCCGCCCGGTCGCGCCCCACACCGTGTGGTGATCCACCGTGTACGCGAACCAGCCCGGCGATGCTCCCAGCCTGACTTCCTCCTCGACCCGGTCGAGCTGCTCCACCTCCATCTCGAGAACCTCGGCGATCTCGGCGGGGCTCGGATCCAGCTCGGGCATGTCGTGAAGCACCGCGACGAACGGAACGATGACGTAGCCGCTGACCACGGTGTCCACGTGCGGCAGCGCCCCGAGCACCTCGTACCCGTCGGCGGGTATCCCCAGCTCCTCCTCGGTCTCCCGCATGGCGGTCGTCAGCAGGTCCTGATCCTCCGAGTGTCGGACGCCACCGGGGAACGAGATCTCACCCTTGTGGTCTCGCACCTCCTGCGATCTCACAGTCAGCAGCAGCGCGGGAGGCGAGGAGTCCCGCTCGATCAGCGGCACGAGCACGCCGCTGGGAGTTCCGGGCGGAAGGGGCGGGTCGGGACGCGCCGGCAGCAAGCCTTCGCGCAACAGATCCCGGATGCCGCCCATCGGCCAATCGTAGCCGCGAGAGCTCGGGGCCTCACACGAAGGAGCTTTTGTTCACCACCTGTTGCCAGAGGTTGGTGGTCGGAGGGATCCCGTCGCTACGTGCGTACTGATTGACCGTCCAGATGTCGAGCGGATCGAGCGGGTCCCGGTTCGCGGCGGTGAAGTCGCCCCACCTCTGCGGGGTTCCGTTCTGGTCGACGTACAGCGCCTCGCCTGGCACCAGCACGGTGTTGGCGTTCGGGACGCTGGACCCGGGCGGCACGGTCGCCAGCGCGGCCGACAAGTACTCGCCCGGCACGGGTGCCCCTGCCCTGTTGTAGTTGACGAACAGGTTCCCGGCCGAATCGGTAGCCACGCTGGGCCATCCGACATCACGGCCCGAGTCGCCGATGATCCCCGAGCGAGTGACCTTCGATCTCTTGATGGGTGACGGATCGACCTCGTACCAGCGGATGCTCGACTCGAGGTAGCCATCCCCAGGGGTGATGTCGAAGCGCACGGCGTGAGCCGTGTAGAAGCGGTCTCTGTCGGCATCGTAGAACGCCGTGACGAGCCTGAGGTCGCCGGTGTCCCAGCAGTGCTCGACGGGATTGCAGGTTGCGGACCCGTCGCGCTGGCTGCCGAGGGGAGCCATGCGTCCCGGCGCCACGTTGACCTGATCCGATGCGAGGTCGAGCCCCTTCCCCTTCTTCTTGACCCGCCAGATCGTGAGCTTGTTACCGCACAGGAAGCCGCACGTGTTCTCCTGGAAGTTCGCCAGGTACTCGGTCTCCCCGAGCCCCGCCTCGGACTCGGTGATGGCCGGCTGGATCGTGAAGGCGGGAGTGCCGTTGGGGTTGCTCGTCTCCTCCCCGCCGAACGCCGTCATCCTCAACTTTCCGTCGCAGTTGTAGAGCCCGGCCTTCCCCAGCGCGAGGATCTGGGTGTAGTTGAACTCCTCGGTGTGTCCGAAGCTGAACTGGTTGCTAGTGACGAAGACGTGAGTCTTGTCGAACCCGAGGCCCGGGTAGTCGCCGAACTGCTTGCCGTCCTTCTTGATCTGATCCGCGTTGATCTGACGCATGCACCACGTGGACTGATCGGCGGCGGTCGCGTCCGGGATCGAGGCGATCAGGATCTTGGCGCTCTGGGTGCCGGGCGTGAAGGGAGCGCCGTGTGCGCCCAGGAAGGCCAGCACGAATCGGCCGCTGTAGGGGTCGTAGACCACCTTCGGGTCGAAGACGAACATCCCTGCCGGGAGACTCGGGAAAAGGGATTTCAGTGAGCCCGACACCAGGGGCGGGACGACGGCGGGCGGGTCGGTGAGCGTCGAGCGCGGCCAGACCGCGTAGGACACGTTCACGGCCGTCACCACGAAGCCGGCGCCGCCGGCTCCCGTCGTGTCAGAGGGCGACTCTTCCCCAGTCCCGGATATCCCGAGGAAACCACCCTCGTTGGCGGCCGAAGACTCGGCCGCTTCGCTCACCGAGTGCGACCACCGCCCCGGGTCGGGGCGCAGCCTGGCTTCGAGCGGGATCGGGGCGAGAGGGCGGGCGAAGGAGGGCCTGTCGACGGCCGGCCGGGCGCCTGCCGCTGCGAGGCTCGAGATGGCCATGCAAGCAGCCAGGAGCAGCGCGGAGAGGTTCCGGGGCGGTCCGGTCACAGGCGGCAAAGGATACCCGCACCCCGCTCGCGCAAACCCCCCGGAGAGCACCCCGGCAGGAAAGAGGCGCTCCGGTGTCGAAGCCGTCCTGACCATGAAGAGGATGAGCAGACGGGAGCTGCTGCGCCGCGGAGCCGTGACCGGCGCGGGGCTGGTCGTGGGCACCGCCCTGCCTGCCTCCCGGGCTCTGGCCGCCGAGGCGCGAACACCCTCCGACGAGCCTCTGAGGCTGGCACGGGTGTGGCCGGTCCGCGGCGGCCTGCCGCCCGGGCTGGACGACACACACAGGGTCTTCGACGACGGCTCGATCGAGGTGCTGCTGTGGCCCGGCGAGCTGGAGCAGCTCCGAGCTGCCGGCGCGCGATTCACGGTCACCGAGACCGACGTGGTAGCTCGAGGCCTGGCCGCGTCGCGCCAGGCCGCCGTGCGTACCCCCGGCCTCGACCCCCAGCCCGGTGAGAGGACCGACTACCGACGGCTGGCCGATGTCGAGAACGACCTCCGGCAGTTGGCGGAGGCCAACCCCGGGAAGGCTCGGCTCCTCGAGCTTCCCTTCACGACCTTCGAGGGGCGGCGCGTCCTCGGCCTCGAGATCGCCCGGAACGTGAACGCGATCGATGCGCGTCCCACGTTCCATGTCGACGGCGTGCACCACGCTCGGGAATGGCCGGCCGTCGAGATGTCGATCATGTGGGCGTACGACCTCTTGACCAACGACGGCGTGGACCCGCGGATAACCGCCATCCTCGACCACGTGCGCACCACGGTCGTTCCCGTGATCAACCCCGACGGGTTCAACCACTCGAGGGAGACCGCTTTGGGCCAGGGACAGGAGGGCGTCGCCCTCGGCGGCCGCGGGCAGTACTGGCGGAAGAACCGGCGCAGCCTCACCGACTACTTCGCGGGCGACGGCCTCGGCGTGGCCGAAGGAGCGAGCGGATCCCAGTACCCGGCTCCCGCGCGCGGGTTCGACGCTTACGGCGTGGATCCGAACCGTAACTACGCCTACACCTGGGGGCGGCCCGGCTCGTCTTCCAGCGACATCCACTCTCAGGCCCACCGCGGCGACTCCCCGTACAGCGAGCCCGAGTCCCGAAACATCGGCTGGCTCATGACCACCAGGCACATCACCGGCTCGCTGACTCACCACACCTACGCGCAGGAGATCATCTGGCCCTGGGCGAACGAGATGGGCGAGGCGCCGGACGCCGACCTGTACAAGGACCTCGGCGACGCGATGGCGGACTTCAACGGGTACAGGGCCCGGAAGTACAACACCTCGGAGGGGACCACGCCGGACGCCCTCTACGGCGCGGTCTCCTGCATCAGCTTCCTCTTCGAGCACGGGACCTCGGAGTTCCATCCCGCGTATCTCTCGTACGTCCCCGCGACCTACCAGAGCAACAGGGAGGCCTTCATCCTCATCACGGAGGAGATGGCGATGCTGCCCGAACACCGCTCGCCCCGCTCGGGACTGCCGGACGGGCTCACCACGGCGCTCGGTGGACGCAAGCTCCACCACGCGGTGCTTCGCGGGCGAGTGGTGAACGGGGCGGGATCCGGAGTGCAGGCGGAGCTCGTAACGCGCAAGCGCTTCCAGAGCCCGCTGTGGCTGTTCGGCGACGGCACCGCGCCGGGCGGACGCAAGGAGCATGAGGAGATCTTCGAGGCCCGCACTCGCACGGCCCCCAACGGGACGTTCGAGTGGCACGTGAACCCCTCGACCAGGCCGCACATCCAGCGCGACGGCGGCGAGGAGTCCTACGAGCTGACGGTGCTCTCCCCCGCCGGCGGAACAGCACGGGAAGTCAAGGCGGCTCGCGGCGACGTGGTCGAACTCGGCGACCTCCGCGTCGTCTGAGTCACATCAGGCCGCGGTAAAGCCCTCCGTCCACGAGGATCGATGTCCCCGTTACGTACGACGCCCTCGGCGAGGCCAGGAACGCCACCAAGTCGCCCACCTCCTCGGGCTTGCCGAACCGCCCCACGGGGATCAGGGCTTGCTGCGCCTCTCGCTCGTCGTCCAGCGACCGGCCGGAACCCTGCGATGCGGTCTCGATCAGATGCCGGACGCGGCCGGTCATGACGCGCCCGGGCATGATCGAGTTCACGGTGATCCCGTCCCCGGCCACCTCGTCGGCGAGCGTCTTCGCCCATCCGGCCACAGCGGCACGGGCGGAGTTCGAAAGGATCAGGTTCGGGATCGGCTGCTTCACCGCGATAGACGAGATCACGACGATCCTGCCGTAGCCGGCCTCTCGCATGGACGGGATCGCCTCCCTGGCCATGCGGATGCTCGAGAACAGGAGGGACTCGAGCGCGTCACGGAACGCCTCGTCACCGAGCTCCTCGAACTGGGCCATCGGCGGGCCTCCGGCGTTCGCGACGACGATCTGGCACCCGCCCAGGGCCTCGCGGCCCTCGCGCATGAAGCGCAGGACGTCCTCCTCCTTGGAGACGTCGGCGGGTATCGCGACCACGGTCGATCCGGTCTCCTCCGCGATCTGGTCCCGTGTCTCCTCAAGCGCGCCGCGGTCCCTGGCGCAGATGGCCACGGCGGCCCCCTCGGCGGCCAGAGAGAGCGCGCAGGCGCGGCCCAGCCCCTTGCTGGCGGCCGCGACGAGGGCCGGACGCCCCTTCAGGTCGAGATCCACGAGCCCTGAGATACCATCTATGGAGACATGGAAGCCACTCGGACGTCGGACCCGATCTCGGTCACCGAAGCCGCGGCCCAGCGCGTCCGCATCCTGGCCGAGCGTGAGGGACGGGCCGAGGCGGTCCTGCGGCTCCGAGTCACGGCCGGCGGATGCTCGGGGTTCTCCTACAAGATCTCGCTCGAGGACGGCCCGGCCGAGGACGACCTCACCGTCGAGGGTTTCGGCGTGCGCATCCTGATAGACCCTCGCTCGGTGCCGATCGTGCAGGGATCGACGCTGGACTTCTCCGACGCGCTGCTCGGTGGCGGGCTCAAGGTGCGCAACCCGAACGCCACCAACGAGTGCGCGTGCGGCGAGTCGTTCTCGGTCTGACTCAGTACTCGTAATCCGGGACCGGCGATCCCTCGAGGCTCTCGGAATCCTCGGAGTCTTCTGAGCCGCCCGCATCGAGCGAGCCCCCGACAGAGAGCGCTCCGAGCATCCCCGAGCCCCGGTGGAACCTGCAGTAGAAGACGAGCGCGCCCGAGGCGGGAAACGTGACCCCCACCGTCGCCTCAGCGTCCGGCTGGAGCTCCTCGTCGATACCCGCCTCGTCGATCGTGAACGTATGGGCCGCACCGCCCTCGTTGTGAAGAGCCAGGCTCAGGGTCTGGCCGGCCTCGCCCTCCAGGACCGTCGGGCCGAAGTAGAAGTCGTCGGCCTCGATCTCGAACTCCGACGAGCCCCTGACGTCGGCGTCGCCGTGATACGTGGCCTGCTCGCCCGCGATCATCTTGGTGCCCTGTTCCTCGTGCCCCTCCCCCTGATCCTCCTGCCCACCGCTCTCGTCCCCGCCGCCCTCCGCGGTGATCGCGGGATCGTCCTGGGCGCAGGCGGCGGCCCCCAGGCCGAGCGAGAGGGATAGGGACAGCATGATCGGGAGCTTGCGGCGCATCGAACACCTCCTGTCAGGGTGAGCCCTAATACTTGCTCATACCCGGGATAACGCTAGCCCTATACTCGCCGTGGATGCCGCTTTCGACCGACAAAACTCAGTGGAGCGACCTGTGGGTCGAGGTGGTGGCGACCGGCCTGTGCACCGGATGCTCAGCCTGCGTGGTCGTCTGCCCCTTCAACGTCCTCGGCTACGAGAACAACGAGCCGGTCCACCTGGAGGAGGGCGCGCCCGACCACTGCGCGCACGGCGACCGCGGATGCGACATCTGCACCCGGGCGTGCCCGAGGTTCAGGGAGTGGGAGCCGGAGATCGAGCGGATGTTCTTCGGCCGCACGCGGCTTCCGGACGAGGTCATCGGCGTCCACCGCTCGATCGTCCTCGCACGCGCCACGGACCCCCGCGCCCTCGCCTCGGGACAGGACGGCGGCGTCGTGTCCGCGCTGCTGATCTGGGGTCTCGCGGAGGGCGAGATCGACGGAGCGCTGACATCCAAGCTGTCCGAGGAGAAGCAGTGGGACGCCGAGCCGGCCGTGGTTACGACGGCCGAGGAAGTGCTCGCCACCGCGGGCTCCAGGTACACGTACTCCGCGAACCCGCTCGCGCTGACGCAGGCGATGCAGATGGGCCTCAAGCAGGTGGCGCTGGTCGGCATGTCGTGCCAGGCCAGCGTGACCGGCGCGCTGGAGGCCCGGCGGCTCGGTAAGTACCGGCGCAGGATCGCGTGGACGCTCGGGCTCCTCTGCTCGAAGACGTTCACCTACGAGGGCCTGATGGAGGAGATCACCCAGCAGGAGATGGGGATCTCGCTGGACGACCTCGTGCGCGTGAACGTGAAAGGGAAGCTGCTCTTCTACACGAAGGACGGCGAGGAGCACACCTACTCGCTGAAACAGGCGCAGCGGTTCACGAG
>JBOGVX010000039.1:0-11874 GCA_050693165.1 Actinomycetota bacterium | reverse complement strand
GGCCATGGCCGCCATAGCCGCCGGCGCGTTCGCTGCCATCTTCGTGGCCCATGTGCCGTTTCCGTACATCGTCTTGACCGCACTGGTGATCGGTTACGTCGGCGGCAGGCAGCGCCCCGAGTTGTTCCGTCTCGAGGACGAGCACGACGACGGCCGCGACACAGCTCTACGCGACGATGTTCCCGCGGCCGAGCACACGAAGCCCTCTCTCGCGCGAGCGGCACGTGTCCTCCTTGTGGGCGGGGCGGCATGGGTGATTCCTCTGCTCGCGATGTCCGTGTTCCCTGGAGCTCCGCCGGTACTCCGGGACGAGGCGCTGTTCTTCTCCACGGCGGCGATGGTCACGTTCGGCGGGGCCTACGCGGTGCTCGCATACATCAACCAGGCGGCGGTTCAGGATTTCGGGTGGCTGCGTCCCGGGCAGATGGTTACTGGACTCGGCCTCGCGGAGAGCACGCCCGGCCCGCTCATCCTGGTGACGGAGTTCGTGGGGTTCCTGGCCGGCTACCAGAACCCGGGAGGCCTCGACCCTCTGCTCGCGGGGATCCTCGGGGCGACCGTCGCGACCTGGGCCACGTTTGCTCCCTCCTTCCTCTGGATCTTCCTGGGCGCCCCTTACATCGAGAGACTCAGGGACAACCGTGCGCTCACGACGACACTGGCCGCCGTCACCTCGGCAGTCGTGGGCGTTGTCCTCAACCTCGCCCTTACGTTCGCCATTCAGACGCTCTTCGACGATGTGGGCACGGCGGAGGTGCTGGGGAGCAGCTTGCCGGCTCCGAACCTGTCCTCGGTCGACGTGTTCGCCGTTGCGGTCGCCGCATTCAGCTTCGTGGCGCTGTGGCGGTTCCGGCTGAACATCCTGTGGGTGGTTCTGGCCGCAGCGCTCGCGGGGCTGGCCAAAGTCGGGCTGGGGTAGGGGAGGGGCTAGCCGAGGTCGGCGGTCTCGGCGGCCAGGTGATCCACGACGGCCTTCATGTCCCCGGTCTTCTTGAAGACCTCAAGCTGACGCTGAGCGCTGGTTCCCTTCTCGATTATCTGGAGGGCGTACTCGCAGTCCTTGCGTGATCCGAGCTCGTCCACGACGTCGTCCACAAACTCGAGCCACTCGTGGATCAGATCTGTCTCGGGAACCTCCTCCTGCTTCCCGAAGTCGATCAGCTTGCCGCCCAGGCCGTGGCGCATCGCCCGCCACTTGTTCTCCCGTATCAGCTTCGGTGAGTACTTCCGGAAACCGAGGTTCTGCCGGCGAAGCTTCACGAGCTTGGCCACGAAGGCCTGCGTGAGAGCCGCCAGGCAGATCGTCTCGTCGACCTTGGTGGCCGCATCGCAGATGCGGAACTCGATGGTGGGGTAGAGGTGATGAGGACGCATGTCCCACCAGATCTTGGATCCGTCCTCGATCGAGTTCGTCTTCACGAGGAGCTGCACGAAGTTCTGGAACTCCTCCCATGACTCGAAGTCGGGCGGGATGCCCGTCCTCGGGAACCTCGCCCAAAGGACGCTCCGATACGACTGCAATCCAGTGTCGCGCCCCAGCCAGAACGGGCTCGAGGTCGAGAGACTGAGGAGATGGGGAAGGATGTAGCGTGCCTCGTTGTAGATGTCGATGCGAAGGTCGGGGTCGGAGATCCCGACGTGGACGTGCATACCGAATATCAGGAGCTCGCGCACGACGTCCTGCATCTCCATCTCGACCGCTCTGTAGCGCTCCTTCTCGGTTACGAGCTGGCTCTCCCACCGGGAGAAGGGATGGGTGCCTGCGGATACGAGGCGAAGATCGGACTTGCCGAGGATCTCGACCAGAGACCCGCGCAGCCGCACGATCTCCTCCCTGGCCTCCGTGACGTTCGCGCAGACTTTCGTGCCGATCTCGACCACGCTCTGCATCATCTCCGGCTTGACGGCCTCGCCCAGAGACGGCGCGGCCTGCTCCATGACCGCCTCGATGTGCGGGCTGAGCTCCCCGTCTGCATCGACGATCTGGAACTCCTCTTCGATCCCTATGGTCAGAGGCTCGTCCTGCATGGTGAGTGAATACCTCAAACCGGGGCTGCGGCGCCATAGGGCCAAGCAGGAGTCCGAGAGGGGGACGTCGAAATGGGTCATTAGCCGACCAAGGAGGCAATGTGCGCCGCGCTCTACTGACCCTGTCCGTTATATGTCTTTCGTCCCTGACGCTGATACCGACGGGAGCCTCCGCCGTACCGGTTCCAGTGGTCGCCAGCGACAACATCGAGGTCCTAGCCAGCTTCCCGGACATCGGGGCGATCTCGACGGCCTTCGATCCCAGCCGACCGTATATGTACGTGAACACCCTCAGCGGGGTGTCCGCCTACGACATCAGCGACCCGACTCTGCCGCTCCTGGCCGGAGACCTTCCGATGCCTCACTTCGAGAACGAGGCCATGGCGGTGGGGCAGCGCGCAAACGGAACCACGTTCGTGTTGATCGGGCTCGACGTATATGCGGCGACACCGACCGACACCGACGAGCCTCTGACGGAGAGCGGGAACCACCTGATCATCGTCGACTTCACCAACCCGCTGATGCCGGCGATCCGCGGCCGGCTCGACACGGGCTCGTCGACGCACACGGTTCAGTGCGTGACCATCGAGTGCAACTTCGCTTACACCTCCGGTGCTTACAACCCCAGCAGGTTCGACATCATCGACCTGTCGAACCTCGACGATCCCAAGCAGGTCAAGAACATCAACCCGATCGTCGGCAAGAGCTACGGCATCCACCAGTGGGACCACGACAACAACGGCGTCATGTGGGGATCGGCCGGTGGGGGAGCGATCGCCTTCGACGTCTCCGACCCCGAGAACCCGAAGCCTCTTGCATCGACCAACGCCAAGGGGCAGCAGAGTCCCTACAACGACTTCATCATGCACAACTCGTACCACCCCAACGCCGAGAAGTTCACGCAGGTTCGCGATGAGGTGACCGGTCGTCTGGTTTCCGGCTCGGCCGCGACCGCTTCCGTGTTGGACGGCAACGTGCTCCTCGTGACAGAGGAGGACTACCTGGATCCGACCTGTGCATCCGAGGGGACCTTCTCGACGTGGTACATCCCGTACCTCGACAACGAGCAGTACATCAACGACAACCCACAGCTGAAGAACAATATGGGCAGGATGGAGCCGCTGGACAACTGGAACTCCGAGATCATGGACACCGGAGAGAAGACGGTTGCCGGAGCCCTGTGCTCGGCTCACTACTTCACGTACCACGACGCCGGCTTCATCGCACAGGGCTGGTACCAGCAGGGAACCAGGATCCTGGACGTGCGCGACCCTCGGGACATCAAGCAGGTTGGCTACTACTTCACAGGTGACACCGAGACGTGGCACGCGTACTGGGTGCCCGAGCGGGACGCCGCCGGCAAGGTCACCGGCAAGGACACGAACATCGTCTACACGAATGATGTCGGTCGCGGTATCGACGTGCTTCGCGTGACGCTTCCGACGACACCGCCTTCGGAGACCGTGCCGATCAAGGCGCCGATCCTTCCTCAGTGGCTGACGGGCTCGTTCGTCTCGTCGGCTCCGTCAAAGGGCTTCGGCTACCTTTGCCGACTGGCGGGGACTTTCCGCAGCGCTTGACACCATAGTGGGGGCCGGGGTCAGGACTCCGACCCCCACAGTGTTTCCGGTTCTCCTTTCCGTCGCGCTCAGGTCTGGCCGACGGGGATCGCGATGTCGATGACCCGATCGGAGGAGCGGAATGTGCGGATCTCGTCAGCCGTACCGATGAGGAGCCGCACGCGGTACAGGGTGACGGCTCCTCCGCCCGCCGGCTCCAAGGAGGCGAAAGCTCTCAGCGCGACCGTTGTTCCGTTCTCGATGGTGCTGTAGATATCGAATCCGATCACGGATGTGACTTCGTGCCCTAGCTTTCCGGTGGGCGCGAGCTGCCCCGAATTCGCCGGGGACTGCACGGCCACCTGGTCCAGTATGGAGTCGAGGTCGAACAGGGTTGTGGCCGTCGTGGGATCGGCGTCGTTATTCGTATAGGCGGCGCCTGCGATCCCCGTGGCCGCCCCCGGAGGGTACGTCAGGCTCGTGTCCACGGCGGTCGGGCCCGCGGGGGTGTTGACGTCATGGCGGAGGTTCTGCCCGGTGTCACTCACGATCCGCAAGCGGTCCGCCGCGGGGTTGAAGTCGACGCCGAACGAGGAACCTGTCAGGGCCACGCTGAGCTGGCTCACCTTGGTCGCAGCCGCCGTCTCCGTGTCGAGCGTGTAGATGCCGCCGGCGTTCCCGACGCCGTAGAGGGTGCTCGTGAGAGGCCGGACGTCGATCCCCACAAGCGAGGAATCACCGATCAGGCCGCCGACCGTCCCGATGGTCTGCGCGAGCTCGGGGTGGTCCTCCTTGAACCGGATGAGCCGCTGGTCGTCGGTCAGGGCTAGGACCCGAAGTTGTCGCTGAGAGTGGCTGGACATCCTCCTCTTGGAGCGCTCGTCTCCGCGAGCAGAGGCTGTGATGGCCGCCATGGTCAGTGTCGCGACCAGGGCAAGGGCGAACGTTCGTCTGGCGATGTGCATCTGGTTCTCCTCTCGATGCGGGCGCGAGATCGGCTCGCGCAATTGGGCTGGGGTGGATCGTGCGATGGCAGGCTCTCCTTTCCGAAGCCGGGTCGTCCGGGACTACGGAGCTGAGGCCGAAATGGTTCAACGGGAGGCGCTGAACCGATGGGGGAGCGGACGCGTACTACCCTTCGCCCGACGACATGAGGAGCTCGATGAGGGGTCATCCTGGGCCGCAACGAGGATGAGGAAGCGCGAGCCGATGTTGCGCGCGATCGCGCCGCAGCTCCTGTCGGACGAGCCCGCGTTGCGAGCCGCCTACGCGGCACACGGGGGAGAGCTGTTCGGATTTGCTCTACGGCAGCTGCGGGATCGCGGTGCGGCCGAGGAGGCCGTGCAGGAGACGTTTCTCAGCGCGTGGCGGGCGGCCGAGCGCTACGACGAGAGGATGGGATCGCTGCGAACCTGGCTGTTCGCGATCATGCGGAACGTCGTCATCGACCTGTATCGAGCCAGAGCCCGCCGGCCTGCCGACCTCCAGGCGGAGGTTGCTCCGGAGGGAGAGGAAGACCGGGTCGAACGCGTACTGGTCTCATGGCAGGTCGAGGAGGCGCTGCGAAGGCTTGGAGAGGATCACCGACGAGTGCTGATCGAGACCTACTACCGAGCCCGGCCGTACGCCGAGGTGGCTGCGGAGCTGGGGATCCCTGCCGGAACCGTGAAGAGCCGGGTGTTCTACGCACTCCGCGCGCTCCGGCTCACGCTCGAAGAGATGGGATGGTCAGATGAGTGACTCTCACCGCCCTTGGCGAGAGCAGCTGGGCTCCCTGGTCCTTGGCCATCTGTCCCAGGCAGAGGAGAGCTCGCTTCGCTCACACCTCGACGGCTGCGCGGAATGCAGTCGTGAGGCGGACCAGCTGGCCTCGGTCGCGGCGGTGTTGCCGACCGCCGATCGCCGGCGCGTGGTCGAGCCCATCTCTCCACCGCCGGTCGAGCTCGAGGAGAGGGTCTTTCAGCGGCTCGCGGGGGAGCGTCGCCGAGCCGAGCTGCGCCTCCGGAGGCGGATGGGGGTCAGGATCGCCGGCGGGCTCGCTGCCGCCGCGATCGCGCTCACCGCACTCGTGATCGCCACCGGGGACCAGTCTGCTCCTGCTCCGCCTGGGGGTGTCGAGATGGTCGCGTTCGAGTCCGTGCCGCCGGGAGGCGAGGCGAGCGCCCAACTTCGCCCGGTGCCGGACGGCATCGAGGTGGAGCTTCAGATCCGGGGGATGCCCAGCGGGGACTGGGTGATCGCCGTGGAGCGTGCCGATGGCACGGAGGCGCAAGCAGACGCGTTCGGGGCCCCGTCGGGGGGGTGGCACGGCACCAGAACCCTGCCGGTTTCGCGAGAGGACGCGGTTGCCCTGAAGGTGCGCCAAGTTGGCGGAGATGCTGAGCTTGTGGCGCACCTGAGCTGATGGATCATCCAGAGATCGCTTCATCCTCCCCCGGCAGGGGAGCGGGTGGGGGTTCCTCTCCGGGAGCGTCTTCGTCGTCGTAGTCCTCGTCGTAGAGGTCTTCGTCTTCCCCACCGGACAGGGCCAGAGCCCCCGCGCTGACGGTGAAGAAGGCGGCCAGCGCGTCCACCCAAGAGCCGACGCCCGCATCGAGGCCCGGAGCCTCCGCGATCTGGAATAGCCGGACCACCCTGAGCGTGAGCCCCAGGACGCCGGCCCCCAACAGGAGGCCGCCGGCGAGCTTGCGAGACTCACCGAGAGCCACCATGAGGGCCCCGGATAGGACGAGTCCTACCTCCACCAGCATGCCGACGAGGACCGGGACCCACGCCACGCGCTCCGGGTCGATCTGAGCGAAGCCGACGCCTCCTTGCTCGTACTCGGGAAGAAGTGCGGCAAGCACGATCAGTGCTGCGGCGAGGAAACCCAGCAAGGCCGGCAGGAGACGGGGCATCGCCGCCGCAGGATAGGCGGGAGGGGGAATCTACATCAAGGTTACGTAATGACAGTTATGGGCGAGTTGGGAGGGGGCACTTCGTGCAAGGGCCCTACTCGCCATAACTGTCTACGCAGGAACTGGAAGGGCTGTTGGGTGGCGATGCCTGGAGGGCGGGCGTCTGCGCAGCAGGCGGTCCCGGATCGCCCACGCAAGGACGTGCCAGAGCGCCTCGAGGACGATCCCCCGCGAGATCTTGGAGTGGCCGTGCCTCCGTTCCTCGAACGTGATCGGCACCTCGCCGACGACCATCCCGCGGCGCCAGGCCCGGTATGCGAGCTCGATCTGGAAGGCGTACCCCTCGGAGCGCAGCTGGTGCGTGATCAGCTCTCGTAGGGCCTCCCGCCTGTACACGCGGTATCCGCTCGTGGCGTCTCGGATCGGAAGGCCGAGCAACAGGCGGACGTAGATGTTGCCTCCTCGAGACAAAGCGCGACGGATCAGGCTCCAGTTCTGGACGCGGCCGCCGGGCACGTACCTGCTTCCGATCGTGACATGGTTCGTCCGGGCGCCCTCGAGGAGGCTCTTCAGCTCCTCGGGACGATGCGAGAGGTCCGCGTCCATCTCGACGATCAGGTCGTAGCCCCGGGAGATGGCGAGGACGAAGCCGTCGAGATACGCGCTGGCGAGACCACCCTTCTCGGGCCGCTCCTCGAGCGATACGCGGGGCTCCCGGTCGGCGACCTTACGCACGATCTCGCCTGTCCCGTCGGGCGAGGAATCGTCCACGACCATCACATCCACTCGGTCGGACGACGCGAGCACGCGCTTGATCACGTCCTCGACCGTGTCCCGCTCGTTGTACGTGGGAAGGATCACCGCGGCGCGCGCGCCCTCCTGGAGCTTCCCGACGCTTCTGGGCCGATCCCTCCGAGGCGCCAGATAGGCAAGGCCTAGCAGTACGAAGAAAGCGAACGGGAGCCAGCCCCCGACCGCGTCGTAGATCGTCGTGCCGGAGGCCGTGGGGATGCTCGCGCGCAGGATGGCCGGCTCGAACAGCTCGGTCTCACTCACAACCTCTCCCTCCGGAGAGACGATCGCGCTGATGCCCGACAGCGCGCCGTGGATCACCCAGCGTCCCGACTCGACGGCGCGTAGCTCGCTCAACACGACATGCTGTTCCGGCGCCGGACTGACGCCGAAGGTCGAGTTGTTCGTCGAGACGACGAGGAATCCGGTGTCGTCGGTCACGAAGTCGCGCACAAGGTCGGGGAAGGCATTCTCGAAGCAGATGATCGCGGCGAAACGCATGTCGCCGATCGCGAAGCGCCCGGGCTCGGTTCCGGCGGAGAGATCCGCGCGAACGCGGTTGATGTCAGGGATCCAGTCGAGAGCGTCGCGGAACGGCACGAACTCTCCGAACGGCAGGGGATGGACCTTCGCGTAACGGGCGATCACCTCTCCCCCGGCGGTGTACAGGAGGTCTTCGTTCAGGAGGCGCCCGTCGGGCGTCTCCGTGATCGCTCCCACCAACGTAGGTGCCCCGACGCTGCGGATCGCGTCCACCACCACCGGCCCGAGCTGGAGGTCGCGGGTCGGGTCTCGGTCTAGAGCGTTCTCAGGCCAGATCGCGAGGTCCGGTGGATCGCCCTCGAGGGTGCCGTGTAGTCGCGCATGGTTCTCGGCGACGAGCGTGTCCTCGATGATGCGGCTTGCCGTCCCGAGCTCGAGCGGAACGTTGCCCTGCACCACCGCGACGTCGACGGGAGGGCCATCCGGTTCCGACAAGGGGATCGCCACCGGGGCGAGCGCCAGCAACGCCGCAACTCCGAACGGAACCGCCGCACTCCCCCACCGCGGTGCCCTCATGGCCGCTATGAGCAGAAGGGCGTTGATCGCCGCGAGGACCGCCCCGAGCCCGAGGGCTCCGATGATCGAGACGAGCGGCATCAGCAGCGGGTTGTCGTGCTGAGTCGCACCGAGCCAGGTCCAGTGCCAGCCCCCGAACGGCCAGATACCGCGCACCCACTCCACAAGCCCCCACGCGGCGCCGATCGCTAGTGCCGTACGCACCGGAGCACGCTCGTGCCAGATCACGGGGACGACAGCTCCGAACAGAGCCAGGAAGCCCGACATCCCGATGACGAGTCCCGAGTAGGCCACGATGCTGACCGGGATCAGCCACGTGAAAAGTATGCCGTTGAAGACGAGACCGAATACGAGGCCCACGAGTGCCCCGCGCCTCGCGCGGGCCCCGCGCAGGGCCAGAAGCAGAGGGATGAGCGCGATCAGGGCGATGGGGCCGAGATCCGCCGGAGGCAAGGCCAGCCAAAGGGCGACTCCGCTCCCCGCAGCGGCGAGGAGCGCCAGGGGGAGTCTCAGCTGCGCTTCTTGACGCAGTCCCTGCAAAACATCTTCCGCTTGTCAGCCAGCTGGCTGCGGTGCTTCACCAGATAGCAGCTCTTGCAGACGAACTCTGTCGGCTGCTGAGGGACGACCTTGACTGCGAGCGGCTCGGCTCGCTCGTCACCGCGGCCGGTCTCGAGGACGGATTCCTCCTCGGCCTCCTCCTCGGGGGCCGGCTCGGCCGCTTTCTTCGCAATGATCTCGTCGAGGCTGGTTTCGGGCTCCTCGGCGCCTTCCGCCGCGGAGCCCTCGCCTTCCTCGCCTTCGACCTCTTCGGGCTCTTCGGGCATGGCCCTCCTCCAGGCCTCTTCGGGCGGGCATTCTACGCCCGCCTGTCCGCTGTTTCCGGCCGAGGGAAAACGGCCCGGCGGCTGGTCTTATTCCGGAACGCCAAAGGCCCACAGAGACCTTTGGGGCCGCAGCGCCGGGGCGCCGCGTTCTCTACTCAGCCTCTGTGGGCCTTTCGCCTCCCCTCAGGGGAAGCGCGCGAATCGTAGCCCTCGAGATTCGCCGCTGTCAAACTTGTCGTTTCGTTTTCGGCGTTCGCTTGCGAGTCGACGCGAACGTGTCAGACGTGCGCGCTATCCTCGCCTGGATGTGGGGGGATGGGCGTGCATACCCCGGCTGAGATCTACGCCGGAACGGATCTGGCGGACAGTCAGGGGCTTGAAGAGGCGGCCGCTTTCGTCGTCGGCCTGCTCGAACGTCCTGCCTCACAGATAAGGATCGCCGAGGGACAGCTCGACCTCCTAGATGACGTGGTCGTAGATGGCCATCCGGACTCGTTCAAGCTCGAGCCACTCGCTCCCATTGATCCCGGAACGGTGTGGGCGGTGGACGGAGGCTCCTGCATGCTCGCCGACGGCCGTTCGTTCAACGTCGCCGCTTACCGCGCTGCTCGCGTCAGGTTCCGAGATGGGCAGACGGACGTCATCGAGTCTCCCCCACTGACGGTTCGTGCGCTGTCGACCGAAGAGTTCGAGCAGATCGCGCGCGAGCAGCTGACCCAGCTCCTGGGAAGCGAGCCCGAGCGTGTCCCCGAGCTGACGCGGCCCGTGGACGCGTTGCGCGAGTGGGCGGAATGGGGGCGCGTGCTGGAGACCGTCCGCGAGGCCGACCGAGGGGACCTAGTTCTGGTCGATGGATCGTTGCACGGCGGGCCGTTGGTGCCTCCCCAGGTGGTTCGCACCGCCCACGAGGAGTCGGTTGCGCGTGGCGTATCCCTCGCCGGAGTGGTCAAGGCCTCCACTCTCTTCTGGGGACGGAACGCGCCTCTGGTCGGGCTGCTCAAGCGTCGCGGCGATCACGAGCTCGGAGCGGCGGCATGGTCCGCTCGGATCTCGACCGACCCGACGTTCGGACGACTGTACGTGGGCGACATCTTCGTCGCTCGTCTCGCTGCGACCGGTTCTCACGCGTTCCGCGTCGACGTCGCGCGGGGACCCGCACCCCCGCAGGAGGTGCTCAGCAGGCTGGCGGGTTGCGCGGATGACGCGGCGTTCGTCGGCTACCCCTACCCACTCGCACGAGCGCACAGGGCCGCACGGGTTTCGGGCTACGCGGTGGCGGACCTGCGTCACTCGTTCCGCGAGGCGCTGTCGCGTAACGGCATGGGCGAGGAGGACATCGAGACGTTGTTCCAGGACTTCCACGAGATCCTCAACCGGAGCTAGGGACATGGACCAGGACTACAAGGGACGGATATTCGGCAAGAGCGTTCTCGAGGCGCGGTTCCGCTCGTTCTACGGCTCGGATCTGTTCCTCGGCGAGCTGCTCGTCGCGGAGGATGCGGAACGCGCGCGCAGGTACCTGTTCCGAGTCATCGACGTGACCTATGGATCGGACTCGACGGATCCGAGCTGGGCGGAACGCACGGCCGGGGCCTACATGGCGGGAGACGTGGCCGGAGCGCCGTACAGGGTTCACGACCCCGAGCAGCGCCTGTACAAGGTCGCGACGTGCGCGCCTCTCGGCTACGTCGACACGTCCGGTGAGTTCCGCAAGCCCAAGTCCCTCCCGGCGCAGTTCGCCAGGGTCACCTCGCCTACGGCGGACGACCTCGCGTTCCTCGAGGGCCGGATGGGAGATCTCCGAGCCGGGCTGTTGCGCTCGGGCGAGGACACGATCGACCTCGAGGTCGGCATCACCGGCGAGTCGCTCGTCTCCCACGTCGGCGTCTTCGCCACGACCGGCATGGGCAAGTCGAACCTTATGAAGGTGTTGAGCGGGGAGATCCTCGGCTCCCAGGGCCGGTACGCGATCCTGCTCTTCGATCCCCACGGCGAGTATCTCGACGGTGGCGGAGGTCTCCGCAGGGGCCTGCGGGATCACCCGTGGGCAGCAGACAGGCTGAAGGTCTATGCGACCCGACCGGGGGTCCTGGCGGGCGCGACGGCGCTGCGCCTCACTCTGGGAGAGATCACGCTGGGCGATCTGCAGACCGCCTACGACTGGAGCCCGGCCCAGGTCGACGCCATCTACAGGCTCAACCGCCTGTACCACGATGACTGGCTGCCGACCGTAGCGGACGAAGCCGAAGATCCCGAGGAGCTGGCGAAGCAGATCGGGGCGGCGACCTCGACGGTCCAGGTGATCCGCCGCAGGGCCCAGCGCATCCTCGAGCTGCCCTGCATCAGCCGTGACAGCTCGCAGGCCTCGCTCTCGGGCCGGATCGTCGACGAGCTGGCGGGCGGCTACTCCGTCCTCGTCGAGACCAGCGGCTTGTCCGACATGGAGGAGGTTCTGGCCGCCTCGGTGATCACGCGCAAGCTCATCGAGTCCGCCTCGACGCTCTACCTCGAAGACCGCGAGCGGTTCGCCGCGCTCCCCCCGACGCTCGTCGCGCTCGAGGAGGCTCAGCGAGTGATCTCCAGGAGCAAGCGGTCGGAGGAGAACGTGTTCCCGCGGGTGGCTCGCGAGGGCCGCAAGTTCAAGGTCGGGCTCTGCGCCATCAGCCAGCAGCCGAAGCTCATCGACGACGAGCTCCTGTCACAGTTCAACAC
>JBOGVX010000038.1:0-28749 GCA_050693165.1 Actinomycetota bacterium | reverse complement strand
CAGCAGCATCATGGCCCGCACGACTTCGTCGGGCAGAGGCTCCCCGGCCGCGGCGGCGTGGCTGCGGATCAGGTTTCGCTGCAGCGTCGCCAGGTCCTCGGCGGGGATGCGAACGTCGGCCAGGGAGCCGAAGCCGGTCGTGATCCCGTAGATCGCCCGGTCCTCTGCCAGGTGCTCCTCGACGCGCGCACGCGCGGGCACCATGGCCGGCGCCACTCCGTCCGCGATCGTGACCTTGGCCGAGTGCCTCGCGACCGCGACGACCTCCTCGGCGGTGAGGGGCTCGCCGGTTATGACGACGTTGTCGGGTAGCGCCCGGCGCACGAGCGGAGGGTATCCCAGGCCGGGGTAGCATTGCGCCCGTGACGGCGCGGACCTTCGTGATCGTCGGTGCGGGCCTGGCCGGAGCCGCCGCGACGGCGGGCCTCCGCGAGCAGGGTTTCGACGGCCGGCTCCTGATGATCGGCAGCGAGCCCCACCTCCCCTACGAACGCCCGCCCCTGTCCAAGGAGTACCTGCGCGGCGAACAGGACCAGCCCACCTACGCCCGTCCCGAGGAGTGGTACAGCGAGAACCGGGTCGAAGTCCGCCTCTCGACCAAAGTCGCGAAGCTCGACCCTTCAGGGCCCGCGGTGGAGCTCGAGGGCGGCGAGCGGATCGACGCGGACGCGGTCCTGCTGGCCACGGGCGGCAGCCCGCGGCGCCTCCCCGATGCTCCGGAGGAGGGCGTGCTGTACCTGCGGACGCTCGAGGACTCCGACCGCATAAGGAAGGTGCTCGGCGGCGAGCGGCTCGTGGTGATCGGGGCCGGTTTCATCGGAGCCGAGGTCGCGGCGTCCGCCCGCAGCAAGGGCGTCGAGGTCACCGTCCTCGAGATGGCCCCCGTTCCCCTGCAGCGGGCGCTCGGAGACGACGTCGGTCGCATCTACGGCCAGATACACCGCGAGCAGGGCGTGGACCTAAGGACCGAAGAAGGCGTAGAGCGGATCGAGTCCGCGGCCGGGGGAGTGGTGGTGCACACGACCAAAGGCGATACGATCGAAGCCGAGGCGGTCGTCGTAGGGGTCGGCATCGGACCGAACGCGGAGCTCGCGGAGTCCGCCGGGCTCGCGGTCTCCAACGGCGTCGATGTCGACGCGGCCTGCCGGACCTCGGCCCCCGGCGTTTTCGCCTGTGGCGATGTTGCCAACCACGACCACCCGTTGTTCGGACGGATCCGCACCGAGCATTTCGACAACGCGCTCAAGATGGGGTCCCACGTCGCCGGGTCGATGCTCGGCAGGGAGTACCCCTTCGATGACGCGCACTGGTTCTGGTCCGACCAGTACGACGTGAACCTCCAGTACGCGGGGTTCGCCATGAAGTGGGACCAAGTCGTGACTCGCGGCTCGCTCGAGAAGCGCGACGGCGTCGCGTTCTACCTCAACGAAGGGGTCCTGCTCGCCGTGCTCGGCTTGAACCGAGGCAGGGACGTGCGCCGCGCGATGAAGCTGATCTCTGCGCAGGCCAAGCCCGGTCCCGCGGCGCTGGAAGACGAAGACGTGGACCTGCGAACCCTGGTGGGTAAGGAGTAGACACTGGACCTTTATCCCTGGCTGAGGTACGTGCACGTGGCCGGCGCGCTGATCTTCGTGCTTGGGCACGGCGTGTCTGTCGGTGTCGCCTTCAAGGTCCGCGTCGAGCGAGAGCCCCAAAGGATCCAGGCCCTGCTGCAGCTCTCCGCCTGGGCCATCGGGCTCACCTACGTCGGCATCCTTCTGCTGTTGGCTGCCGGCATCTGGGCCGGCTTCACGCCCGGCGCCCCGGGATCGTGGTGGGAACAGGCGTGGATCTGGGTTGCCCTCGGAACGTTCGTCCTGACGATGTTCCTGATGTACGGCCTCGCCACGAACTACTACAAGCGCCTCCGGACGATCACCGATGCCATGGTCGGCGGGTCCGAGGCGGTGAGCGAGGAGCGGCTGGCCGAGGTGCTGAGCGGTCCGCGTCCCTGGCTGCTCGCCGCGATCGGGTTCGGCTCGCTGTTCTTCATCCTCTATCTGATGATGTTCAAGCCCTTCTAGATGGCTTACCGGACGATCATGGTCGGAACGGACGGGTCGACCACGGCGACTCGTGCGACCCGATCGGCGACCCGCCTGGCTCAGCGCCTGGGCGCACAGCTCCAGATCGTCACGGCGTTCGGTGGAAACCTGGACCAGGCGGCCGCAACCGCGGTGCTGCGTGACGCCCGAGCCGCGGTGCGCGCCGAGGGCGTGGAGACCAAGACGCACCTTCAGCAGGGATCGCCCGACGAGGTCATCACCAGGATGGCGGATCAGATGGGGGCCGACCTCATCCTCGTCGGCAACGTGGGTATGGGGAAGGCCAACAGGTTCCGGCTCGGTGGGATCGCCGAGAAGGTCGCGCACGGCGCGCCCTGCGACGTGCTGATCGTGCATACGCGTGAGGACCGGCCGGACGCCGGCGCCTACAGCAATGTGCTGGCGGGAACGGATGGCTCGGCGACCGCGACCGAGGCAACGCGCAAGGCGTTCGAGCTGGCCGAGATCCTCGGCGCCTCGGTGACCCTGCTTCACGTGGGCGATCCGTTGCTCGGCGCCATCACGCTCGAGAAGGCGACCAAGGACCGCCCCGGTGAGGCAAACGTGAGGACCGAGACCATCGAGGACGGCGATCCGGCCGACCGCATCATCGAGGTCGCCGGCCGCGGCGAGGTGGACCTGGTGCTCGTCGGAAACAAGGGCCTGGCCGGCGCCCGGCGCTACCTGCTCGGCTCGATCCCGAGCAAGATCGCCCACGGCTCGCCGGTGGACGTGCTGATCGCGAAGACCGTCGGGCGCACTTTGGACGACATCGCCCCGGGCCACGGCGGCCTGGTCGATGTCGAGGGCCGGCGGGTCGCCGTCTACAAGGCGGGCGACGGCTCGGTCACTGCGCTGTCGCCTCGCTGCCAGCACATGGGTTGCACCGTCGACTGGAACGACTCGGACAAGAGCTGGGACTGCCCATGCCACGGTTCGAGGTACAAGGCCGACGGGAATGTCTTCCAGGGTCCCGCCACCAAGGACCTCGACAGGGAGGAGATCCGATGAAGAGGACCGCGACGCTTTTCCTGGCCGCGCTGATCGCGTTGGCCATCGCCTCGCCGGCGGTAGCGGGCGGCGAGGATCATTTCGAGGACGACCTCGTCGTGTTCACCGGAGGCGCACGCATCGACGAGGACCAGGCCTTCGACGACGTGGTGATCTTCGATGACGACGTGACCACGGCAGGCGAGGTTCGCGGCGATCTGATCGCCTTCAACGGTGATCTGGAGGTCACGGGCTCGGTCGGGGGCGATGTCGTCGTCTTCAACGGCGACGTCGTGATCCGTTCCGGCGCGACGATCGAAGGCGACCTTGCGTCGAGGCGAGAGCCAACCGTGGAGGACGGCGCCGAGGTAGGCGGCGAGATCCGCAGCCCGAACAAGGACTTCTTCCGCCCGATCGAGGTGTTCGCCGCCAGGGTGGCTCTTTGGGTGGCGGCCACCGCATCGTTGCTCCTTCTGGGACTGCTTCTGATCGGGCTCGCGCCGAGGCCGATGGACTCGGTGGCCGCGACGTGGGAGTCCTCGAAGGGCGCCGCGGCGCTGTGGGGTCTCCTCGTTCTGATCGGTATACCTGTTGGCGCGGTACTCTTGATGCTGACGGTCGTGGGCATCCCGTTCGGGATCGGCACGCTGCTCGCCCTCGGGTTCATCTACGCGATCGCGTATACGGTCGGCGCCTGGGCGCTCGGCCGCTCGTTGGTCTCCGCACCGAAGTCTCGAGCGCTGGCCTTCCTCGCGGGTTTCGCGATCGTGCGACTGCTCGGATTGATACCGATCGTGGGCGGGATCGTCTCGACGGTCACGCTCGTGTTCGGGCTCGGCCTCCTCTGGGTGACCATCTGGCGTTCCCGGAAGGAGCCGGCACCCGCGCCGGCTTCAGCGTCCTAACGACTCGCCCGTAGGATGGGGTCATGAAGCGCGTGACCCTCGACGTCGGCGGGCCAGTCAATGTCGCCGACTTCGGCGGCTCGGGTCCGCCGATGGTGCTGATCCACGGGCTCGGCGGATCGCACGTGAACTGGGTCCGCCTCGGTCCGCTTCTGGCCGAGCGAGCTCGCGTGCTCGCGCCGGACCTGCCCGGGTTCGGCTACTCGCCGCCCAAGGGGCGCTCGGCCTCCGTTCAGGCGAACGCCCGGTGGCTTGACCGCTTCCTGGTCGAGGCGGTCGGGACGCCGACGATCCTGGTCGGCAACTCGATGGGAGGGCTCGTCTCGATCCTGGAGACTGTGGCGAATCCCGAGATGGTCGCGGGGCTGGTGCTGCTCGATCCCGCGCTCCCGCTGGCGCGGAAGGAGCCGCGCGACCTGCAGGTGACGCTGGCTTTCTCCGCGTACTTCGTGCCCGGCGTCGGGGAGGCGTTCGTGAGACGTCGCGCACGGACGCTCGGTCCGGAGGGCCTCGTCCGCGAGACGTTCGCGCTGTGCTGCGTGGACCCATCGCGAGTGCCGGAGGACGTCATCGAGGCGCACGTCGCGATCGCTCGCGACCGGATGAAGATGCCCTGGGCGCACCCGTCCCTTCTCGCCGCGGCGCGCTCGATGCTGAGGGTCCTTCTGCGGCGAGGCAGGTTCATCAGGATGCTCGAGAGGGTCGGCCCGCCGACGCTCCTCATCAACGGGGAGGGGGACCGCCTGGTCAAGCTCGCGGCGGCGAGGGTTATCAGCGAGGCGCGCACCGACTGGACGTTCCGGTCGCTCGAGGACCTCGGGCATGTCCCACAGCTCGAGGATCCCGAGCGCACCGCGAAGGAGATCTGGTCCTGGCTCGACGGCCCGGGCCGAGCTGCACTGCGCCCATGGGTGCTGGAGAAGACGAGCGGCAGCGTGCCTGATCTGGAGGTTCCGCCCCGCAGCGAGTGGGACCGAGGCTACGGGTAACTCGGGTTCTTAGTCGGCGTCGGGCTCGTTGTCCTCGCTTCGCTCGACCACGACCGACCACTCCGATGCAAGCGCGGCGAGGGCTCCGACAGCCGCCAGGACCGGCGCCACCAGGGCGACGAGCACGCCCGCGGTGACGGGGACCTCCATGATCGTCTGACCTTCGACGTTCTTGACGATGATCCGGCGGACGTTGCGCTCGTGGATCAGCTCCTTGACCTTGTCCGCGAGGTCGCCGCCCGCCACGCGCAACTCTTCCCTGTCGATCCTCATCACACGACTCAATTCGACTCCGCGGCTCTAGTATCGTCCTCGCTCCCCTCGGCGGTTTCAGGGAAGGCTGCGCCGTTGTCGCCCGTCTCGTTGAAGCGCAGGTAGAACCTCGCGGTCGCTCCCTTGAACCAGGCGAGCAGCAGGACGAAGAAGACATCCGCCACGATCGCAAAGACCACGGCCGAGCGCTGGGTCGAGGCCGAGGCCGCGGCCGCTGCCGCACGCAGGGCCAGGGGAGGGATGAACACGTAGAGGAGGCTCGCCGGCCACGTTTGTTTGATCAGCTTGAAGCCGATACGGAACGCGTCACGCACTTTTCTCGTCGAGAACGCGAGAGCCGGCGTTACGAACGTGATTGCAGCATCCAGAGCCATGGTCCAGATGACGAGGGCGACAATCGCGGCACGGGTATTGCCGGGAGAGATCAACAGGCCCAGTACGGGGACCATGCCCACCGCAACAAACAGGAGACCCAGGACGATGTATCGGCGCCGGAAGGCCGAGGTGAGTGGCCAGAACTCGCCTGGCTCAAGCTGCCGTCCACGGAAGGCTCGCAGGTACCAGATCCGCTGCGTGCCGTACCACCCCGCGAAGACGAGGGTGAAGATGAGCGTCGCCCAGGGCTCGATGATGAACAGCGGTCCGCAACCGTGCCCCCGGTGGCGGTTGCAGTCGGGGAAGTCGATCAGCCAGTAGGTAATGGCCGTAAAGATGTACGGCCCGCCCTCGATGAGCACCGAATAGATCGGCAGGCGAGGATGGCTGCGCCAGGCCTTCATCGCGTGGCGCAGGTCCTGCGCGAAGGTACGGAGCGCGGGCGGGCGGTCGAGCGAAGACATCCTTAGGCGCCGGCCGCCTTCTTCAGCTCCGCCATCGACTCGAGTAGTCCCTCCGGAAGGAAGTCGATGTCCGGAACCGCGTCCCAGTCTCCGGTGAAGCCGAAGCCCATCGTGCCGGACAGGCTCGTCACGGCGACGGAAAGCCCGAGCGCGGGGCCGAGCGGCATCACGGGGTATGCCACGACGAGCTGGGCTCCGCTCAGGTACAGCGGTATCTGCGGGCCCGGCACGTTCGACACGACCAGGTTCGCGAACCGCGAGCGCGCGAGCAGCCGAGCAGCGAGGCCGTGCAAGGTCGGCGGCGTCCACTGCGCGGTGTTGATCAGCCGGGTCGCCGCGATCGCCTGGTGCGAGGACTTCAGCTCCTTGGTGACCGCAGAGATCTTCTCCAGCCGCTTCTTCGGATCGGCGATCCCCACCGGCAGGTCGGCGAAGAACATCGAGACCTGGTTGCCGAGAGCCATCCTCTTGGATACGTCACGGGTCGAGACGGGAACCATCGCTCGAAGGCTGCCCGTTGGTTTCTCGCCACGATGCTCGAGGAGCTTCCGCAGCGATCCGGCGACCGCGGCCAGAACCACGTCGTTCACAGTCCCGCCGAGCGCGTTCTTCACCGCCTTCGCATCGGCAACGGGAACCTCGGCCATCGAGAAGCGCCGGTTCGGCCCGATCCTCGTGTTGAAGGGACCCTGCGGTGCCTGGCCCTTCGCGACTATCTCGCCTATCCCTCCGAGCACCCGCTTGGCCTGATCCCAGGCCTCCTGCGGCGCGCGGATCGCGCGGCCGAACCCGTCGGCGAGCGACATGAGCGGATGCGTGATCTGGTCGCGGACCGCCTCGATCAGAACCTCGCGCGGCTCGGGCTCGTTCTGGGGCTTCCAGAGCTTCCTCTTGATGTCTTGCGGCTCGGGTGTGAGGTCGAACATCACTGTGGCGATGTCCATGCCGCTGATGCCGTCGATCATCGCGTGATGGGTCTTCGAGAGGACCGCGACGTAACCGTCCTCGAGCCCCTCGATGAAATACATCTCCCACAGGGGCTTCGAGCGGTCGAGCGGGCGCGAGTGCACGCGCTGGACGAAGTCCGCAAGCTCCTTGCGGCCTCCCGGCGCGGGGAGGGCCGCTCGCCGAAGATGGAAGTCGACGTCGAAGTCCTGGTCGTCCACCCAGACCGGGCGGCCCAGCCCGAGGGGCGGGAACACGGCTTTCTGGCGGAACCTCGGGACCAGATGGATCCGGTCCTGGATCAGGTTCGCCAGGTCCTCCGCTCGGAGCTTGCCGTCGGGCATCGTCTTCGGGTCGAGGATGACGAGCCCGGCGACATGCATGTGCACGCCGCCTCTCTCGAGGTACAAAAAGGACGCATCGAGCACGCTCAGACGTTCACGGGTCAATTGTGTTTCTCCTTTGTCGTTCCTCGGGTAGATTAGTCCCCGTGGGGATCGCCGAGGTAGCCCGCCCCGGCTTCAAGGCCGGGAGCGGTGTACGGGAGCGTTTGCTCACGCTTCCCGACAGGTTCCGTCGGGAAGCGGCGCGCGGCTTTGCCGCAGAGTTCGCGCTAACCATCGACGGTCAGCACTATCGTCTCGCCATCGCCGATGGCCGATGTAGCGTCCGCGATGAGAACCCCACCGCACCCGCCGCCCGCATAAGCATGGACTCCCGGACCTGGCTGGATCTCGACGCCGGCCGCCTTTCGGGCATCGACGCGTTTCTCGACGACAGGCTCGAGGTGCGAGGCAACGTCGACTACGCGGTCCGCATGCAGTCGCTCTTCCGCCCCTCGGCCCGGGCGAGGACACCCCAGGATCTCGAGCACGTAACGGTCCACGCCGGTGGTCACGAGCTCTCGACGTTCGTATTCGGGCAGGGCCCGCCCGTCGTTCTGCTCCACGGGTTGGCTGCGACGAAGCTGTCGTACCTGCCCCTTCTTCCCGCGCTGGCCGAGCGATACCGGGTGATCGTGCCCGACCTGCCCGGTCACGGAGAGTCGACCAAGCCTCGGGCCCGGTACACGCCCGGTTACTTCACTCGCGTCATCCACGAGCTGTTCGAGGAGCTGGGCGTCGAGGACGCGGCGATCGTCGGCAACTCGATGGGCGGCCGCGTGGCGCTCGAGGTCGTCGCTCAGCACCCGCACAGGGTCAACTCGCTGATACTCCTTGACCCCGCGGCGGCGGGCCTTCCGTTCCCTCTCTACGCGCGGCTACTGGGTCTGTTGCCCACCGGCGTCGGGGCGATCCCTGTGCCGTGGCGAAAGCGGATAGTCGTCACGGCGATCCGCCAGATGTTCGCGAGGCCCGAGCGCCTTCCTCGTGCTGGCTACCTCGCCGCGGCGGACGAGTTCATCCGCATCTACCGCAGGGGGAGGGCTCGCATCGCGCTGCTCTCGGCGATGCGCGGCCTCATCGCCGACGACCCCGAAGCGTTCTGGCAGCGCGCCAGGGAGATCGACGTGCCGACGCTGATCGTCTGGGGGCGCGAGGATCGTCTGGTCCCCGTCGGGCTCGGCCACCGGCTGGCCAACACGATCCGCGACTCGGAGCTGGTCGTGCTGCCCGACACCGGGCACGTGCCTCAGTTCGAGCAGCCGGACGAGACGCGGAAGCTGATGCTCGACTTCCTCGACGGGATCAACCCGCAGCGCTGGAATCGCCCACCGGCAGCGTGAGCCGGAACACGGCGCCGCTCGGCCGGTTCGATTCGTAGAACACCTCGCCGCCCTGAGCCTCGACGAGCGCCCTGACTATCGCCAGTCCCAGCCCGACGGAGCTTCGGCCGGTCTCGGTGTGGAATGGCTCGAAAAGGCTCTTCTTCTGCGCGTCGTCCAGGCCGGGGCCGTGATCTGTGAACGAGATCGAAACCTGCGAGTCCGGGCCGCGCGACGCCTCGACGACCAGAGGAGGCGTGCCGTACTTGGCCGCGTTCGTCGCGAGGTTGACCACGATCTGCTCCAGGCGGCCTCTGTCCGCGCGAACGCTGAGCGGCTCGGGGACGTGGACCTCGAACGTCTGATCCGAATGAGAGGCTTCGAGCCCCTCCTCGATGACAGGGCGCAGTGGGATGGTCTCGACATTGAGGTCGAGCCTTCCGTCCTCGAGCCTCGCCAGGTCGAGCAGGTCGGTGGCCAGCCTCTCCAGGCGCGCCGCGGCCTGGTCGGTCTCGCGTACCAGGTCCTCGCGCTGCTCGTCCGGCATCCTCGAGCCGTAGCGAGCCAGATTGAGCATGTTCCCGCGGATCGCGGTGAGCGGGTTGCGGACGTCGTGGGCGAGAGTGGCCACCAGGCCCGACCGGAGACGGTCGATCCGGGAGAGATCCTGGAGAGCGCGCGAGAGCTGAGATCTCTGGCGCAGTAGGTCGCGAGCCATCAGACCGGCGACGAGGGCGATCAGGAGGCCGATCCCCATCCGGAACGAGATGCTCTCCCATTGCAGTGGATAGTCATAGGTCCCCGAGCCCCAGATCTCCCGCGCCGTGTACAGGATCGTCACCGCGGCCCATGCGCTGAGTGCCCCCGACAGCGAGAACCTGATCGCTCCCTCGAGCGCCATGATGAAGAGCACCGCCCACATCGCCGTGGTCGTGTCGAACGCGTAGAGCCAGACGAACGCCGAGGTGATCAGGACGTCGAAGACCATGGCCATGTACGAGAGGCGGAATGCCGACCGGAGGTCCCGGGTGCGCCGGGAGGCCAGCCAGATCGTGAGGTTGCCCAGCGCAAGCACCCCCACAAGCGCCAGCGCGATCCCCTTGACCTCGTCGGGATAGGGCATCTGCCTGTACGAGAGCACCTGGACCAGCGCGAAGACCGTCGCCAGCCCTCGGACGATCACCATCGATCGCTCCGAGCGCTTGACGTGGCCCAGCCGGCTCGGCAGGTCCTCTTTGCTTGGTCTGGTTTGGGTGCTGGCGTCCATGTTTGTCCCTCGTGGGATACCGACCTATTCGACCCCGGGCCGCTCGATTCCTTTCAGTCTCCTCCCGCCGATACGATTCGCAGGGATGCGCATCCTGGTCTGGCATGGCTGGCTGCTGGAGGGCACGGGTTCGAACGTGTACACGGCCAAGGTGTCCGAGGTGTGGCGCCGCCAGGGCCACCACGTGGTGATCGTGTGCCAGGACCAGTATGCGCAGCGTCTGTCCTTCGTGGACGAGGTGGGGCGTCCGGGATCCGAGCTCGAGCCGACCCAGGTGGAGCGTGCCCCGGGACGGGTTACGGTGCTGAGGCCCGAGATCGGCTCGTTGCTCCCGGTCTTCGTGCTCGACCAGTACGAGGGTTTCGAAGCGAAGCGCTTCGTGGACCTCGATGAGTCGGAGCTCGAGCGCTACCTCGCCCTGAACGTGACTGCTCTGGAGCGGGTCGCCGGCGAGCTCCCACCCGACGCGGCCATAGCCGGCCACGCGGTGCCCGGCCCCGTCGTCGCCCGGCGCGCTCTTGGCGACGGCGCGTACGTGGCCAAGGTGCATGGCAGCGACCTCGAGTACGCGGTGAAGCTGCAGGAACGCTACGCGGTCCTTGCTCGCGAGGGGCTCGAACCCGCGAAGGCCGTCGTGGGCGCGAGTCGCGACGTGCTGGTCCGCACTCGCGAGGTCGCCCAGGTCGTGGAGGAGCGCATCCACGTGATCCCGCCGGGCGTGGACGTCGAGCGTTGGCGACCTCGGGATCGGCGCGAGGCCCTGGCCGACGTATCGTTCCGTCTCGTCGAGCACCCGGATATCGGACGCGGCCGCAGGCTGGCGACAGACCTGGAGGCGGCCGGTACGCTCAGCGGCAGGGATGCGGCCGGGCTTGAGGAGCTCGCGCGCAGCTACGACCAGATGGCGCCCGACCGATATTCGCCGATCGCGCTCAGGGAGCTCGCCGGGCACGACGGCCCGATCGTCGGGTATCTCGGCAAGCTGATCCCTGAGAAGGGAGTCGAGCGAGCCCTGGAGGCGATCGCGCTGCTGGGCGCGGACGCGCGTGGATTGATCGTGGGCTTCGGCACGTTTCGCGAGTGGCTCGTCGCGCTGGTGGCCGCCCTCGATACCGGCGACGTCGGCGCCTACCGCTGGCTGGCGGAGACGTCGCCCATGAAGCTCGAGCTCGAGCCGGACGAGGTCAGGGCGGCCTCGGGCCTGGCCAGCCGGGTCACGTTCACCGGACGCCTCGACCACAGGTACGCGCCCGAGGTCGTCGCCGCGATGGACATCCTGGTCGTTCCCTCGACGCTGGAGGAGGCCTTCGGCATGGTCGCGGCCGAGGGCGCCGCGGCGGGCGCGCTGCCGGTGGTAGCGCGGCACTCCTCTCTCGCCGAGGTCGCCGACGCTCTCGAGGGCTCGATCGGGAGGCCCGGCGCGCTCTCCTTCGAGCCGGGCGACGGCGCGACCCGGAGGCTCGCCGAGCGCTTGCGGGCGTTGCTCGCCGAGTCGCCGCAAGACCGCAAGGATCTGGCCGAAGCCGCGAGGGGTCACGTAGCCCGTGAGTGGACCTGGGAGCGAACGGCGGAGCGGCTGCTGGCCGTGGCGACATGACCGGGGAGCGGCTGGCCAGGCTCCGCAAGCGGCAGAAGAGCAGGCGCTCGTCGTTCCTCGTGCTCGTCGTAGTGCTCCTCGCAGCTGCCACCGCCGTGGGCGCGTACCGCCTCGGGGTGTTCGAGGGCGACGGCGACCCGCAGGCGGCGGCCGAGCCGAAGGGAGGGGAAAAGCCCAAGACCCCCAAGCCCGAGCAGGTCGACGAGATAGCCGTGGCCCAGCCGATCAACACGGGGATCGAGGGGCTGACGACGTTCAGGGGCAACGCCACTCGTACCTACTACGGGGAGGGACCGGTCCCCGAGGATCCCGAGGTCCTGTGGCGGTACCCGGAGTCCGGAGGCATGTGCTCGGAGTCCTCCGATCAGGAGGGGACCAGGACGTGGTGCGGGACCGGGTGGACCGGGCAGCCGAACGTCGTCGAGACCGAGAACGGAGAGCTGCAGGTCAGGTTCGGCGCGTACGACCGCGCCGTTCACGTGCTCGAAGGCGAGACCGGTCGCGAGCTGTACGAGCCCTTCCCGACGGGCGACCTGATCAAGGGCACGGTGACCTCGGACCCGGACGGCTACCCGCTGCTGTACTCGGGCTCGCGCGACAACTACCTGCGCGTGCTGGCGCTCGACCGCGGCGACAGGCCGGCCGAGCTCTGGAGCCTGTCCTCGGACTCCGCTCCCGATCCCGTGTGGAACAACGACTGGGACGGCTCGCCGCTGATCATCGACGACTACCTGCTGGAGGGCGGGGAGAACTCGTGGTTCTACGTGATCAAGCTGAACCGCGACTACGGTGCGGACGGCCGCGTGACGGTCGATCCACAGGTGAAGCTCACGGTTCCCGGGTTCGACCAGCAGCTGTTCTCTGATCTCGGCGACCAGGAGGTGTCGATCGAGAACTCGGTCGCGTTCCACGACGGTGTTGCCTACTTCGCGAATTCGGGAGGGCTCGTGCAGGGATGGGACATCTCGCGGGTGCTCGAGGGAAGGAAGAACGCCGAGCGGGTCTTCCGGTTCTGGACGGGGGAGGACACGGACGCTTCGATCGTGATCGACGACGAGGGCTACCTCTACGTCGCCTCGGAGCTCGAGCGACACAACGCCCGGTCCGCCGAGGTCGGCCAGCTGATGAAGCTCGATCCGAGCGACCGCAAGGATCCCCAGGTGTGGACCATCTCGGTCCCCGGGGTGGGTGGCGGCGACGGCGGACTCTGGGCCACGCCGGCGATCTTCGGCGAGGCCCTGATCGCGCCCACCAACACCGGACGGATCCTCGCGGTCGATCGAGGGTCCGGGAAGGTCCGCTGGGAGATGGAGCTGCCACCTCCCACGTGGTCGTCCCCCGCGATTGTCGATGGCGTGATGATCCTGGGCGACTGCGCGGGAGTGCTGCACGCCTACGACGTCTCTCCGGACCCGCTGAAGAAGGAGCCGCGCGAGCTGTGGTCGGTGGAGCTCGGCGGCTGCATCGAGTCGACGCCCGCCGTGTGGCGGGGACAGATCTACGTGGGCACCCGCGCCGGCGCGATGTTCGGTATCGGCGACCGGGGGTAGGCTCAGCAGATGCAGCCGCTTCAGCCGGGAACCGAGGCTCCGGAGGTACTCGGCGTCGAGCGTGACGGGACTCGGGTCCTGTTCTTCTACAAGGTGACCTGTCCCACGTGCCAGATCTCGGCGCCGGTCGCCGAGAAGCTGCACGGCACGCTCGGCGAGCGCTTCGTCGGCGTCGGCCAGGACGCCCCGAAGCTGCTCGACAGGTTCGCGCGGGAGTACGGAACGACTTTCGCCTCGATCTCCGACGAGCTGCCGTACGACCTATCGAACGCCTACGGGATCCGAACGGTCCCGACGCTGTTCGTGATCGATGACGGGGACATCGTCGAGACGGTCGAGTCCTGGGACCGCGACGGCTGGAACCGTCTCGCGGCCAAGGTGGGTGCGCTCACCGGTACCGACGCGGAGTCCCTCTCGTATGAGGGGGACGGCCTTCCACCGTTCCGCCCCGGCTGAGGCGCTCGCAACGTCCACTAGTTAGTGGACTAGGAGAGCTGGGAGATTCGCCACACGGCGAGCACGAGTGCGACGACCGTGATCGCTAAGAACCCCCCGACCCGGGTCAAGCGCCGGGTCGGTCCGCGGCCGAAACCTTCCGCGGCGAATCCGGCGAGGACCCCCGACACGAGTCCGCCTATGTGAGCGATGTTGTCGATCCCCGGGACCGTGAAGCCGAAGACCAGGTTGATCCCGATCAGGAACAGCGCCGATTGGACGTTCGATCGCGCGAGTGACAGCGATCTGCGTCGGAGGTTGTAGACGAGCCACGCACCGAGCAGCCCGAAGATCGCGCCCGAGGCCCCCGCCGCGGCCACTCCCGAGGCGCCGAACGTGAAGGACGCGACGCTGGCCGCGAAGCCGGTGACCAGATACAGGATCAGCATCCTCGTCGAGCCGAGCGCGGACTCGATCAGCCCCCCGAAGACGAAGAGGGCCAGCGAGTTGAACGCGAGGTGCAGGATGCCGATGTGCAGGAAGATCGCCGTGATCAGGCGCCACCACTCGCCCTGCGCGATCAGCACCGGGATCATCGCCCCGGCCTCGAGCAGGACGTCTCGATTCCCGAACAGCGCGATCACCGCGTCGACCGCGAACACACCGACGTTGACGAGCAGGAGCACAATCGTGACCGACTTCGGGCGCGAGAACGGCCGGCGGATGCGCCGCGTTTCCTTGCGCGCCTCCGCCACGCAGGTGGGGCAGTGGTGCCCGACCGGGGCCGCAGTCATGCACTCGGGGCAGATCGGCCTTTCGCACCGCGTGCAGTGCACGCGTGTCTCGCGGTCGGGATGCCGGTAGCAGACCTCAGGAGCCGAGGACACGGCTCGCCATCGTACCCGCGAGGTTAGCCCGCGCCCGCCGGGAGCTTCACCAGGAAGGTGGAGCCTCGGCCGAGCTCGCTCTGGGCCTCGATCCGGCCGCCGTGCCTCTCGACGACGTGGCGAGCGATCGATAGCCCCAGACCGGTGCCCCCAGTGTCGCGAGATCGCGCTCGATCCACGCGGTAGAAGCGCTCGAATATGCGAGGGAGGTCGCGGGACGGGATCCCTATCCCGGTGTCGGCGACGCTCAGGGTCGCGCTGCCTTTGTCGCCGCGAACCTCGACACTGACGCGCCCACCTTTTGGCGTGTACCTCACCGCGTTCTCGAGCAGGTTCCGAGCCAGGAGCGCAAGGTCCTTGGTCGAGCCCGACACCGTGACGGGTGCGCCTTCCCACCGTAGCGCGACCCCGGACTCGGCTGCCTGAGTCTTCAATCGCTTGAGCTCGTCGGCGACCACGCGGTCCAGCCGCACGGGTTCGAGGTCGGGATGCTCGGACTCGAGGCGCGAGAGGTCGAGAAGGTCGGAGACGATCCGCGACAGGCGAACGGCATCGCGCCGCAGCTGTGCCGCGAACTTGACCGCCGCGGCGGGATCCTCCTCGACCGCGCGCTCGACGGTCTCCGCTGCCGCCCTGATGGCAGCGGCCGGCGTCTTCAGCTCGTGAGACGCGTCGGTGACGAAGTCGCGCCGCATGGCCTCGACCCGGCGCTCGGCCGTGACGTCTCTCACGACCAGCATCACGTCACCGAGCGCTTCCAGCGGCACAGCCGACGCGCTCAGAACGCGCGCGGGGACGCCGGTCTCGATCTCGCGTTCCCGAGGAAGTCCGTCACCCTTGACCTCCTCGACGAGGCTCCTCAGCCCGGTGGGCGAGAGCTCGCGGGCCGAGCGGGGGACGCGCCCGAGGATCCGCTCCGCCGACGGGTTGGCGTACGCGACCTCCCCCGTCGCGTCGATCAGGATCACGCCTTCCTCCATCGCGGATAGGATCGCGTCCCGCTCCTGGCGATCGCGGCCGAGCTGCTCCAGACGGGCCTCGAGGTCCGCCGACATGCGGTTAAGGGCCTCGGCAAGGGAGGCGATCTCGGCGCCACCCATCGGAGCGATCCGCACGCCCCGCTCGCCCGCGGAGATCCTCGAGACGGCCGCGGTTACCGAGCGGAGCTTCCGTTCCCCGCGCCGGGCGAGCAACCATCCCACCGCCAGGCCGATCGCTGCCGTCGCCGCAGCAACCCCCACGACCGCGAGCCCGCTCAAACCCTCACCCCTGACGGCATCGCCTCAACGCTACGACAGGCTCTTGACGAGGGTGCGAACGCGCTCCTCGATCTCGTCGCGGATGGCCCGCACGTCCTCCAGCCCACGTCCAGAGGGGTCGGATAGCTCCCAGTCCTCGTACCGCTTGCCGGGGTAGACCGGGCAGGCGTCCCCGCAGCCCATCGTTATGACCACGTCGGCTTCCCGCACCGCCGCATCGTCCATCAGCTTCGGCCGCCGCCCGGCGAGGTCGATCCCGATCTCGGCCATCGCCTCGACGACGACGGGGTTCACCTGGATGGCCGGCTCCGTCCCCGCCGAGCGCACGTCGAGGCTCTCACCCGCTTGCGACTCGAGCAGCGCCGCCGCCATCTGCGAGCGCCCCGCGTTGTGGACGCAGACGAACAGGACGACCGGACGTCGATCGCTGCTGTTGAGACGCTCCGCTTCTAGGGGTGCTGACGGTCCGGGGAGCGAACCCTTGGGGCTCAACGCACTAGTCGACGAACTTGTAGCCCAGGCCGCGGACGGTAACGAGGTGTACGGGGCTGTGCGGGTCTTCCTCGATCTTCTTGCGGATCCGCTTCACGTGGACATCCAGCGTCTTCGTGTCTCCGAAGTAGTCCGAGCCCCATACCTCGTCGATCAGCAGGTCTCGGGTCATCAGCCGTCCCCTCCGGCGCAAGAGGGTCTCGAGCAGCTCGAACTCCTTGGGCGGGAACGAGACGTTCTCGCCCCGGACCTTCGCCTCGTGGCGGCTCACGTCGAGCTCCACGGGTCCACCTTGCAGCACGTCCTCTTGGGATGCGACCGGTTCCTCCATGCGGGCCCGTCTGAGGTTGGCCCGTACCCGAGACACGAGCTCGCGCATCGAGAAGGGCTTCGTCACGTAGTCGTCCGCGCCGAGCTCGAGCCCGCTCACGCGATCGGCCTCGGCATCCTTGGCGGTCACCATGATGATCGGGACCGTGGACTCGGCCCGGATAGTCCGGCACACATCGAGGCCACTGACCTCGGGAAGCATCAGGTCGAGGATCACGAGACTCGGCGGGCTCTCGCGGAAGCGCTCCAGCGCCTGCCGCCCGTCCCCGGCTACGTCCACCGAGAATCCCTCGCGCTCGAGGTTGTAACGGGTCGAGTCGGCGAGCGACTCCTCGTCCTCGACGATCAGGATGCGGTGACCGCCGTTGTTCTGCACCTAACCGGACCCCTGCTCTGGGTGTGACGCGTCGCTGAACTCGTGGAACTCGCCCGTTAGCAGGAACGCCACCTGCTCGGCGATGTCCACGGCGTGATCGCCGGCTCGCTCCAGCTGCCGGGAAACGACCATCATGCGGATCGCCCACTCGAGCATGTCGGGGTCGCTCGCACACGAGGCCACCTCGCGGTACATGTTCCGGTTCAGACGATCCACGGGGTCGTCCATGTCCGGCAGTGACTGTGCGAGCGCGAGGTCTCGTCGGACGAGCGCGTCGAGTGAGGTCCTGATCATCGGGCGCACAACGTCCGCCATCTCTCGCAGGTGGGTCAGGATCGTCTGGTTGCCGGGAAGCTGATGGGTGACCATGGCGATCTTGGCGATGTTCACCGCCATGTCACCGATCCGCTCGAGGTGGAGGTTGACGTGCATGATCGCCGAGATCAGCCGCAGGTCGCCGGCCACGGGGGTCTGTAGGGCCAGCAGCTCGAGCCAGCGCCGCTCGATGTCCAGGTATCGCTCGTCGATGGGGTCGTCGCCGTCCACCACTCGCTGGGCGTCTTCCTGATCCCGGGACCCGAGGGTCTCAACAGCCTGGCCCAGCGCCCGCTCGGCCATCTCGCCCAGGGCCAACACGTCCAGCTCGATCGCCTCGAGCTCCTCATGGAAGTGGCGCCGAGCCTTCATCGAGCGGGCCATCCAGTGGGTACGGAGACCATCCACCTAGTCGTGTCTCCTACTCTCATCACACTCCGATGGTACTTCAGGGGTCGCATGACGGTCCGCTTGCGGTCTGGGCACGACGGCAGGAGGATACCGGCGCCCATGTGCGCCCACCCCTCGAAACGGGCCTGTTCCCTCCAAGTTCATCTCTCCTTGCGGCGGTGGTCTTCATAAGGCCGCCGGGGCGCCATTTTGAGAAGGCCTTTGGCATTCCGGGCGACATGTTCACCCTGCGTTCACTAACAAGACAGGGTCCGGCTATGGGCCCTCCTTAGCATCCCCGCGGAAGACGGATGAGGAGGAGGGGAAGATGACCAAGGCATGGAAGCCGATACTTGCCGGCCTGGCGGCTCTATCGCTGCTGGCTGCCGCGTGCGGTGGTGATGGCAATGCCACAACAGATGCGCCGGATTCCGACGTGCCGGCCAACCTGACGGGCGAGATATTCATCTCCGGATCGTCCACCGTAGAGCCCATCAGCTCGCTGGTGGCGGAATTGTTCGCGGAGCAGGCTCCGGACGTGGAGATCACGGTGGAGGGGCCGGGGACCGGGGATGGCTTCGAGCTCTTCTGCAACGGCGAGACGGACATCTCCGACGCCTCGCGTGCGATCGAGCAGGAGGAGATCGATGCGTGTGCCGCGAACGGCATCGAGTACACCGAGTTGGAGGTGGCCATCGACGGCATGGCGGTGCTGACCTCACCTGCCAATGCGGCGGTGACCTGCCTCTCGTTCCCCGATCTGTACGCACTTCTTGGCCCCGAGTCGGAGGGCTTCGAGAACTGGTCGGCGGCGAACGAGCTGGGTGCGGAGGTCGGCGGATCGGGGGACTACCCTGACGCGGCTCTCGTTGTCACGGCGCCCGGCGAGGAGTCGGGCACGTACGACTCCTTCGTCGAGATCGCGTTGGGAGGTATCGCCGAGGAGCGGGGTCAGGAAGAGGCAACGCGGCCCGACTACCAGGCCTCTGCGAACGACAACGTCATCATCGACGGGATCGCGGGGTCCGACTCGTCGCTCGGATGGGTGGGGTTCAGCTTCTTCGAGCAGAACCAGGAAGTGGTAAAGGCGATCGAGGTCAATGGCGGCGGCGGATGTGTTGCCCCGACCTTCGAAACCATCGCGGACGGCTCCTACCCGCTGTCGCGGTCGTTGTACATCTACGTCAACAACGCGAAGGCTGCCGAGAGCGAGGCTTTGCGGGCCTTCGTCGATTTCTACATGACAGACACCGGTCTGATTGAGTCGGTGGAGCAGGTGGCGTATGTGACGTTGCCGGACGACAGGATCGAGGCCACGAGGTCGGCCTGGGAGGCGAGCGCTGCCTAGCGGCACTTTCACGGTCGAGGATCTCGCGGGAAGCCCGGCCCGGCGGAGGAGGGAGGCCTTCATCCGCCGGGCCTTTCTCGGCGCGGCGGCACTCACAGTCATCATCAATGCCGCGATACTTCTCTCCCTTCTGGACGGCACCTTGGACTTCCTCGGCAAGGTGGATCTTTCGACGCTCTGGAACGACACGGGGTGGTTCCCGCGGCGCGGGTTGTTCGACGTCAAGACCATCGTCGTCGGGACACTCCTGATCACGGTGATCGCGATGGCGGTGGCGACGCCTCTGGGGCTCGGGGCGGCCCTTTATCTCTCGGAGTTCGCCGGCCGTCGAGCCCGCAAGATCCTCAAGCCGGTGCTGGAGCTGCTCGCCGGTATCCCCAGCGTTGTGATGGCGTTCTTCGTGATCAGCTTTGTAAGCCCTGAGGTAGTACAGCGGCTGTTCAGTGGCGCGACCTTCTACAACATGCTTGCGGCGGGGATCGGAGTCGGGATACTCATAAGCCCTATCGTCGCCTCCGTGGCCGAAGACGCCTTCCGAGCGGTTCCGATGTCCCTACGCGAGGCGTCATTCGGGCTCGGTGCCCGGAAGAAGTCGACGAGCGTTCGTGTGGTCTTCCCGGCAGCGGTCTCCGGCGTGGTTGCGGCCGTTATCCTCGGCGTCTCGCGCGCCATCGGGGAGACGCTCATAGTGACGCTCGCCGCCGGGGCCACCGGGGGGTCGGCTTTCACCACGAACCCACTCGAGCCCGGGCAAACCATGACCGCCGCACTTGCATCTCTGGCCACCGGTTCGGATCAGGTCAAGGGCGCTAGCGCCGCGTATCCCAGCCTGTTCTTCATCGGGACCCTGCTGTTTGTCATGACACTAGCCCTGAACCTGCTCAGTGAGCGCTTCGTTCGCCGCGTTCGGCGGAGGTACTGATGGCGCACGCAGAGGCAGCTCCGGGTTCCATCACTACCTCCGATCTGGTGCGCCGGGCGCTGCACGGCAGGCACACCGACATCGGCGGTCTTGTGTTTCAGGGAGCACTTCTGCTCGCGCTCCTGCTGGCTCTAGCCGTCCTCGTCACGCTGATCGCAGACGTCCTCGGCACGGCCGTCGGGGTCTTTTCCGAAAGGGGTACGGATTTCCTCACCTCTAACCTCTCATCGCTTCCCGAGCGGGCTGGGTTATCGCAGGGGATCGCTGGGTCGCTGGGGCTCATGGGCTTCGTGGTTGTCCTCGCATTCCCATTGGGGATCGGGGCCGCGATCTACATGGAGGAGTACGCCCCCAACAATCGCGTCACCCGGTTCCTTACTGCGAGCGTCAGGAACCTCGCCGGCGTCCCTTCCGTCGTATACGGGCTCCTGGGCCTGGCCATTTTCGTACAGCTGTTCGCGGGGTTCACGGGGGGCCGGAGCCTGATGTCGGGTGGACTGACGATGTCGATCCTCGTACTGCCCATCGTCATCATCACGGCGTCTGAGGCCATCCGAGCGGTACCGACGAGCATCCGCGAGGCGGGTTACGGGGTCGGTGCGACGCGATGGGAGGTGATAAGGAGCCACGTTCTTCCATATGCAGCGCCTGGGATCCTTACGGGCACGATCCTCTCCCTGTCACGAGCCCTCGGAGAGGCCGCACCGCTCCTTCTGATCGGCGGCGCCCCGGTCTTCTTCGCCGCCGGGGATCGGGGATTCGCGGAGACGCTGAAAGGCGAGTACACGGCCCTGCCGGCGATCATCTTCACGTGGTCCCGTAAGTCGCTGCGCGCCTTCGGCGAGTCCACGTCCGCCGCGATCGTCGTTCTTCTCGCGGTGCTTCTGCTCGTCAACGCCACCGCGATCTTCCTCAGGAACCGTTACGAGAGGCGGTGGTGATAGCGTGGACCAGATGACGGATCGCGCCGGGACGAGCGAGCCGCACCCCCAGGTCGTCGTCAACCATTCGGAAAGAGCTGGGCTCGACCGACCTGTGGTCTTCGACGTCAGCGATCTCAGCGTCCACTACGACGGCTTCCGCGCCGTCCGAGACGTTACGTTGCCCATCCAGGAGAACCAGATCACCGCGCTGATCGGTCCATCCGGCTGTGGCAAGACCACGATGCTTCGCTGCTTCAACAGGATGAACGACCTGATCGAGGGCGCTCGCGTGGAGGGCAAGATCCTGTACCACGGTGTCGATCTGTACGACTCGAAGGTGGACCCGGTCGAGGTTCGTCGCAGGGTCGGGATGGTCTTCCAGAAGCCGAACCCGTTCCCCAAGTCCGTGTACGACAACATCGCCTTCGGTCCGAAGATCGCCGGATTCAAGGGGAACATGGACGAGCTCGTCGAGAGGTCCCTCCGGCGCGCCGCGCTTTGGGACGAGGTCAAGGACAAGCTCAAGGAGTCGGCCATGTCTTTGTCGGGGGGCCAGCAGCAGCGCCTGTGCATCGCTCGCGCGATCGCCGTGCAGCCGGACGTCATCCTGATGGACGAGCCGTGCTCGGCGCTTGACCCGATCGCAACTCTGCGCATCGAGGAGCTGATGCAGGAGCTCGTTGCGGATTACACGATCATCATCGTCACGCACAACATGCAGCAAGCCGCTCGAGTCAGCGACCGAACCGCCTTCTTCACTGTCGACGTGCGCGAGGACGGTATGCGTACGGGTGTCCTCGTCGAGTACGACCGCACCGAGACGATCTTCACGAACCCCGGGGAGAAACGAACCGAGGACTACGTGACCGGCCGGTTTGGCTGACCCAGAGCGGAAGTCTGGGGCGCGGCTGTGGTCCGGTGCTAACCCGTGTGACGCTTCGGGCCGGGTGGTGCGATGGCATTCTCGGCCAGCACCACGTCACTGACGAACTGCTCGCGCAGGGAGTGCAGGAGTAGTTGCAGGCGCCCACAGGCGGCCTCGATCTCCAAGGCTCCATCTGCTGTTGAGACGAGCTCGCCCACCTGCTGCAACTCCTCGATCACGTCTGTGAATCTCAGGAGAGGCGGCGAAGGAGCGGACGGAGCCGTCGGGGGAAGGTCGACGGCCCCGTCGTGATCCTCATCGAAGACCGCCTCGCAGAGCTGACACCGGCCCCGGGTGACGGTCCCCGAGGACATGCACATAGGGCAGTCGGCTGCCAGGAGCTCCAAGCTCAATTCTCCTCCGCTCGGCGTCGGATCTCGTTGGCCGATGCTTTCGCGGCCCGCCTCATCCGCTGTGCCAGCTCGCGTAGATCCACCGGGGTCCGGGGCTTGTGGGGCTCGCCAGGGGGCTGGGGGTTCTGGACGAGTAGAGGATCCCCGGACCCGCGTCGATCAGCGCTAGGGCGACGCTGAGGCACATCGCCAACCTAGCCCTCGCAGGTGGCCGGGCTCTAGAGCGCACGTGAATACGGGGCGAAGCGCTCGGGAACTCGAGTCCGCCGGTTATCCACAGAGAAATCGGTCGTGGGGATGAGTGAGACAAACCCCCAGCGGCGGGAAAGTGAACGTTTACGCAATCCCATCGCAATCGCACGGAACGTGAACGTGACTAGTCAGTTAGGGCCATCTTCTGAAATGGTGCCTAACTGCTATTGCTCATCTTCACAACAGGCGTAGCATCTAGCTCCCATGCAGGAACTGCTCGCGCCTCCAGTCATGACCCTCACTCCGCGGCTTCGAGACGTGCTGCTCCTAATGTGTGAGGGGAAGACCACCGCGGAGGTAGCCCGAGATCTGGGGCTCTCCCCGTTCACGGTGCGCAACTACATGCAGCGGATCTACGACCGGCTGGGCGCTCAGGACCGCGTTCAGGCCGTGTCGATCGCCCTCAGGGCTCGCCTGATCCGCTAGCTGGCAACCCTGGTCAGGGTCCCCTTTCTCCGGGTGATCCGCTTCGTCTTCGCCACTATCTTTCCCGTCCTTGGGTCGGTGAACTCGAACTGCTTCCTGGATCCGGCGGGCACGCCCGGCTTCTCCCCGGGCTCGAGCGGGAGCATCAGGGCGCGGGGGTAGAACCTGAAGATCCGAACGAACTCGCGCGCGCACCTCATACAGGGCACCCTCTCGTCGGCGCCGGCCCGCTCTTCCGTGGCGCCACACCAGCTGCACCAGTAAGTGACCATGAGCTAGCCTCCCTTCGCTGACCGCCGGTCATTCTATACACTCCACTGACCACAGGTCAGTCAGGCCTGGAGCCCACTCACGGATCCGTCGCCGAGGCGATTCAAGCGGGATAATCCGCCTGTCCATGACAGATCTTCCAACCGGCACGGTCACCTTCGTCTTCACCGACATCGAGGGCAGCACGGGCCTCCTGACCCGGCTGGGTGAGGGATACCGGGAGGTCCTAGAGGCTCATAACCGACTGCTCCGGGAGGCCTTCTCCGCCGGGATAGAGGTCTCCACCGAAGGCGACGCTTTCTTCATCGCTTACACGGCAGCTCCTCATGCTGTGGCGGAGGCGGTGGAAGCGCAGCGAGCTATCACAGACGCCTCGTGGCCCGAGAACGTGGAGGTTCGAGTCCGGATCGGGATGCATACGGGTGAAGCGGTGCTGGGGGCCGACAACTACGTCGGTGTCGACGTCAATCGGGCGGCACGGATCATGGCGGTGAGCCATGGCGGGCAGATCGTCGTCTCGGAGGCTACACACGCCTTGACGGAGCACGGCATGGCGGAAGGCATCACGTTCAGGGACCTGGGAGAGCACCGCCTGCGCGACCTTCCGAACCCCGAGCACCTCTACGAGGTCCTGGCCGAGGGTTTGCCTCATGAGTTCCCGGCGCTCCGTTCGGTGGATGCTCGCCCTAATAACCTTCCGACTCCCTTGACGACGTTCGTCGGGCGGCGGCGGGAGCTCGAGGAGCTGAAGGAGAGCGTCGGCCAGGCTCGACTCGTAACGCTCACGGGTCCCGGGGGTACCGGGAAGACTCGCCTGTCGATCCAGGCCGCGCATGAGCTGCTTGCGTCCTTCGAGCACGGCGCTTTCTTCGTGCCGCTCGCGGCCATTACCGATCCGGCTCTCGTGGTGCCCACGATCGGTGAGGCCATCGGGTTGCGAGAGACGGCGGAGCGCCCGCCTATCGAGCAGCTCATCGAGCATCTGCGAGACTGTGAGATCCTGATCGTTCTAGACAATCTCGAGCAGGTCGTCGAGGCCGCAAATGACATCGGGCAGCTGCTGGAGGGGACCGCCCGCCTCCGCCTGATCGCTACCAGCCGGGAGCCGTTGGGCCTCCACGGCGAGCGCGAGTATCCGGTGCCTCCGCTCGACCTCCCAGACGTCGAGCACCTTCCGTCGCTCGAGTCCATGTCCCAGTACGCGGCCGTGGAGCTGTTCATCGAGCGTGCCTCGAGCGTGCGACCGGGGTTCGAGGTCACGAACGAGAACGCCCCGGCCGTCGCGGAGATCTGCAGCCGGCTCGATGGTCTCCCCTTGGCGATCGAGCTGGCCGCGGCTCGGGTCAAGATCCTCAGCCCCCAGGAGATCTTGCAGAGACTGGGAGACAGCCTCGGGTTCCTCACCGGCGGCGGCCGGGACTTGCCCGGGCGCCAGCAGACCCTTCGGGGCGCGATCGCCTGGAGCTACGACATTCTGGATGAAGACGAAAGAACGCTGTTCTCGGCTCTCTCCGTGTTCTCGCGCGGGTTCCGGCTGGATGCAGCCGAGGACGTGTGCGGGCAGCCGGGGAGCCCGGATGTGTTCGACGGGATCGCCTCGCTCGTCAACAAGAGCCTGATCCGGCAGATGGAAGGTCCGGGTGGGGAGACCCGCTTCCTGATGCTCGAGACCATCCGCGAGTTCGCCTCCGAGCGTCTCGAGGAATCGGGGGCCGCCTCCGATGTGCGAGCCCGGCACGCGCGCTCGTTCCTCGATCTCGCCGAGCGGGCGGCACCGAACCTGTTCGGCGCCGAGCAGGGCAGGTGGCTCGGGATCCTCAGCGCGGAGTCGGACAACTTCCGCTCGGCACTAGCCTGGGCGGAGGCTTCCGGCGAGGAGCAGATGGTCCTGCAGCTAGCCGCATCGCTCTGGAGGTTCTGGCAGATGCACGGTCACCTCAGAGAGGCGGCCGAGCGGTTCAGAAGCATCCTTGCCCTTCCGGGCTCCGCCAAGCATCCGGAGCCGCTGGCTGCCGCGCTGGAGGGCGCCGGCGGGGTTGCGTACTGGATGGGCGACTGGGATCGGGCCGAGCAGTACTACGGCGACTGCCTGAAGCTCAGGCGCGAGCTGGGAGACGAGAGGCGGATCGCGGACGCGGCCTACAACATGGCGTTCGTCTACACGGTGCCTCCGGAGCCCCGCCGCGACGTCGCCAGGTCCAGACCCCTGTTACAGGAGGCCCTCGACAGCTACCGGAACCTGGGCGATCACCGAGGCATAGCCAATGTTCTCTGGGCCCTGTCCAACATCCACCTGGTGTCCGAGGAATGGCGCGAGTGTGCCGTCACGGCCGCCGAGGCCCTCGAGCTCTTCAACGAGATGGGGGATCGGTTCGGTGCCGCATGGGCCGCTCATAGCGTGGGTCTCGCGCTCACGGCGCTCGGCGACAAGGAGGACGCGAGGGGATCCTTCGCCCGCGCCATGGGGATGTTCACCGAGGCGGGAGACGTAACGGGCATCGGCCTGGTGCTCAACGACTTCGCGGCGCTGGCCGCAACCGAGGGGGACTTCCGAAGAGCGATCAAGCTACGGGCCGCTGCTGAGCTGGTCGAGCGCGAGGCCGGGCAGGCGCTGGTCAGCAACCTCGACTCGTACTACTCGTGGGTACCCGACGTGAGCGAGGGCGACATCCCGGCCGATGAACAGGATCGTATCCGCGCCGAGGGAGAGGCCCTCTCCACGGAGGAGGCAGTCGCTTACGCCCTCGGCGACCTAGTGACCGGCTCCCAGGAGGACGCAGGGGATCCATCCTCCTGATCTGTTTTCGGCTTTCAGTCGGCCGCGTGTTCAGATGCACCATCCTTGTCGGGTCGCGAGGTCCAGCCACCCTGCGCCAACAGGTAGCCGGCCTGGAACCTGGTGGTCGCCCCGAGGTGCTCCATCAACGTCCTCACCTTTCGCTCGACGGTGCTCAGGCCAAGGCCGAGCCGGCGAGCCACGGCTTGTGGCTTCAAACCCGCAAGGAGCAGGGCGATGAGGTCCTCGTCGATGCCGAGGTCGCTGAAGGGGGACGGAGTGTCCCCCTCCAAAAGAGGGATGGCCACAGCCGCTGCCCATAACCGGTCGAAGAGCATCGCCAGCGCTTCGAGAAGGGGAGATGGATATATCAGGAGCGCTCCTTCGAGGCCCGGCTCCTCAACGCGCAGGGGTATCAGGCCAAGGCTCCGATCCGCGAGAGCCATCTTCATGGGAAGGCCGGTCAGCGCCTTCGCCTCCTCGCCGGCCATGATGACCTGCTTGGCGGCTTCCAGACGCCCGGGGAGCTCGAGACCCTCGGCGTCGTAGATCGCCCGGCACCTGACGCCTCGAGCCATCAGAGCGACCTCCACCTCTCTGTTCCCGCCGGGCGTGTCCACGTAGGGCGGCCGGTCGAACACGAGCATCTCTTTGCGGGCATGTTGCTGAAGCTGAACGAATCGCTGTCGGATCGAGGGCAGCCCTCTGACGACCTCGACCACCTCGTTGGCGCTGCTGGTCTTCGCGGCGACGCGGAATCGGTGCATGAGTCGCGAGGCCGACAACCGTGTTCGCTCGAGCTGCTCCTGACGCTCAAGGATCAGTGCTTCGACGGCGATGTCCGGAGGAGCAGGCGTGAAGATCAGGTCCCTTCCCGGCGCTCGGCTGACCAGCCCTCTGGTCTCGAGTACCGAGAGGACCTGCCTGGCCTTCTTCTGGGAGATCTCCGCATCGGTGGCGATCTCCGCTAGGGAGGCCCTGGATCGGTCCAGCAGGGCGATGTAGACCCGTTCCTCCAGCTCGGCGACCCCCACGGGCTCCAGAACGCTCGCCGACAGCGACCTCTCCTCAGTCATGGTCCCTCCCACGGGTTCCGACGGTTTTTCTCGCTGAGAAAGATAGTCGACGGTCTAGGGAGGGACCAGCCGGTCGTCCACCGAATAACCGCGGCATATGTACTCATCTGAGCGCCCTCGCGGGAGGGGATTCCCCTCGGCCTGGTTCATCTCGGGCCTGCGTGATGTGCCCGAGCGATGGCGCAGCCGCGCCGTACCCGGGATCCTCGTGTCTCTCCTGCCCGAGGAGACGGACAAGGTCCTCGGCGCCGCCGGGGACGAGATCGAACCCGAGGATGTGCCGCTCCTCGGCCTGGTGGCGAGGGGGCTGACGGTGGCTGCTATCGCCCGGACGCTTGGGATTCCGATCCGAACCCTGAACCGTCGACTGGCTGAGCTCCGCGAGGAGTTCGAGGTCGGTTCCACGACGGAGCTGACGGGGCTTCTGGCCAGGCGGGGTTTCTGGTACGAGGCGGAGGCGAGTCAGACATGAGTGGCCTCTATTGTGCCGCGAGTTTGGGAGGGAATCCCACCAGTCGTCCCGAAACCAACTATCGCCGGCCTCGCGCTGTACGAGTTCGAGCCCTGGAAGGAGGGAGACTCTTGAGAATGTCTGGAGCGACCATCAAGCGATGGAGCGCGTTGCCTGTGATGGGGGCCGCGCTGCTGTTGTGGACGGCGTCGGTGGCGGCGGGCGCCCCCGCCGAGACGAGCATCACGAGCCTAGCTGCCACGGTCGAGACCGGACGCGTGAGCGTCTCGGGCGCGGCGGAGTTCGCCGGTCCGATCGCCGTGATCGGGACCGACGGCGCGGGTGATGCGACGGTCCCCGACGTTGGCGCCGACCTCACCTCGGCCTCGCTCTCGACCTCCTACGACTCTTCGGGCGGCATGGTGACACTGAGGCTCGCCGTCGCCGACGCCCCCGACGACGAGGCCGGCGAGCCTCCACAGGGCGTTCACTACACCTGGGGTTTCACCGCCAGGGAGGGGGCTGGGGCCGAGCGGGAATACCAGGTGTCGATCGTCCGGCGAGCCGTGGTGGCGAACCCCGGAACCACGGGACCGGCCTTCCGGCTGTCTACGTGCACGGCTTCCCCGGTATTCGTCTGCGTGATGGTCACCGCGCTAACCGGCACGATCGGCCGAGAAGAGGTGACGGTCGACGTTCCACTTCAGCACCTGGAAGGGAAGCCCGGGACAGAGCTGACGACGAAACAGCTCATCTCCGCCGCCAACGTCACGGCGGGCCCTGTATCGAGATTCGGCGCCGCCCTCGACGCGGTCACGGTTCCTCCGTCCCCATACGCCGTTCCCCAACCGAACGTCCTGCTGGGGATGGGAGAGGTCGGCAGTTCGGTCCCTCTGACGCGTTACGCAGTGGTCGATACCGCCGGGACGTTCGCGGGGAGCCTGCCGACCGATGGCCACGCTTCCGGCGAGAAGCTGATCGCCGCGCGCGCCTGCCTCGGCGGCGTATGCGCGGACGCATCCACGATGGTGACGCTTTGAGATCCGAGTGGAAGAGACCTTGTAGAAGGGAGGAACGATGAACATGCCCGCATCGACAACCATGATGAGAAAGCGACCAGCGGTCGCCCTGGTCGCGGTGGCGCTCGCCGTGGGAGGGATTACGTCCGTAAGCACAAGAGCGGCCGAGGCGGCCCCCGGCGTTTCCGCGCTAGCGCCTCCTTCCGGTAGCGGAATCGTATCGGATGCCGAAGGCCGTCCCATCTGGAAGGCTGGCGGTACCCGGTCCCCCCTGTCCGCCGACGATCTTTCGTCGTCTCCAGGAGGGACCACGGCCTCGGCCGGATTGCCGGTTGGCGCCGCACCGATCTGCCCGATGGAGCTAGTCGATCCATCTGGTC
>JBOGVX010000037.1:0-8347 GCA_050693165.1 Actinomycetota bacterium | reverse complement strand
CGACTATGTCTACGGAAAGGCCCCGGCCGTCGATCTCCTCGCGGAGCGCCTCGATCTTGCCGAGGCTCGATTCCTGGAACGGCTGGCCCGCGTAGCCCGTGCGTTGAAGCGTCATCACGATGACGTTGTCGAGCTCGTCGAGGTACGGGAACGATTCGGCGATCTCCGTCTCGGGATTGACCGCGACTCCGGGCAGCATCTCCATCTCTTGTGCTTCCTTGATCACGACCTTCGGGTCGGCCACGGCCTCGACATGGAACGTAACGATGTCCGTGCCGGCGGCCTTCAGCTCCTGGAACAGCCCGAGCGGCCGGTCCACCATCAGATGCGCGTGCAGAGGGAGCTCGGTTACAGGACGCAGGGAGTCGATCACGACCGGACCGATCGTGAGGGGCGGCACGAAATGCGCGTCCATCACGTCCACGTGGACCATGTCGGCATAGGGCTCGACAGCCTTGACCTGCTCCCCGAGGCGGGCGAAGTCGGCGGAGAGGATCGATGCGGCGAGTCGGGCCGAGCCCATCGGGGCGATTCTAGTCGCCGAGCTGAGCCGATTCGTCCGTTCGTCGGAACCTGGCCACGAACATGGCATCGGTCCCATGGGTGTGGGGCCAGAGCCGGGCCCGGCTCACGCTCTTGCCCTCCGGCCCTGAGAAAGAGAAGGGCTCCAGGTAGGGCGCCTTGGCCAGCAGCGCCTCGCATACGGCGTCGGTCTCGCCCCTGGGGAACGTGCAGACCGAGTACACGAGCACGCCACCGGGCCGGAGAAGGGATGCGGCACCCAGCGCGATCGAGACCTGGAGCCGAGCGAGCCGTGACAGCTCGCGCTTGTCGGGGCGCCACAGCAGCTCGGGACGACGCCTGGCCGCCCCGATCCCAGAGCAGGGGGCATCCACGAGCACGCGATCGAACCCGCTCCGCAGGGCCGGCGTCGTGGCGTCCTGCACGAGGATCCGGGCATCGGCCCGGAGCCTCTGAAGGGATCCTCGGAGGAGGGTCGCGCGGCGGTGGGTGAGATCCGCAGCCACGACCGAGCCGGACCTGCATGCGATGTCCGAAGCCTTGCCTCCCGGTGACGCGCAGGCGTCCAGCACCAGCTCCCCCGGCTGGGGATCGAGAACGGAGACGACGTAGGACGAGGCCTGATCCTGGACCGCGAACCACCCATCAGAGAAGCCCGGAAGCTCGGAGGGAGAGGCCCCGCGAAGCAGGAGAGATGACTCGTTGACGCTGCCCTGCTCGAACGCGATCCCCCGATCCCCGAGCGCTCGCTCCATTGACTCGAGGGGCTCGACGCATGGGTTGGACCTGATCGTCAGCGACTCCTGCGACGCGAGCGCTGCCGCGGCGGCCTCGACCTCGGCTCCGACGAGCCTCCCGAGCTCTGCCACCGCCCATTCGCTCAGCCCGGTCCGCAGAGAGATCGCCCGGTGATCCTCCCCTTCGGCCACGATCCGATCGGAGCCCGACACCTTCCTGAGGACCGCATTGACGAAGCCCCGTTGCCGTTCGGGTACGAGCCCGACCGTCTCCCCGACCGCGGCATGCGCGGGAACGCGCGTGAACAGCAGCTGATACGAGCCCAGGCGGAGAGCGGCCCTGGATACCGGCTCGGCTTTGTCAAGCGGACGCTCGAGGAACCGGCCCAGTGCGTGGTCGAGAGGGATGAGGCGGCGAAGCGTTCCATAGGCGAGCTCCGTCGCCAGGGCCCGATCCCGCAGGGACAGGCCCGACCGCTCCAGCAAGGTTGGCAGGAGGAGGTTCGAGTACGCGTGATCTTCCGTGACCCGCCGGACCACCTCGAGGGCGGTCGCCCTAGCCGAGCCGTTCACCGACGTTGAGTCGCTGCCCGCGTGCGAAGTCCGCACCGCTCATGCGCTTCCGCCCCTCGGGAACGACCTCCTCCAGGGACAGGGCTCCGTTACCGGCGGAGATGACGAGTCCTTCCTTCGATGTCTCAACGATCGCCCCGGGCTCGCCTTCCGTGGGAACCACACTGGCTCGTACGACCTTTAGAACGCGCTCGCGGAACCGCGTCTTGGCTCCCGGGTCGGGCGCCAGCGCGCGGACCCGGCGCCACACGGCGTCGGCAGGCTCGTTCCAGTCGATCCACTCGTCCTCGGCCTTCAGCTTGGGCGCCATGGTCGCCTTCGTGTCGTCCTGTGCCTGCTCCGTGACCTCGCCGGACTCCAGCCCGTCGAGCGTGCGCACCAGCAACCCTCCACCGAGCACCGCGAGCCGTTCCCCCAGCGCCGCCGAGTCCTCGTCCCGGATCGGCTCCGAGCCCTGGAGAAGGATCGGGCCGGTGTCCATCCCTTCGTCCATGCGCATCGTCGTGACACCCGTCTCGGGGAGACCTTCGAGGATCGCCCTGCGAACCGGGTCGGCGCCCCGGAGGGCCGGGAGCAGAGAGAAATGGACGTTGACCGGTGCGAGGCTCGGGAGATCGAGTACCGCCGCGGGCAGGATCTCGCCGTAAGCGACGACCACCATCACTTCCGGCCGCTGGGAGGAGATCGCGGCGAAGCCCTCGTCTCGCTTGACCGTCGGTGTCTCGATCAGGGGCAGGTCGAGCCGCTTCGCGGCGTCGGCCACCGCGGTGGGGCGAAGCTCGCCGCGCCGCCCGGCCGGCCTCGGGTCGCGTGTCGCAACCAGCGAGACATCGTGCGAGGACGAGGCCAGCGCCTCCAATGAGGCGACCGACCAGGGATCGTTGCCCAGGAAGACGACTCGCACCTAAAGCGACCGTGAAGGATCCGAGGAGGTCGAGGCCAGGCCGATCGTCTGGTCGCGCAGCGCGGCCATGGCCAGGGTGCGGTGCTCGGAGTCGAGACGGTCGATGAAAAGGATCCCGTTCAGATGATCCACCTCGTGCTGCAGCACACGGGCCAGCAGGTCCTCGCCCTCGATGGTCACCGCATGCCCATCGAGGTCGAACCCCTCAGCCCACACGGTCTGCGCGCGCTTGACCGGGTAGTACAGGCCCGGCAGCGAGAGGCACCCCTCCTCCTCCATCTGCTCCCCCCACTCGTTCTTGAGCACCGGATTGGCGACCGCTCTCGGCCCCGTCTCGTCGTCGTCGCCGACGTCGAAGACGATCAGTCGGATCGGCCGGCCGACCTGTGGCGCCGCGAGGCCTACGCCGGGAGCCTCGTGCATCGTCCTGATCATGTCCTCGGCGAGCCGCTTGAGGGCGTCGTCGAACTGCTCCACCGGGCGGGCCTTGTCCCGGAGGACCGGATCACCGAACGTTCGGATCGGAAGTGCCGACATGTTCTAGAGCTGCGGCTCGGCTTCCACTCGCTCAACGGTCCCGTCGGCGGCCCAGGCTAGGACTCGCTCCCGGAACCGAGGTACGGCGTCCGGACGCAGCGTGACCAAGGATACCGTCTGACTTCCGAGAGTCGTGACGAGCATGTGCACCGGCCGCAGCTCGGAGAGCGCCCTTTCCAGGTCGGGGCCGCCCGTGACCCGGAACACCGGATGGCCCACGGGAAAGCCGGCCTCCTGCCGCTTCTTCGCTTCGTTGCGGTGAAGGTGCCAGGGATCCCATCTGACCAGAGCCTGGATCGCGGGATCGGCCGGGTCTCGGGTCTGAACCAGCACTCGTCCGCCTCGATCTCTCGGTTCGGCCCATGCCGCCGCCTCCATCCACGTGGCGAGTGCCTGTCCGGGAGCTCCGAGCCCGGGCCTGCGCCGGGCGCGGTCCGGGTCGAGGATCCCGACGAGCGACACCTTTTGCGGCCCGAGATCCTTCACCGAGGCCGCGGTGCCCACGAGGACCCGGCCGTCCCCCGGGGCGGTCGCCTCCTCCCCCGACTCGACGCGAGAGACGGGGAGCCGCGTAACGTGCCGGGCCCATTCCTCCACCCTCTCTGTGCCTCCGCGGTCGACACCGAAGCTCGTAGAGCCGCACGACGCGCAGGTGACGGCCGCAGCGCATACGGCGCAGACCGGTTTCGACCCGCGCACCACGACCGGGCCGCTGCACACCTGACACTTGGCCGGCTCTCGACACGACCGGCACACGCGTGCGATCCCATAGCCAAGTGTCGAGATGAGCAGGAACGCGCCCGAGGACTCCTGCAGAAGCTTCGCCAGGCGCGGCGACCGATTCTCGCGCTCCGGCTTGACGGTCTCGACCAGCGGGGCGGCGGCGCGCTCCACCTGACGAGGCGCCCGGACCGTGATTACCTCCCGGGCGTCCGCGAGCACTGCGGCCTCGACGCTCGGCGCCAGTCCCGCCAAAGCGCACACGGCGCCCTCGAGGCGTGCGCGCGCGAGGGCCACCTCACGCACGTGGTAGTAGGGGGCGCGCTCCTCGCGATGCGCCGGGTGGCCCTCCCGGTGCACCCACACGAGCCCGAGCTTCGATACGGGGGCGAAAACGGCCGGACGCGTGCCGACGACTACGCGATAGCGGCCGTCGAGCATGTCGAGCCACCACCGGTATCGCTCGCGCTTCTCACCGCCGGCAAAGACCAGCGCCGCGGCGCCGAATGCATCCGCAATCGTTCGAGCCGTCGCGGGCAGAGGGTCCGCCTCGGGGACGAGGACCACGGCGTCGCGCCCGGCGTCGACGCACGTGGCGACGGCCTCGAGGCAAGCGGCGGCCTCGTCGTCCGGGAGCGGCCGCGCGACGAACGCGCCCGTTCCGGACCTGCAAGCCTCCATCAGCTCCGGCCCACCCTCGTATCCCGAGAGCACCGCCTTGACCGGCTCGATGGTCGCCGGCACGGCGTCGGCCGTCCGCTTCTCCTCCTCCGTGGCGACGCGAGGCGGGTAGACGCCGTCGATAACTACCGACAGCGGCGCAACGTAGCGCTCGCTCATCCATCGGCAGAGCTCGAGCAGCCTGTGATCGATCACGGGACGCTTGGACAGAACGCGGCGGATCGGCAAGACGCGGCCGGGGACCTCCGCGGCGGGGCCGAGGACCCAGCCCTTGACCGTCCGTCCGTGGAACGGCACCGAGACCAGAAGGCCCGTCTCCGGCGGCTGTCCCTCGGGCAGCAGATAGGTGAACGGACGATCCAGCTCGAGCTTGGGGATGTCGACCGCCACGTCGACCGGGGTTCCGGTCACGCGGGTGTCAGGAGAGGGCGCGGCGGAGGTCGTCGGCGCGGTCGGTCTCCTCCCAGGGGAACCCCTTGCGCCCGAAGTGCCCATAGCAGGCGGTCTCTCTGTAGATCGGCCGCGCGAGGTTCAGCTTCTCGATGATCGCTGCGGGCCTGAAGTCGAATGCGTCGAAGACGGCCTTCTCGAGACGCTCCGGGTCGACCTCTGAGGTCCCAAAGGTCTCGAGCAGGAACGAGACCGGATGGGCCGCACCGATCGCATAAGCAACCTGTACCTGCGCTCGCTCGGCAAGCCCCGCCGCGACCACGTTCTTGGCCACGTAGCGGGCCATGTATGCGGCGGAGCGGTCGACCTTGGTCGGGTCCTTGCCACTGAAGCAGCCTCCACCGTGGGGCGCCATGCCGCCGTAGGAGTCCACCATGATCTTGCGCCCGGTCAGTCCCGTGTCGGCCTTCGGCCCGCCGATCTCGAACTTGCCGGTCGGGTTGACGAGGATTCGCTTGTCCTCGTGATCGATACCGAACTCGACGAGGACCGGCTCGATGACGTGCTCCTTGAGGTCCGGGGTGAGGAGGGACTCGCGGTCCACGTTCTCGGCGTGCTGGGCGGAGATGAGGATGGTGTCCACGGCTACCGGCCTGTAGTCCTCGTAGACGATGGTGGCCATCGACTTGCCGTCGGGGCGCAGGTAAGGGACCACCCCGGCCTTGCGCACGTCGGCGAGCCGTTTCGCAAGGGCGTGAGCCATAGCGATCGGGATCGGCATCAGCTCGTCGGTCTCTCGCGCCGCGAAGCCGAACATCATCCCCTGGTCGCCCGCGCCCACCGTGTCCTTGTCGTCCGAGGAGCCCTCCTCGCGCTCCTCGTACGCGTGATCCACGCCGCGAGCGATGTCCTTCGACTGCTCCTGGATGGCGGTCATCACCCCGGAGCTCTCGTCCAGCCCGAGGCTGGACTGCGTGTATCCCACCTCGGTGATCGTCTCGTGGACGATCTTCGGGACATCGACGTAGATCTCGGTGCTGATCTCGCCGGCGACAACCACAAGACCCGTCGTGACGAGGGTCTCGCAGGCCACACGCCCATTCGGGTCGTCCTTCAGGATCGCGTCCAGGACGGCGTCCGAGATCTGGTCGGCCAGCTTGTCGGGGTGCCCCTCGGTGACCGACTCCGACGTGAAGAGATATCGCCTGGGCATGTCCGCGATTCTATCCGAGGCTACCGACACCAACCCTCAGCCGAGGAAGGCGGCGAGGCGGTCGCAGATGGCGGCGGCGAGTTCGCGCTTCGTCCACTCGCGTAGAGGCTGATCCTCGCCCGCGGCCGATATGATCGCCGCTCGGTTCGTCTCGCTGTCGAAGCCGGTGCCCGGGGCGCCGACCTCGTTGACCACGATCATGTCGAGGTGCTTCTCGCGGAGCTTCCGACGGCCGGCAGTGTCGAGGTCCTCGGTCTCCGCGGCGAATCCGACGAGGACCCGATCGCCCTTCCTCTCTCCGAGCTCTCGAAGGATGTCGGGCGTCGGCTCCAGATGGATGTCAGGCGTCCCGTCTTCTTTCTTGATCTTCCCCTCGACGTGTTCCTTCGGCCGGAAGTCGGCGACCGCGGCGGCCTTGATGACCGCGTCGGACTCGTCGAAGCTGGAAAGAACAGCGTCGCGCATCTCCTCCGCGGTCTCGACCCGGATCACATGGATGCCGACCGGGTTGGCAAGGTGGGTAGGACCACTGACGAGCGTGACCTCGGCTCCGCGGCGGTGGGCCTCCTCGGCGACGGCCCAGCCCATCTTCCCGCTCGACCTGTTGCCGAGATACCGAACCGCATCGATCGGCTCGTGAGTTGGTCCCGCCGTGACGAGGATCCGGCGCCCGGCGAGATCTCTTCCTTGTGACAGAGCCTCCTCGATCGCGGTCGCGATGACCTCCGGGTCTGCCATGCGGCCCATGCCCTCGTCTCCCGCCGCGAGCGGTCCCTCGACGGGGCCTACCTTAAGGACGCCGCGCTCTCGCAGGGTCTCGAGGTTGCTCCGCGTCGCGGGGTGCTGATGCATCCCCGAGTGCATGGCCGGCGCGACCACGAGCGGCCCGCTGAACTCGAGCAGAGCCGAGGTCAGGAGGTCGTCCGCGATCCCCCAAGTCAGCTTCGCGAGCATATTGGCAGTTGCGGGAGCGACGACGGCGACGTCGGCCTCGCGTGCGAGCCGGACGTGGAGCACCACGTCGGTGCGCTCGAAGATGTCGGAGTGAACGGGCTTACCGGTGAGCGCGGAGAAGGTGTCGGGGCCCACGAAGCGAGTGGCCGCCGGGGTCATGATCACCTGTACCTCGGCGCCGCGCTCGCGCAGCAGGCGTGCGAGGTAAGCCGACTTGTAGGCGGCGATGCCTCCGGTAACCCCGAGCAGGACGCGGCGCCCCTCCAGAGGAGAGGGCATGGCTACTCCTTGTCGACCGCGGTGTCCACGCGCTCGTACGTGACCTTGTCCTCCGCGACCTCTTCCAGCGCGATGGACAGGGGCTTGTTGCGCAGACCGCCGCTCTCGACGAGCGGGGGCACGAACTCCCCGCGTCCCTCGCCGAGCTGGCTGTAGTAGGAGTTGATCTCACGCGCGCGCCTCGCGGCGAGCACGACGAGTGTGTACTTGGAGTCGACCCTCTCCAGGAGGGAGTCGATGGTTGGCTCGATCATTCGCTCTCCTTGCTCGGCTCGATGATAGCAAGAACCTCTCTCACAGCCCTATCTACCTGGTCATTCACGACCAGGTGGTCGAACTCCGGCGCGGCGGCCAGCTCTCGCTTGGCCTCCGACAGCCTGCGCTCAAGCTCCTCCCCCTCCTCCGTTCCCCGTTCCCGTAACCGCCTTTCCAGCTCCTCCTCCGAGGGAGGCTGCAGGAAGATCAGCACGGCGTCCGGAGCTTTCACCCTCACGCTTCGCGCGCCCTGGAGGTCGACCTCGAGCAGCACGTCCGCGCCCTCCGATCGTGCTTCCTCCACATCCGCCGCCGGTGTCCCGGAGCGGTGGCCGAAGATCTCGGCCCACTCGAGGAACCCCCCCGCGTCGGCGATCGCGCCGAACGTCTCGTCGTCGATGAAGCGGTAGTGGACCCCGTCAACCTCTCCCGGACGGGACTTCCGGGTGGTGTAGGAGACCGCGAACCGCAGGTCCGGCCGGGCCTCGAGCAGAGCGCGAACCACCGTGCCCTTGCCGACCCCCGAGGGGCCGGAGATCACGAAGAGCCGGCCGCGGCCCCGGCTATTTTCCGCTGAACTCG
>JBOGVX010000036.1:0-2874 GCA_050693165.1 Actinomycetota bacterium | reverse complement strand
GATGCGGCCCCCGTCGCGCATAGGGCATCCGTCTGCTCGGCGGGCTTAAGCAGAACCCGATCGACCAGGGGCTGGACGTGCTGGGTACCCGTCGCCGTCACGGTCTCGCCGGCGCACGGATCAGAGGAGGTCCCGGCGTCGTTGTTCGAGTCCAGGCAGAAGGTCACGACGTACGCGCCGCCCATGTGGAGGTCCAGCACCTCGTCGGCGACGTTGGCCGTTCCTCCGGCGGTCTGCCCGGGGTCGCCGTCCGCCTGCTCGTAGAAGAGGTCGGTGTTCGCGTCTCGCTGGGTGCCGTCGGCGCCCTCTGGCCCCGTAGGACATGCATCGGTTCCGAACGGCGGGCCCGGGTTCGGGTCCAGGCCGTTGCACTCGTAGTTGGGGAAGCCAAAGGCTGCCGGCGGAACTCCCACGTCCACCTGGTGCTCACCGCTATCCATCGGAGCCGCGCCTGCGTCGGGGAATGTCGTGTCGCTGCATGTCTTCCCGGGGCCCGCGTTCTGACACTCGAATCCCGTCTCGTCGGTGGCCGTGCCCGTGGCATCGACCGGATCCACCTCGAACGCCCAGTTGACTCCGTTGGTGATGTTGTTGCCGGACTGATCGAGCACGCATCCCTGAACCCGGGAGTACTGCTCCGGTTCGGCCTCGCCGTTAGCGGTCTTATCCGTCTCCGTACAGTTGTTGGGCAGCGTCGCGGCGTTACCCTCGTCGGGGAAGGCGACAACCGCGGTGGCCCCACCCGGTGCTCCCACCACTACGTAGTGAGAGTCCAGCTGACAGTCCACGTCCACCGCGGCGCAACTCCCCGACCCGCTGTTGGCGGGAGTTACCGGCGGAGCGTCACCATCATCGGCAGTGCCCTCAACAAGGACCAGAGCGAACTCGGACATGGTCGCGTCGGGAGTCTCGGCGTCGGTGTAGGTGACGCTCCACGTCTTGAAGGTGGCAGAGGAAGTGTCTGCCGCGACGTCGGACTTGATAGTCGTTGGACCGGCCGCGCCGTCGAAGTCCGCATCCGTCACGCACTCCGTTGGGTCTCCCACCTCATCGGCAGGCGAGACCCCGGGAGTCGTGGCATCGAGAGCGGCCAGGCAGAAGGTGACCGCGGTCACATCCGGGCTGGTCCGGGCCGATGCGGTGAAGCCGGCGTTGCTGACGCCTGCCCCGTGAGCCGGGGCCGTGATGTCGCCGGAGCTCGTGTCCCCGGCCACACCGGTGCTGTTGTCCATCGTTATCGCCGACTCGACCTCGGAGTCGCAGTCGGCGTCGGTGGTGGTGGTGCCCCCGCACACCCACGCGACGAGGTCGAAGCTGCCATCCGAGGGGACGTCGATCTCCGCCTCGTAAGCCTCTCCCGCACCGGCGCCGGCGGGAGTGACCCCAGTCGTGTCTGTGCCGACCGAAGCACCGCAGCCGTTCGCGGCCTGGGTCGGGTCGTTCGCCACTACGTCCGCGTGACCCACCTGCACGTCGGGGAACGCCACCGGGCAGATGTAGTAGTGAACCGAGGTCGCGTTCGTGCTGGCCACCGTGGTCGCGTGGAAGGTCGTGTTGGCCCCGTCGCTCTTGTCGCTCATGACGCTGATCACGGTGTCCCCGGTGATGCCCTGCGGCGGGCCGCTCGCGCCGGGCCCGGACGGGCTGAAGTTCTCGGCACTGGTGGGGTCCGCCGCGCTGGCGGGCGTAGCCGCCAGGACCAGAGCGGCCACCGTAGAGAGCGCGAAGAATGCCGCAAGCGTGCGGCCTCCGCGGCGGTTGGTCAGATCGGACATATCCACTCCTTCTCGGTGATGGGCGTTATCGAGCCGTCGTCCTTCCTAACGACCCAGCGGGCGCCCGGGTTGCCCCAGAGACTATGAGGTTACGCGCTCCGGGGTCAACCGGTCCAAGCGCGGAAGGAAACCCTCAGGCTGCCCCCCCGTTCAGGCCTCCAGATAATCCTCAGGGTCGAGCGGCTTCCGGCTTCGCGCGGCGACCACGCAACACGATGACTCCCAGGGGGACGTAGACGGCGACCCACGCGAACACACTCAGCCTGAAACCAAACCGAGACCAGTCGAGAACCGCTGCGAGCGCACCAAGAAGCAGGACGCCTGCCGCGCCGAGTCCGTAGTAGATGGCGTAGTCCCGTCCCGTAGGCTCCTTGGATCCTCCTCGGGATGTATCTCTTGCCTTGCTGACTCCCACGGACATGATTGTGTCACAGCACCAGATCAACGAAGACGCCGACAATCCCGAGGATCGCTCCACCACCCGCGCCGTCCAAGACCCAGCGCTCGAGGTCAACCTCCTTGCGGGAGATAACCATCCAGATCCTGGCTCCAACCCAGGTGAGGGCACCGCCGATCACGCCGCAGCCGCTGATGAGCGTCGCGGCATCGTTGAACTCCCGTCTAAGAGAGGCTGCGAGCATGGCTCGCGAACGCTATCAAGCCCCACTGACATCCCAGCCTGCCGCCCTCTCAGGCCTCCAGATCTGGCGTAAGCGGAACGGAGCGGCCCGGGCCGTCGCAGGTCTCGTGGAGCTCGAGCCGCGCGGGGCTGGTCCCCTTAGGTACGTCGTAGTAAAGGGCGCTGTTCTGGACGACCTCTCCCGGCCCGATCGGCCGCCCGAAACCGTCGACCGCGAGCTCGTCGAGCGCCATCACCTCCGGATGGGGCGTGTAGCGCGCGTTCTCGTCGTCGATCAGGAACTGGCACGAAGGGTCGAGCGTCGCGGGATCGGTTCCCCAGTTCGTCACGTCGAGCGCCACGAAGCAGAACTCGCCCCTGGCTTCGACTACCTCGGTGGCCGTGCGCACGTTCGAGTGGGCACACCTCCACTGGAGTACTTCGAAGTCGATCGAAGGCTCGGCCTCCGGGGGCGAATCC
>JBOGVX010000035.1:0-3057 GCA_050693165.1 Actinomycetota bacterium | reverse complement strand
TCTTCATCCTCGGCCTCGCGGACGAGAAGGACCGCAACATCCTCCGCGGCTCGTCGAAGCAGGACATCAAGGATCTCGGGCCGGAGATACAGACCCTCATGCCGGGAGAAGCGGTGGTGACGAACCTGGACGCTCCGTTCGCGCTGCCGGCTCGCGTCTATCTGTACGAGGAGTACCTGAAGTCGGTTAAGGGCCCCGCTCCCCTACCCGACCGCCCCGCCGGCGCGGGCAAGGGGTTCGCGGAGTAAAGGAGGGCATCATGCCGGAGACGTCCAAGAGGGTCGAGCCAATCCCCGGGTTCAATATCGATCGCGTCGCGGCGGCGGCTGGAGATGACCCGGAGATTCTTCGGATGGAGAACCTCGACACGGACGTCGAGGTCCCGGCGGGGGTGAAAGAGGCAACCCGCGAGGCCGTCGATCGACTCGATGCGAACAGCTGGCTCCCGTTCGACGGGAAGATCGAGATGAAGGAGGCGGTCTCCGACTTCATCGAGCGACGGAGTGGCATGCGCTACGACCCACTGGGCGAGGTCGTGATCACGGGCGACGACGGAGATGCGATGCTGAACTCCCTCCTCGTCACGGTCGATCCCGGGGATGAGGTCATCCTGACCGATCCGACCTACGCCGGGATGGTGAACCGGGTCCGGCTCGTGGGTGGTGTCCCACGCTTCGCCCCGTTGGTTCCTGGTCGCGAGGGATGGCGGCTGGACGTGGATGGGCTTCGCGCCGCGGCCGGGCCGGGGACACGAGCCGTGTTCATCATGAATCCGTCGCTTCCCACGGGATGGGTGGCGACGGCAGAGGATTGGGACGCGATCGCCGCTATCTGCAGGGAGCACGACGCCTGGCTCATCTACATGTCCTGGTGGGAGGGCATCGTGTTCGACGGGCTTCCGGTCTTCAGCCCCGCATCGTTACCCGACATCCGTGAGCGACTGATCATCTGCGGAAGCGTCTCTCTCGAGCATCGGATGATCGGGTGGAGGATCGGCTGGACCGTGGGCCCCGAGGCAATACGAAACGACCTTTCGAAGACGCAGATCTACAACGCCCTGGTCCCCAGCGGCATCCTGCAGGCTGGGGCGCGGGTCGCTCTCGGCGAGCCTCCGGAGGATCTCGCCCCCATCGTCGAGGAGTTCCAGAACCGGCGGGACGAGACCCTGCGACAGCTGGAGGGGTTCCCGGTGGTCCCCCCTTCCGGCGGCTGGTCCTTGCTGATGGACACGGCCTCGTTGGGGATCGACTGCGCCGAAGCTTCCAAGCGGATGCTGGAGCAGAAGGTAGCGGCAACTCAGATGCGCGGCTGGGGCGCTGAGGTAGCGGATCGTTATCTTCGCTTCGTCTACAGTCGCGAGCCCATCGAACGACTCGCCCGGCTCGGCGAGCATGCCCGGGCGGCGCTCGGTGCTAGCATCGAATGACATGATTGTAGTTCTGGGCGTGGTCCCCTAGTGGCGCGGCTGGTCGCATTCGGGGACGCCCACCTTGGCCGGACACATCTGGCGGCTCTCCGCGATGACGAGGGCCGGAACATGCGCGAGGAGGACTTCCTCCACTCGTTCGATTGGGCGATCGGGGAGACGCTTCGCCAGGAGCCGGACGGTTTCCTGTTGCTCGGCGATCTGTTCGACCACGCCAAGCCTTCGTACCGCGTCTTCACCCGAGTCCTGCGCGGGTTGCTGCGGCTTCAGGAGGCCGGGCTGTCCGGAGTCGCGATCAGCGGCAACCACGACACGCCGAGGCTGCGCGGCACCGGCTCGCCGTACTCGGCGCTGGAGGAGATCGCGCGCAACGTCTCGTTCGCGTGGAGCCTTGAGGCTCGCTCTGTCGATCTCGCGAGAGCGAAGGTCCACGCGGTTCCCCAGACGCTGACGCTCGAGGATTTCAAGGAACAGCTCGAGATCGCGGCCGGTGCCGTCGAGCAGGACAACACGAACGTGCTCCTCGCCCATGTCGCGCTGACGTCGCTTCCTTCCAGAGAGTGGAAGGACATCAACGAGCTGGAGGTCGAGGAGTCGGCCTTCGACAAGCGGTTCGACATGGTGGTGCTCGGCCACTACCACGTGCATCAGAAGGCTTCGAAGAGGACGTGGTATGCGGGGTCGACGGACTCCTTCTCTTTCGCTGACCGGCCGAAGGGCGCGGGCGCGAAGGGGCTGATCGTCGTCGACACGCAGACGGCGACCGTAGAGCACGTGCCGAACCCCGGCGAGCGTCCTCTCGCCACGTTCACGGTCGACGCGGCCGGTATGGGACCCGCCGAGCTCGTGGAGGCGGTCGGCCGTCACGGCTCGGAAGTGCCGGACAAAGCTCTTGCACGGGTGTTCCTGAACGAGGTCGATCCCGCGGCTTACCGGCAGGTGCCCAACGCGGACTTCCAGGAGGTCCTCCCGGCAGCGGTATACGTGCAGATCGAGCCCGACTACGGCCTCGCCTCGCTGGCCGTGCAGGGCGTCCCCCACATCGGGACCCTCGAGCAGGAGTGGGCGGGCTTCATCGAGAGCCAGGACCTGGCGGGGCTGGACCGGAAGCGCGTGCTGACGCTCGGCGAGCGGTTCCTGGTCGAGGCCAAGGGCGAGGAGGGCTAGGGATGTATCTGCGCGAGCTCTCCCTCCGCAACTACCGGGTGTTCGGGCAGGTGGACCTCGAGCTTCCCTCGCGGGTGATCGGGATCTTCGGTCCTAACGGCGCCGGGAAGTCGGCCCTGGTGGGCTCGATCCTGTTCGGTCTGTTCGGCATCGATCGGACCGCGAAAGACCAGATCAGGACCCACGGCGTGCTCACCGACTGCGAGGTTCGGATCGCCTTCGAGCACGGCGGCCGGACCTACGAGGTCCGGGTGCCCGGAGGACGTCCGCCGGACCTCGTCACCGTCTACGACGGGGCTTCCCCGCGGCAGGACCGCCTGCAGGCCGTCGAGCTCAAGCTCGCCGACAGCGTGCCGTCGGCCTGGTGGAACCTCTGGCTCCAGTGGGGCGGCCTCTACCTGATCGCCGCCATGATCGTCGCGCTTCTCCTCCGCCGCCTGATGAAAGTTCAATAGCCCTCTGCT
>JBOGVX010000034.1:0-8825 GCA_050693165.1 Actinomycetota bacterium | reverse complement strand
AGTTCGGGTTGGTCTCGCCGGCCGGCGTGCTCTCGAAGCTCCCGTCCTTGATGAGCTCCACCGCGGCGGCCGAGTCGGCGGGAAGCAGGACCGAAGCGATCAGCAAAACGATCAGCAGGGTCAGGCTGCGCGCTCTCACATTTCGGGACGCTAGCACAACGGACAACTTCGACGGCGTCGCTACAGACCGAAGGAAGGATTGACGGGGCCGATGCCCTCGCCGATCTCGAGGTGGGCGCGGATGGCTTCGGTTACGAACTCCTTGGCCCTGCGGACGCTGGTGCCGAGATCGTCGCCGAGAGCGAGGTAGGAGGCGATCGCGGCCGACAGGACGCAACCGGTCCCGTGTGTGTGCGGCGTGTCGATGCGCTCGCCGCGGATCTCCTCAACGCCTGTAGACGTGATCAGAAGGTCGGTCGAGTCCGGACCCTCCCGGTGCCCGCCCTTGACCAGCACGGCCCGAGCGCCGAGCTCGAGGATGGCCCGGCCCGCCCGCTCCATCTCTTCCCGAGTCTGGACGGGGAACCCGGCCAGCAGCGCCGCTTCCGGAAGGTTAGGCGTGACGAGGGTTGCGAGCGGCAGGATCTCGGAGCGAAGCGCGCCGACCGCATCCTCGGCGAGCAAGGGATGCCCGTGCTTCGAGACCGAGACGGGGTCAACAACCAGATTCGGTACCTCGAGGTCGCGGAGCGCTTCGGCTGCCGCGGTGACGATCGGGGCCGAGGCGAGCATGCCGGTCTTTGCAGCGTCGATCCCTATGTCGGTGACCACGGCCCTGATCTGATCGGCGACGAGGTCCGGCGAGAGCTCCTCGTATCCGCTCACGCCCTTCGTGTTCTGCACGGTGACGGCGGTGATCGCACTCATCCCGAACACGCCGAGCGCTTGGAACGTCTTGAGGTCCGCCTGGATCCCCGCCCCTCCGCCGGAATCCGAGCCGGCGATCGTCAGGGCGCGCGCGACGTCAGGCAAAGTGGTCCCAGCCCTTCGACTCGAGGGGATCCTCGGATCCATCGTCGCTGACGGCGACGAGACCTCGCTCCGACGTGATCTCCCCGATCTCCGTTAGCCGGGTGTCGAACCTCTCCATCAGGGCTTCGCGCGTCGGCTCCACTGCGTCCTTCGGCACGGCGGCAAGCAGCTCGTAGTCCTCGCCACCGTGCAGGGCCAGGTCGAGGGGTTCCACGTCCCCTAGCTCCTGCAGCTCCTCGAGCCCCTCGGCCAACGGGATATCGGCGAGACGGACCCGCGCGCCACAGCCGCTCTCCTCGCAGAGACGGGCGAGATCGATCGCGAGCCCGTCGGAGACATCCATCATCGCGGTGGCTCTCGCGGCGGCGAGGGTCTGCCCCTCTCCCACGCGTGCCACGGGACGCTCGTGCCTCGCGACCAGCGCTCGGCCCCAAGGTCTCGACAGGGCCTCGCTCTGGCTCTCGTGCTTCGCCTGCGCTACCCAGAGGCCGCCGGCGGAGCCGCCAAGCTCACCGGTGACAACCAAAGCGTCGCCGGGCCCGGCTCCGGCGCGCGTCACGTGCCGGCCCGAGCCCACCTCGCCGAGAACGGTCACGGACAGCACCACCCGGTCGGCCCGGCTCGTGTCTCCGCCTACGAGCACCATCCCGTAGTCGGCGGAGGCCTGGCGCATCCCTCCGTAGAGCTCCATCACCCACGAGGCCTCGAGCCGGGGCGAGACCGCCACACAGGCGACGGCGTATCGAGGGCTCCCTCCCATCGCCGCGACGTCGGAGACGTTGACCGTCACGGCCTTGTGGCCCAGGTCGTGCGCCGAGGTCGCGCCGATCTCGAAATGGACGCCCTCGACCAGCATGTCCGTGGTCAGCACGCCGGGGTGCGGCCTCGGATCGAGCACCGCAGCGTCGTCGCCCACCCCCACGACGACGCCCGGCGCGCTCCCGGACAGGACCTTGCGGATCGCGCGGACCAGCTCGATCTCGGTTAGCTCCAATTCCCCTCCTGGCTCGGTTTCCACGATAATGCACACCGACATGCCAACCCTGAACACGCTCGAGCTGGAGGGCATCTCCAAGAAGTCCTGGGGCGACGCCGCCCGCGAGGCCCTGAAGGAGGCGTCCAAGACCATCCGGCACATCAACAAGCTGGAGGTCCTGGGCACCGCCACCGACGTCGAGGGAGCCGACATCGTCCGCTACAGGACGCAGGTCCGGCTGTACTTCGAGGTCGAGACACCTCAGGCCTGAATCAGTAGAATCCCAGGCCTCTCATGCCCAGCCACGTATTCGACAACCCCTCTCCGGAGGAGCTCAGGAGCTTCACGGAAGAGATGCCCAACTGCAAGATCACGGAGTACGACAACGTGAACGTGCAGACCAGGGCCACCTCTCGCAGTGCCGGCTCCACCTTCATCGTCTCCGACGATCCTTCCATCACTTCGGGGAAGACCATCACCCGTGAGGAGTTCGACCGGATCGCGAAGTTGCAGGACGACTACATCGCCCAGCAGGACATGATCCGGATCGACGGATTCATCGGGAACGTGGACGGCTTCAAGACGCCAGCCCGGCTCACGATCGAGAAGGCCAACGCGAACATCGCCGGGATGCAGCAGAAGCTCTACTACCCCCGCGAGGAGGGCGTGGAGCCCGAAGTTCAGGTCATCTACACGCCCAACCTGCCGGCCGAGGGTTACCCCGACGACCGGATCATCGCGGTCGACCTCGAGAACCGGGTGACGAGGGTCCTGAACTCGGACTACTTCGGCGAGTCGAAGAAGGGCGGCCTGAGGATGTGGAACACGATTATCCACGACCGCGGCGGCCTCGCCCTCCACGCCGGCCTCAAGGCGGTACCGGTAGCCAGTGAGGAGAGGGTCTTCATGATCATCGGCCTCTCCGGCACCGGGAAGACCACCACCACGTTCACCACGCAGAACGACTCGCTGCCCGTCCAGGACGACTTCGTGGCACTCATGCCCGACGGTCACGCCTACGCCACCGAGAACGGCTGCTTCGCCAAGACCTTCTCGCTGGACGCCGACTTCGAGCCGAGCATCTACAACGCGGTCGTCAAGCCCAACGCCTACCTCGAGAACGTGTACCAGGACGACAGAGGCAAGGTGAACTTCTTCGAGACCTCTTACACGAAGAACGGCCGAGCGGTGTTCGAGCTCGCCGACCTCGGCAGGTACAAGGACGCGCGCGACCTCTCGAAGGTCGATTTCCTGCTGATCCTCAACTGGAACGAGAACATCATCCCCGCCGTGGCGAGGCTCTCACGCACTCAGGCCGCCGCGTACTTCATGCTCGGCGAGACCACCGGGACCTCCGCAGGCGGCAAGGCCGAGGAGGGCAAGTTCCTACGGGTGCCGGGTACGAACCCGTTCTTCCCGCTCCGTCACGAGCAGCAGGGCAACCGCTTCCTCGAGCTGATCGACTCACACCCGATGGAGATATTCCTGATGAACACCGGACGGGTCGGCGGACGCGACGGCGACGAGCGGTCGAAGAAGATCAAGATCCCGACGTCGTCGGCGGTCGTGAAGGCCATCGCCGAGGGGACGATCACCTGGACCGAGGACCCGGACTTCGGCTACGAGATCGCGTCCTCAGTGCCCGGCATCGACGACATGGAGTTCCTCCAGCCTCGTCTGCTGTACGAGGCGCAGCGAAGATCGAAGGAGTACGACGACTTCGTGGACCGGTTCAAGTCGGAGCGGGTGGAGTTCCTCGAAGGTTTCCCGGGCCTGGAGCCCGAGATCATCAAGGCGGTCGGCTAAGCTCAGACCCTGAAGTCACCCGGCCCACGCCGGCCTGCTACATTCCGGCCCTCCGCGCCCGAAAGGACCCGCCATGGCAACTGCCTCGCAACGGAACCCCGTACTCGCTCGCTCCACGATCGGGGAGATCATCGGCTATCTCGGTGCTGCGGTGGGACTGACCGCCGCGGGCATCGCCCTGGGAGATGTCTCGAGCTCCGGCGTACAGGTCGTCTTCAACCTCGTGACCGCGGTCGTTTTGCTGGCGGCCGGGTTCGGGGTCGGCGATGACGAAGACGTCTACGCCAGGATGCGGAGCGTCTTCTGGTTCCTATCCGTCTTCCTGATCGCGGGGATGCTCGCCACACTTCTGGGTCCGATCGGGGGGCTTGGCGTCAGACCCACTGTCGTCGTGACCGGGCTCATCACCGCCGCGTACGCCTTTGGACTGTGGTGGATGTCCCGGCGAAGCCTGCAGGTACTCGCGCTCATCCTGAACCTGCTCACGGTCGTGATCGCCCTTGCCTTCCCGGACGTAACACGGGCGGCAACGGGGCCACCCAGCCTTACCGGCCTTGCTCTGGTCACGTGGATATTCGGGGGTGCCGTCATCGCGGTAGGAGCTCTGGGCCTGCTGGCCCCCAAGACCACGACGCTCGTAACCGGCTCGGTCATCGCCGTCCTGGGGCCACTGTTCCTGCTTCAGACCGACACCAAGGGATTCGGCGAGGCCTTGTCACTCCTTACCGCGATCGCGCTGCTGGGAACGGGAGCGTGGTTCGGTCAGCGAGGCGTGAGCGGCATCGGGATCGCCGGCATCCTGGTCGTGTCCTCGGCAATCGTGGCCAATCATGTACAGGAACAGGGGCTCGCCATAGTCGTTCTTGTGATCGGCCTGCTGATGGTGGGAGCTGCGATCGTGCTGGCGAGAACCGCTCGGCAGACTGCCGAGTCAACGCCAGAGATCGCCACTACGGGTGGGGAGGAGAAGAGCTAGGCGCGCCGATCGGCGTCCTCCGCAATTCCTCCCCTCGACCGGGTGCTTCTAATCGGTTCCTATCGCCTCCGGGACCGATGATCCCCAACGATTCTTTCGGTCCATCCACCCAGCACGTGGGCCTGTGGCCCTTTGCCGTGCTTTGGGAGTCCTGCCGTGTCGCTAAGTCGATAACTACCTGGCCCGCTTCCGGATGGTTCGCCACACGGCGAGCTCGTGTGCGATCGCGTAGAAGAGGCGGCCGAACATCTAGCTCGCCCTCGCGAGCCGGGCCTCGCGAGCGAGAACTCGGCGGAGCTTCTTAGAGCGGGCCTTCGAGCGCTTCGTGCGGGGTTTCTCGTCGAGCGGAGCGTGGAGGTTGAATACCTCGCTCCAGAACTCCTGAGCTACTCCGTTGACCATCGCCATCTCGATCCTCCCTTTGGTCGGCGTGCAGCAAGAACCGACTTCTTGGGTGGGGATCGGGCGGATCCCTCGCCCCGCGGGCGATGGTCGCGACCTTCTGCTAGGAGGGTTCGACGCCCGGCTGGGAGTTCCTGCTTCCTCCGCGAAATTTCTTGTGCAGATGCACAACACAGAGGGTGTCATCGCAGGTCAGGAGGCCTTTCGGGGCCGGCGCACGAGGAGACGGCGCTGCTTCTTCCGCCTGATCTCGCGACGCCCACCGGAGTCGTCGTCGAGGGGAGAGTGGAGGTCCAGAACTTCGCTCCAGAACTCTCTCGAGACACCGTTCCCGTTCATCTTGACTTTGGAATCGGTAGGTCGGAGGAGCTTGATAAGCGTTCTGAGGGGCCATCTTTCAACTTGACCCGAAGGGGCTAGTCCCTCTCGGGTAGGGCAGATCCCGAAATCTTTAGCGCTCAGAGTGACATTTTTTCAGCTGCGGCTGAGGAGCTGTGCGGCGAGAAGGCGGATCCCGGCCATGGCGATGGGTACCAGGAGCACCCAGCGGGCCACCGCGGCCCCCTCGGTGACCCTGTAGGCCAGGAAGAACCCGCCGAGGGAGAACCAGAACAGGGCCTTCGCTGCATCGTGAACCGCGAACAGGAATCGGTCGCCACCGTCCTCGTCCGCGCTGGGCTCGCGGATGGACCGGGTCGCCGATATGGCGCCGAAGAGGAACAGCACACCCGCCGCGGTGTACTCGATCAATCCTGGGCGGCCAGGTCGAGGAGCTCGATCACCCGCTCGTCATCGATCTGGGGGAAGTCGCCGTACCACTGCCCCACCGCGAAGAACGGTTCCGGGGTCGCGAGGCAGACGACCTCGTCGGACTCCTTGGAGAGCTTCGCCACTGCCTCCTTGGGCGCGACGGGCACGGCCAGGACCACGCGGCTGGTACCCTGCGCCCTGGCCCACCTGACGGCCGCCACCGCCGTGCCACCTGTGGCGATGCCGTCATCGACTAGCACGACGGTCTTCCCGCTCAGGCCCACCGGCTTCTTGCCGCGGCGATAGGCCTCCGTGCGGCGCCGGATCTCGTCCTCCTGCTTGCGGATCTCGCCCTCCAGGTACTCCTCGGAGATCCCGAGGCCGCGAAGCATGCCCTCGTCGATGACACGAACGCCCGGCGCGATCGCGCCGAGGCCGAGCTCGGAGTTGAAGGGGGCGCCGACCTTGCGGGGGACCACTATGTCCAGGGACCACCCGCGCTCGGCCGCCACGACCGCGGCAACCTCGACGCCGCCGCGAGGTACGCCGAGCACGACGACTTCCTCACCCCCCAGGTGGTCGAGGGCCTCCGCGAGCTGCTTCCCGGCCTCCGTTCTGTTCGCGAACATCATCTGGCCTTGCGCTCCTCCTCAGCCTCCCGCGCGGCCTCCTCGGCCTCCTTGCGGCGCCGTTCGTCTTCCATCTTCCGCCGGCGATCGGGTATGGCCCGGCCCGGCGGAGGCATCGGCTTGCGCACCCGCTTGTAGGGGTCGAGCGGCTTCTCCTCGCGCTTGGGCATGGGTTGATTATCCCCGTTGGGGAGGGTTCTTCCCCTCCGCTATGATGTGCGCTCCCTTCGAGGAGGTGAATCGTGGTTAACGCCTACATCCTGATCCAGACCGAAGTTGGCAAGGCGGCCCAGGTGGCCAAGGAGGTCGCGGGCATCAAGGGTGTGACGTCCGCCGAGGACGTGACGGGTCCCTACGACGTGATCGTTCGCGCCGAGGCGAAGAACGTCGACGACCTCGGGAAGCTGGTCGTCGCCAAGATCCAGGCCGTCGAGGGCATCACCCGCACGCTCACCTGCCCCGTCGTCCACCTGTAGCCAGGCGGTCCCGGAGGTAAGGAAGGCCGGCGGCTAGTCCCTGTCCTCCATCGATCGTCTGACGGCGGCCGCGGTCTCGGCGACCGACTCGATCAGCCTCGCCGAGCACCCCTTCACCAGGAACGCATAGATACCTATCGACGCGGCATCCCGCTTGAGAGCGGGGTCGTCGTAGACGGTGAGGATGACGACCTGCACGGCCGGCATCCTGCGGCGGATCAGCCTGGCGGCTTCCATGCCACCCATCCCGGGCATCCGCAGGTCCATCAGCACGACGTCGGGATCCAGCTCGGCCGTCTTGTCAACGCCTTCGGATCCGTCGGCCGCCTCGCCGACGACGTCGAAGTCCATCTCCGACAACAGCTCACGCAGACCCTCTCGCACGCCCTGGTCGTCCTCGACGATCAACACTCGCCCTCGAAGGCGGGAGGGCGTCGAGACGGTCATGAGGCGCCCCTGGGCAGCACCGACACGACCGTCGTCCCGGCCCCCCGTCTGGACTGGAGGTCAAAGCTTCCCCCGGCCATCCGCATCAGCTCTCGCATGGCCACGATCCCCAGGTGTCCGTCCGCGGCCGCGCCATCGAGAGTCCGAGTGTCAAAGCCCAATCCGTCGTCCTGCACCTTCAGCTCGACGTGCCCGTTCTGCTGACGAAGCTCGAGGGCCACGTCTGTGGCGCCGGCGTGCTTGTCCACGTTCCGCAGCGCCTCCTGAGCGACGCGATAGAAGACCGTCTCTTTCTCCGAGTCGAGGCGGTCCGACAGCTCGACCCGCACGCGGCAGCTCGTTCCCGTCCTCGCCTCGAATGACGCGGCCGCATCTCGCAGCGCTCCCTCCAGGCCGTCCTCGTCCAGAGCGGGCGGGCGCAGGGTCGCCATCATCGCCCGGATCGCCTGGACCTCTTTCGCGAGTGCTTCCTGAATCGGCTCCAGCACGGTCTGGGCGAGGATGGCATCACCGCGCTCGAGGCGCATGCGCACGCGCTCGAGGCCGAACCCAACCTCGGCCAGTCGCTGGAGGGGCCCATCGTGGAGCTCGGCGGCTATCCGGACCCGCTCCTCCTCGGAAGCCTTCATCGTTCGGTGCATGAGCCTTTCGCGCTCCTCGTGGAGCCCCTCGAGCTGCACGACCGCCCCGTCGAGCTCGCGGACGAGGCCGGCCAGTCTCGCCACCACGAGCAGGAAAAGTCCGGCGGAGCTGACCACGAGCACCGCGATGTCCACCGGGTCGAATCCCCTTCGGCTCTGGATGAGCATCGCGACCGGAGCAAGGAGCCCCGCCCCCGCGAGCACAGCGAGTCTGCGGTGGTCGAGCGGCGACGCCACGCTATCATCGGGATCGGACAGGCGGCCCATGTCGGGATGCAGCGCGGCCGCGGCGACGAGGGCATACGACGCGAGCCACGCGCCATCGAGCCACCCTCCCTGCGAGTAGCTGCCGGTGGTCTGCTGGAAGGCGTAGAAGAGGTCGGCCAGCAGGAGCATCATCAGGCTCCCACCCAGGAAGCGGAACGCCGCCGTGCGGAACCCTCCTCCCGTGACCAGGCGAACCGCCACCGCCATCAGCAGGACATCGCCGAGCGGGTAGGCGACAGAGATCGACAGCTCAAGCGGCGACAGCGAGTGGTCGTCGAAATACGGCCCGATCAGGAAGACCCAGGCAAGCAGGCCGAGTCCCGCCGCGACGATCGAAGCGTCGATCAGTGCCTTGCGGTCTCGGCCGGTGCGGCGGGCTCGGATCAGCCTGAGGACGCCCAGGGCAAGCACGGGATAGCCGGCCAGATAGAACACGTCGGCCACCGAGGGCCAGGGGTCGATGTGGAGGAGGGACTCGAAGAC
>JBOGVX010000033.1:0-2753 GCA_050693165.1 Actinomycetota bacterium | reverse complement strand
CAGGTATCGCATGGCCTTCTCCTTGTTCTGGAGCTGCGAGCGCTCCTCCTGCGCGGAGATGACGATCCCGGTCGGCTTGTGGGTCAGCCTCACGGCCGAGTCCGTCGTGTTGACCGACTGACCTCCGGGACCCGACGCCCGGAACACGTCGATCTGGAGGTCTTCCGGCTTGATCTCGACCTCGACCTCCTCTGCCTCCGGCAGAACCGCCACGGTCGCGGCCGACGTGTGCGTCCGGCCGCTGGACTCGGTCTCGGGGATCCGCTGCACCCTGTGGACTCCGGCCTCGTGCTTGAGCCGCGAGTAGACGCGGTCGCCCTTCACCTCGACGACCACTTCCTTGAACCCACCCATGTCCGAGGGGCTCGAGGACAGGAGCTCCGTCTTCCACTTCTGGCGATCCGCGTACTTGCGATACATGCCCAGCAGGTCGCCGGCCCAAAGCGCAGCCTCCTGGCCTCCGGTCCCGGCCCGGATCTCGAGGACCACGTTCTTCTCGTCCAGAGGGTCCTTGGGAAGCAGAAGGACCTCGAGCTCCTCCTCGAGCCTCTTCGCTCGCTCCCCGGCCTCCTGAGCCTCTTTCTTGTAGAACTCCTGAGCCTCGGGGTCCGTCTCGTCCTTGGCCAGAGCCCTGGCCTCCTCGGCATCCGAGAAAGCTTTCTCCCACTCGCGCTTGGCCCTGACGATCTCCTCCAGCTCGCTGTGCTCGCGGCCGAGCTCGCGCAGGCGTGAGAGATCGGATGCGACCTCGGGCTTCGACAGCTCCTGGGTCAGCTCCTCGTGACGGGCCTCGATCTGCTCGAGCCGCTCTTTCATGACCCGGCCATTATCCGGGGTGCGAGGGAGGCTTCAGGAGGTGCTGGGCTCGGGCTTCGGCTCGGGTGCAAGCTCGGCCTTCGCTGGGGCCGCTTCGCGCTCCATGTCGAGGACCTTGTTGAACGAGGCGATGGCGATCTCGATCTGGTCCTCGCTCGGAGGCTTGGTAGTGATCTTCTGCAGCCACAGGCCGGGTGCCATGAAGAAGCGCATCACGAGGGACTTGTGGTACTTCGCGCCGAGCCGGAGCAGCTCGAACGCGAGACCGGCGATGAGCGGGATGGCCAGCAGCCGGGATCCGATCCTCCATGCCAACCCGGGAGTGCCGAACAGGGCGAACACGAAGATGGTCAGGATCATCACGATCAGCAGGAAGTTGGTGCCGCAGCGCACGTGCAAGGTCGAGAACTTGTCCACCTCCGCGGGCACTAGGGGCGCCTGATGCTCGTACGCGGCGATCGTCTTGTGCTCGGCGCCGTGGTACTGGAAGACCCGCCGGATCTCCTTCATCCGCCCGATCAGCCAGAGGTAGCCGAGAAAGAGGAGCACTCGGAAGATGCCCTCTCCGATGTTGAGGAGGATCCCGGACTCGACCCGATCCCGAGCGAAGTTAGAGACCACGGCCGGGAACACGATGAAGATCCCGATGAATACGACCAGTGCGATCGCCATCGAGAACGCCATCTGGCGAGGAGTGAGCTTCTCTTCCTCCTCCGCGGACTGATTGGCGGAGATCGTGAGGGCCTTGATCCCGATCCCGAGGGCCTGGCCGAGCGCGATCACCCCTCGGAGCCCGGGCATGCGGAAGATGCGGAAACGCTTGGCGATCGAATCGATCTCGTGGCCCTCGATGTGCATGTCCTGGGAGGGCTTGCGCACCGCGATCGCCCAGTGGTCGCGGCCGCGCATCATCACGCCCTCGAGGACCGCCTGCCCACCGTAGAAGTGCTGCTGCTCAGCCATGTGCCCTCATGGTACGGGGTCAGAAGGATGGTGACGGATCGGCGTGCCACCACTCCTGCAGCGAGCGACACAGGCCCTCGCCGTCGAAGAAGAGCAGGAACATGCCGTCGAGCCTCGTGGGAACGCCGGTCTTCAGATTCGTGTAGGAGGCCTTCCAGTGGACGAAGGCGCGTTCGCCGCCGACCGAGAGGATCTTCGCCTCGAAGCTGATGTCGTCCTGGTTCGGCTCGACCTCGGACCAGTAGGAACGGATCGCATCGTGACCGACCATCGGCTCGTCGAACGGCGATTCCTGGTAAGCCGCATCCTCGGTAAACAGCGCAACGGCTGCCTCCGGATCCTTCGTCTCCCAGGCCCGCCCATATGCGGCGAGCCAGTCCTTGAGCTCGTCCGGAGTGGTCAGGACTCTTCTTGCGGCGGAGCTGCCTGGCCGTAGCGGCGGCGGAACCTGTCCACGCGGCCACCCGTGTCGATCAGCTTCTGCTTGCCCGTGTAGAACGGGTGGCAGACGTTGCAGATCTCGATGTGGATCTCGGGGACGGTGGCCCGGGTCTCGAACTGGTTGCCGCACGAGCACCGGACGGTCGCCTTCACGTAATCGGGATGTATGCCTGTCCTCATCTCGTCACCTCTCGCCTCAGGTTAGCAGCCTCGGTCGAGGTCTCTCAGAAACCCACGTCTAGCGTCGGTAATTGAGAGAACTACGGGGGGGCTAGGAGTATTCCAGCCCGTGGTCCTCCATCAGCCCTTCCACGTACCTGTGGAAGTGGAGGTGGTCGCTCTTGAATTCCTTCGACACGCCGTCCTTCTCCACGGTCACGACGTCGAACGGCCCTCCCGGCGACTCCTTGTCCTCGGTCAGCTTGACCGGCTTCCAGTCGTCGCCGATGGCCTCGATCAGCTCCTTGAGGACCGGATCGTCTCCCCAGCCGGCCACTAGTTCCCCACCGGGGCCTTGGCGATCTCCTTAAGGA
>JBOGVX010000032.1:0-2604 GCA_050693165.1 Actinomycetota bacterium | reverse complement strand
GGGATAGAAGCGGGTGCCGCCCAACGCTGGACCCAGCGTGGAGGAGTGGATGGCCACGATTGCGCGAAGGTCGGTCGGGGGGTCGTGGAAGAACACGACCTCCTCGTACTCGCCGTTGAGTGCGTCGAAGACGGTCAATGAGCCTGCTTTCCTCATCCGGTACGGACCTGGAAGCGTTCGTAAATGTAGCACGCGCCCCGGCGGCCTCCCCGCGCGCTACCATGGGTCGATGGTTGGCTCGGCGTTCTTGCGAGTCTTTCAACCGCTGGACGCCCTGCCGGAGCCCGAACGGCAGCGCGCGGAACACGCGATCGTCCAGGGCCGAGACGCCGACACGACCCCTCTCGTCTATAGGCACCTGGCCGGCGGCACCGGCAGCCTCGGCCTGTTGGAGGCGTCGGGTGAGCGAACCGAGGTGAGGTCCGAATCCGGGAGCTGGTACGGCTGCCCCACTCGAAATCGGCTCCGGGTGCTGGCGGCGATGCTCAGCCTTCGCGAGACGGTTCCCTCCGAGGTCGCGGAAGCGCTCGTGCCCGAGATGGCCGCCCGTCGCGCCGCCCGCGAGCTGGCTCGAATACGCAGGCGCGACCCAAGGGCCCTCCCCACGATGCTCGAGAGCCCGTGGCACGTCCCGGTGCGCTGGTTCGTCCTCTTCGGCGACGAGGAGCGAGTGCTTGCCGAGCGGGAGGACGGTGGTTTCACGCTCACCTACTGGACGAAGATCGACAAAGCTCGTCGGCGAGCACAACGCGGGGCAGCGATCCTGGAGCGCGGTGACCTGCGGCCCGTTGCCGCGATGGTCCGTGAGATGGACGACTGGCTGTCTTCTTTCGGGGGACACTCGGCCGTCGAGCTCGACTACGCCGACGTGGCCCTTACGGCCGGCTGGAACGACCTGGACGAAGACCACTCGGCCCGCGAGGTCCAGGAGTCGATCGACGCCCTGGAGGAGGGCGAGATCGAGAAGGCGGGGGAGATCTACCGCTCGGTGGCAGGGCGCTGGGCAGAGGCGAAGATCCGCGAATCCCTCAACTGAGCGGTGACTAGTCCTTCCGGACTAGCCCGAAAATGACCCGATTTGTCTATGTACGGGCGCCGCGTCCTCTCTCACAATGGTCAGGTTGGAGGTGAGGGGAACATGGCGATGATTCAGAGCAATGGGGACACTGGCAAGAACGGCGAGCGGCTGCTCACGCCGGCTGAGGTTGCGGGTCTGTTCAGGGTCGACCCCAAGACCGTCACGCGGTGGGCCAAAGCGGGCAAGCTGTCCTCGATCCGTACTCTCGGTGGCCATCGGCGCTACTGGGAGTCCGAGGTCCGGCGCCTGCTGGACCGTTCTGCCATAGGCGCTTAGAGCCAACAAGGCGCGAGGGTCGTACCCCGACCCTAGCGCTCGTGTGTGGCGAGGGACGGATTCGAACCGCCGACACCCCGGTTTTCAGCCGAGTGCTCTGCCAACTGAGCTACCTCGCCGTGCATCCACCTTCTCTGTCGGCGCCGGTCGGCGCTCCTTGCGGGCCTGAGGGGATTAGAACCCCCGACCTCGACCTTGACAGGGTCGCGAGCACTCCAGACTGCTCCACAGGCCCAAGCTATTCAGTTCGTGCCCCCAACGGGATTCGAACCCGTGTCTCCGCCTTGAAAGGGCGAGATCCTAGGCCGCTAGACGATGGGGGCGAAGTTCCGCCCACCCCGAACAGGGGCACGCGCCGAAGTATAGCGCCCGCCTGGCGGCGTCCCTCACCGAAACCGGCTGCGGAACAGCTTGAGGCGAGCCCGAAAGCGAACGGAACCTCCTGGACGTGGCGGGCGTCTACTAGGATGCGGGGTCGGCCCGGAGGCGCCGGGGGCCGCGCTCACCCACTTGCCCGCACCGGCGCCGGAGGAGGGAGAACGCCCATGTTCCGCAAGCTCGCTTTGCTCGCCATCGTGGCAGCAATCGCGGTCGGAAGCGCGATGCCCGCCGTCGCGAAGAAGCCCGTCAAGGGTGCGTACGAGAGCGTCAGCGCCAACGCGTTCTGGTATTCGGACGAGCCGATCTCCGGCGGCGGCACACGCACGACTGTCTGGTACGTGGGAGTCTTCAAGACAGGCTCGGATGTGTTCTCCGACCTGTACGAGGACGTCTACGAGTGCGATGCCTCCGGCGAGACATGTACGACGGTATCGTCTCGCTTCGGTTACAGCGATCTGGCCAACGACATCTTCACGATCGATGCGGAGAGTCTTACGAGCGCGCACATCGACGCCGTGTACGATCTCCAGGCCTACGACGAGAACTGGGAGCCCGTCGGCGATCCCGACCCGACCCACATCGTCGCGGACTGGGAGGGCATAGGCACGCTCCAGACCGGCAAGGGGAGCTATTCGTTCAAGAGCGACTGCTTCTCTTACAGGGAGCGCTTCCGTGACGCCAACCGCAACGCCGAGGCATACGGTGACGTGGACGGCATGGATCTGGGGGAGACTTACGACGCGTGGCTCTCGGCCGGCGCCTCGCGTTTCATCGAACGTAGCTGCTGAATCGGATCCAGGCAGTCCTCCTCCCGTGCTCGTACTGGGGGAGAAAGGGAAGGGGGCGGCCGGAGCCGCCCCCCTCTGACC
>JBOGVX010000031.1:0-9215 GCA_050693165.1 Actinomycetota bacterium | reverse complement strand
CCTCTACCTCACCGAGAAGCGCGGGGCCGAGGAGTTTACGGAAGACGATCAGCGTGCCGTTATCACGCTCGCCGCCCAGGCCGGGATCGCCATCGAGAACGCGCGGCTCCACGACGAGGTCCGACGACTGGCCGTTCTGGAGGATCGCGAGCGCATCGGCAAGGAGCTCCACGACGGCGTGGTGCAGTCGCTGTTCGCCGTGGGCATGGCCTTGCAGGCCGGTCAGGACCTGGTCACCGACCCCGACGCGATCGGCAAACGGCTCCAGGAATCCGTCGGCCACATCGACGACGTGATCCGAGACCTCCGTAACTACATCTTCGGGCTGGGCCCGGCAGGCAAGGCCGACCGGGAGCTGGACCTCGCCTTGAACGATCTGGCCGATGAGTTCCGCCGGGGCTCCGATGTTGCGATCAGGGTCGAGGTCGATCCCGCGGCCGCCTCGGTGGCTACCCCGCATGCCGCTGAATTGATCCAGTTTGCGCGCGAGGCAATCTCTAACGCCGTGCGTCACGGTAAACCGCAGACGCTGTCTATCGTCCTCGCCAAGGACGGAGACCAGGTCGTTCTCGAGGTGGAGGATGACGGCCAGGGCTTCGATCCCGAGGCACCCTCCGCGGGGGGCCGTGGTTTGGGGAGCCTTCGCGAGCGCGTCGCCGCACTCGGCGGAGAGCTGGAGATCCGCTCCTCGACAGGTGAAGGAACTGCCCTAAGCGCCCGAATTCCAGTGTGAGCTCGCTGATACCCTCAACTCGATGACCGAGCAGCCCATCCGCGTGATGCTCGTCGACGATCACGAGGTCGTCCGCCAGGGCATCCGCGCGCTCCTGCTGGCGGCCGGGGGGATCGTCATCGCCGGCGAGGCCGGCGGCGTGAAGGAATCGATCGAGGTCGCCGAGTCGTCTCGCCCCGACGTGGTCGTCATGGACGTCCGCCTGGTGGACGGCAGCGGGATCGAGGCGACGAGGGAGATCCGAGCCGCGAGGCCGCAGACGCAGATCATCATGCTGACCTCCTTCGCCGACGACGAAGCGCTCTTCGCCTCGATCATGGCCGGAGCGTCCGGTTACGTACTCAAGCAGGTGAAGGGCGACGAGCTTGTCCGCTCGATCAAGACCGTCGCAGAGGGCGGTTCCCTGCTGGACCCTGCCGTGACCGGCGCCGTCCTGGACCGTCTGCGAAAGGGCAAACACCTCCTGAAGGACGAGCGCCTGGCCCGCCTCTCTGCCCAAGAAGAGCGCATCCTCTCCCTCGTCGCCGATGGGATGACCAACAGGGAGATCGGCGAGGAGCTCCATCTGGCCGAGAAGACGGTGAAGAACTACGTCTCGAGCATCCTGTCCAAGCTCGAGGTCGCGCGGCGCGCCGAAGCGGCCGCCTATCTCGCACGGCACACCGGCATGCCGGGCGCCGAGTAGCGGCCAGCCATCCTTCGCCTCAGCGACGCGCTCGATTGATCCTCAGAGGGTCCTTTCGACCCCCTCGAATAGGGCCTTTCGGCCCATGGCTCATCCTCCTAGGTCGCCGATTCTTGAACCATGAAAGGAGGTGGGCAGATGACCACCAAGCAGGAAGAGCGGACCTTCGTCTACGACGCGATCGAGCCGGAGGTCACCCAGAACGGATCCCCGGTCCGGCCCGAGGTCAAGGCCGGAAAGGTTTGGGGGCTCCTCCGGATCGCCATGGGATGGACGTTCCTGTGGGCGTTCCTGGACAAGGCCTTCGCGCTGGGGTTCTCGACAGGGCGTCTGGAGAACGGGGGGATCGACTTCTTCGGTCCCGCGGCGTGGATCAACGGCGGATCGCCGACCGACGGCGTTCTGCAGTTCGCGGTCCACAGCAAGGGACCGTTCCCCGAGTTCTACCAGGGCCTCGCAGGGTCCACGTTCGTCGAGTGGGCCTTCATGCTGTCGATGCTGGCGATCGGGATCGCCCTGATCTCCGGGATCGGGACCCGGCTCGCGGCCCTTGGCGGGATCGTGTGGTTGACGATCTTCTACACGGCAACCGCGATCTGGCCGGAGCACAACCCGTTCCTCGACGACCATGTGGTCTACGCGATCGTCCTGGGCGGAATCGCCTACGTCGGAGCAGGTCGCTACTTCGGATTCGGACGTTGGTGGGAGCGCACCAAGCTGGTCAAGAAGCTCCCCGTCCTGAAGTAGCAATGGGAAACCCAGCGAGGCGAGGCGTCAAGAGCCTCGCCTCGCTCGAGGAGGTGACGAAATGAGGAAGGCGACGGTCGGAGACGTGATGACGGGAACCGTCGTCGTTGCGCGCGAGACGACCCCGTTCAAGGAGCTGGCTCGGCTCATGGCGGAGCACGGAGTGAGGGGACTTCCCGTGCTCGCCGATGACGACCAGTTGGTCGGCATCGTCTCTGAGGAGAACCTCCTCGCCTCGGCGGACGGCGGACATTCGCACCTCGAGTGGCTGACCGATGGGAAGCGCGGAGAGGCGCCCGGGGACGTGCTCGCCCTGGATCTGATGACACGCGATGTCGTAAAGATCCGGGCGGACGAGCCGGTTGATGGGGCGGCGCGCGTGATGCTGAGGAACGGAGTCACGCGGCTTCCTGTTGTGGACGTCGCTTCCAAGGTGATCGGGATCGTGACGCGGACGGACCTTCTGCGACCGTTCCTGCGCGAAGACGCCGAGATCCGCAAGGAGATAGTCGAGGACGTGATCCTCGACACGATGTGGATCGACCCCTCGACGATGGACGTCAGCGTGGAACGTGGCGTCGTGACCCTCAAGGGCACGGTAGAGACAAAGACCACGAAGGACGTCCTGGTGAAGCTGGTCCACAGGGTGGATGGAGTCGTTGGAGTCAGGGATGAAGTGGACTTCCGCGCCGACGATCGTCCCACCGGACCTCCCGGAGAGATGGCCGGGTTCGGCTCCGGGCGAGGGCGTCTGACCTGAAGGGGCGGCGATGAAGCGCAACGTGGGGCACCTGATGACCTCGGAGCTTGTGTGTGTGGGCCCGTCGACGACCTTCAAGGAGATCGTTCGCTTGATGAGCGAGCATGACATCAGCGCCCTGCCCGTGGTTGACGCGCATGGAGTCCTGGTCGGGATAGTCAGCGAGCAAGACCTGATCCTCAAGGAAGCGGACCCGCACGCGGAGGATCAGCCCCTCTTCGAGGGTAAGCGCCACCGCCGGCAGAGGATGAAGGCGGCGGGCGGAGTGGCGGCCGAGCTGATGACCAAAGACGTCATCTCGATCGGACCCGAGGCGAAGATCGAGGACGCGGCGCGCACGATGACCGATCGCCACGTGAAGAGGCTCCCGGTCGTAACCGAGGACGGCCGACTCGCGGGCATCATCAGCCGGCTCGATCTCCTGAAGGTGTTCCTGCGCGACGACGGAGAGATTAGGCAGGAGGTGTTCGAGCGCGTCGTGATGCCCTCGATCAACGCGGGAGCCGAAGAGGTTCGGGTCGACGTGGACCGAGGACTCGTCTTGCTGCGAGGCCACGTCTCACGGCGCTCCCTGGCAGAGGGCCTCGCGCAGTTCGCGGATGTGATCGAGGGCGTCGTCGGAGTCCACAACGCGATCGACTGGGATGAGAACGACCTCTCGACGGGAGACGCGCAGGCATGGGTCGGGACGGTCCTCGGCCCGGGGCGCATCTGAGGAGGGGATGAAAATGAAGATGCTCGTGGCCGACGTGATGTCCGTAAGGCTCCTCGCCGTGCGTCCCGGGACGCCCGTTAAGGAAGCCGCCCGGATGCTGGTTCGCAGCCGGATCGGGGGCATGCCGGTTGTCGGAGACGAGGGACGGCTCATGGGCATCCTTTCCGAGTCCGACCTCCAGCCCGTGGAAGAAGAAGGCACGAGGCGGCCACGGGCCACTGCGGCCGATGTGATGACCAGTCCCGTCATCACGCTCAGCGAGGTCGATACCGTCGCGGAGGCAGCACGGGTCCTGCGGCGCCATCGGATCAAGCGAGCGCCAGTCCTGAGGGATGGGCGCCTGGTAGGGATCGTGACCCAGTCCGACTTGCTACGGCCGTACCTCCGTACGGACGGAGAGATCCGAGCGGACGTGGAGGAAGCGCTCTGGGAGGACGGCCACGCGAGTGGCGCGGATTTCGATATCAGCGTTCACGCCGGCGTCGTCCGGCTCGAGGGAACGACCCTGGACCGACGACAGGCCACCCTCTTGGCGAAGCTCGCCGCCGGGGTCGATGGCGTCGTCGACGTGCAGGGCTCGATGAAGGTCGGCGCGGCGGCGCGGGCCTGACGATTGGACGTGGAGGCGTGATGGATACCAAGACAGTTCTCGTGATAGCTGCCGAGGCGGAGGATCGCGATCGGTACGGAGAGTGGCTGGAAGATGAGGGATTCGAGGTGCTGACCTGCCCTGGGCCCAGGAGACCGGAATACACCTGCGTCGGGACAAAGACTGGTACCTGTGCCCTCGCGCGCGGCGCGGATCTCGTGATCCTCGACACTGCCCTGCCGGGCGAAGATGTCCGCGAGGGCACGCCGGCGACCGACCTCGTCAGCCTTTACTCGTCTCTCGGTAAGCCCGTTTTCGGGATCGCGACTTTGCGTCGCGATGTTTCCTCACCGGCTGGGTGGCTGCGCTGGCCGCCCTCGAGAGAAGAGCTGATGGGAGCCGTTCGTTGGCGGCTGGAGACCAAGGTCACGAACTAAACGGGTCCTTCGGCCCCAGGTAGCGCCACGCCAGCTTCCTACCCTCGTACGACAGGGAGGGCTCGAGGAGAAGGAGGAGGCGCATGAGCTCTGAGAACAGATTCGACATCGTTGCGATGGCCAGGAAGAACGAGGACTTCCGGAAGGTCATCCTCACCGGCGAGCACAGCCAGGTGGTGGCGATGACGATTCCGATCGGGGGCGAGATCGGCGAGGAGGTGCACGAGGACGTGGACCAGGTGCTCATCTTCGTCGAGGGTCAGGGCGATGCGATCCTCGAGGGCGATCGCAAGCCGATCGACGAGAACGACCTCGTCTTCGTGAATGCCGGCACGCGTCACAACTTCGTGAATACGGGCGACGGCCCACTTCGACTCGTGACCATCTACGCGCCGCCCGAGCACGCGCCGGGAACCATACATGCCACGAAGGAGGAGGCCGACGCCGCCGAAAGCGGCTGATTCCCCCTTCCCTGACCGAGCAGGGCTCCGGTTCGGGATCTGTGCGACCCAGATCTATTCCGGAGCGTCGACCAGGATCACGCGCACGGAAGAGAGGAACTCGACCTCTCGCTCCGTGGCGTCGAGCTCTCCCCTCTCGATCCCGTCGAGAAGCGCAATAACGACAGTGAGGACGTCGGCAGCGCCCAGCTCGGGCTCGTAGCCCCTTCGCTTCAGAGAGGACGCCGCACTGGCCATGGGTGCATGCTCGCATCCCCCGAGCTCGTGCTCCATAGCCCAATGTGACTATTTCCTGCCGAGGAGGAGGCGCCGGCCCGCCGGATCAGTCGCGCCAGCGCACGGCCGAGACGGTGTGCATACCCGTCAGGCCCTTCAGCTCGACCTCTCGCGGCGCCTCGAATGAGAACTCGCCCGTGCTCTCGGTCAAGTCTCGCACCAGCCAGGAGACCAGGACCTCGGATCCACGTGCCTCCGCCGCGATACGGGCGGCCTGGATGACGGCCTTCCCGTAGAAGTCGTCCGCCTCCCTGACCGGCTCGCCCGTGTGGAGCCCGATACGTACGCGCAACCGATGCCCGTTCGAGTCGCTCTCGGCGACGGCCAGCTGTATGGCCCTGGCGCAGCGCAGCGCGTCACGGGCCGAGGAGAACGCGAGCATGAACCCGTCGCCCTGCGACTTCACCTCGAAGCCGGAATGCAGCGCGAGCTGACTCCTGACTATCTCATTGTGCTTGCGAAGCAGTTCCATCCACTCGCGGTCGCCGAGATCTTCGGTCAGCTGGGTGGACCCTTCGATGTCGGTGAACAGGATGGTCACCGTTCCGTTGGGCGCCACCGCCCCCGAAAGGTCGGGGCGGGTCCTCTCGACGTCCCTGGCGATGCTCTCCATCTCCTCGAGCTCGCGGAAACCCTCGATGGCGGGGCTCTCCTCGAAGTCGTCGAGCTCGAACACCCGGCGGACCTCGATCTCGCCGTATTCGCCCCCCGCAGCAGGTTTCGGAGTTCGCATGGCCCACTGCATGGCCTCGTCCCGCGAGGCGACCTCGATGAGCCAGTACCCGGCCACCAGGTTCTCGTCGTCGAAGGGTCCCTCGATCACGGTCTTGGTCCTGCCGTCTGCGGAGAACCTGATCCGGAAGCCCTCGGAGGTTGGGGCCAGGCCGACCCCATCGAGCATGATCCCCTTCCGAACGAGCTCCTGGTTGTACGCGAGAACCTTGGCCAGGTCCTCCTCGACAGGCATCACCCCCGCCTCGGAGCCCTTGGTTGACTTCACCAGGATCACGAACCGCATGGGGTGGATGCTACTGGCTGACCCGCGCGGCTGGTCCCTATCCGTGCTCGAACCGGAAACGGGTGACGTCTTTGGGGAACGACTTCCACGCGAGCACGAGACTCGGACGGAGGACCCAGATCGGGGGTCCGTGCCGCATGTTGTACTTGACCTCATAGGCGTCATCGATTGCGGACAGCCGAGGGTCGCCTGCGCCCTCGATCCGGTCGACTCTCCCCTCGGCGATCACGACCTCCGAGCCGCTCTCGAGATGCACGGATACCCGACGGTTGGCGGCCAGATTCCGGGACCACATGGTCCTCGGGCCGCCCCCGAAGTGGATCGTGTCGTCCACGAACACTCCCCACACGGGCCGGACGTGGGGGTCACCGTCCCGGCCGACGGTTCCCACCCAATAGTTGAGCTCAACCTCGAACCGCTCGCGAACCCAGGACCAGGGCACCAGGTTCTTCTCGTCCTTGGGGACGCCGTACTCGGGATGGGCGATGTATGGGCGATCACCGATGGGCTCCGCCATCTCAGCTGCCATCCTATTAAGGAGACCCGTATCCTCGATGCGGAGGCGTCCGGACGCCTGGTGGGTCCCCCGGTCTTCAAAACCGGTGAAGCGCTTAATCGCGCTTGGCGGGTTCGATTCCCGTCCGCCTCCGCTACCGGATAGGTGCTCTGACCTGTGGCTTCGAGGCCGAGCGGTGTGTTGTGTCGCCGAAAAGAAGGAGTCGACCGGCGGCCGGATGACCGCTCAACCGGACAAGTCTTCGCGAGTTTTCGCGGACATAGAACCGCACAAGTCTTGCCCGGGGACGATCGTCTCGAAGACTTGTCCGCCGTCCTCCCAAGGGAAGGAGGACACCCATGGTCAGGATCCCGGTCAATCCGCTCGCGGTCGGGGAGGACACGCTCCAGGACCTGCGGGACGAGTTCCTGGTCCGTTGCCAAGCCAAGAACCTCAGCCCGCGAACGATCGAGTGGTACGCCAAGCACAGTGAGCTGTTCATCGAGTGGTGCCGGGGGCGGGGGGTGACCGCGCCGGCCCAGCTCTCTACGACGCTGCTCGAGGAGTACCTGATCGAGGCGCGGGAGGCGGGCCGGACCCCGAACACCGTCCGCGGCTACGCCCAGACGCTCAAGACGTTGAGCCGGTTCGGGCACAAGAAGGGGCTGATCCCTGAGAACATCACCGCGGACTTCGAGATGCCGAAGGTGCCCCAGGTCATCATCCAGACCTTGTCCGAGGACCAGCTCCGGGCGCTGCTGAAGAAGCCAGACACGAGGAGGTGGCTCGGGATCCGCGACCGGGCGATCCTGCTGACGTTCCTCGATACGCTGGTCCGGGTGTCCGAGCTGGTCGGGGTGAACGCGGAGGACGTGGACCTGAAGGCCCGGACGATGCGGGTGATGGGCAAGGGGGCGAAGCAGAGAGAGCTACCGCTGGGCCAGTCGGTCACCCAGGCACTCAGGCGGTACCAGCGGACGTTGGAAGACCTTCGGCCGGAAGATCCGTTCTTCGTGAGCCGTTACGGCGGGTTGATCAGCCGGAAGTCCGTCCACGAGCTGGTCGCCCGCTACGGCAAGGCGGCCGGGGTCGAGGGCGTTCGGTGCTCCCCTCACACGCTGAGGCACACGGGCGCCAAGCGCTTCATCCTCGCCGGCGGCGACGTCTTCACTCTCCAGAAGCTCCTAGGCCACACGACGCTCTACATGGTGCGGCGCTACGTGGAGCTCGCCAGCGTCGACGTTCAGGCCCAGCACGAACGCTACAGCCCGGCTGACTCGTTACTACGAACTCCGAGATAGGCGGCCATGGCCGTTGGATCTGATCTGTTCAGTATCCTTACTGGACCTGACTGGGGTTGGGTCCGGATTGGTCAGACCGTGGTCCAGGTCCTCCTATCGGCAGGGGGCGGGAACGAATGGCCCAGAGCCGCTTCTACACCTACGCACTCGCTCAAGCGCTGAGCGAGGCCGGGGAAGACTACATCGATACGTTCGTTCCTTTCCTCCTGGCTGTGATGCCCCAGGGAGGAGCTCCCGCTGACGGCCGAAACATCCAGGAGGCCTTGTCAGAGAAGTTCTCCCTGAACGTTCCAGAAGCCGTGCTGGGGACGATCGCCACGCGGACAAAGAGACGTGGCTATCTACAGCAAGAAGCCAGGAGGTATCGGCTTACGGAGGAGGGAGATACGTACAGGGCGAGTCTCGAGTCCGAAGCCGAGGTATCACGCCGGATCATCGCCTTGCTCGACGACATCTGTGGCTTTTTCTCAACTGAGGGTCACCAGCTCACACGTCAAGAAGGGGAGGGAGTCCTAATGGACTTCCTGGAGTCCAATGTCGAGCCACTTGTCGAGTTCATGGGAAGTCCTGATCGCGGCGGAGAGGGACTGAAGACTCAACCCACAGATCCAGAGCGAGAGCGGCTCCTCGCCTCCTACATCCGCGAGGCAGAGACCTCCAAACCGGAATACTTCGAGACACTCCGCCAGATGGTCCTCGGATCGCTTATCACGACCATGCTTCAGTCTCAAGAGCCTCAGGAACTGATCGACATCAGACGGCGGAAGCTCGAGCCCTTAGCCGTGTACATGGACACGAACTATCTCTTTTCCGCCCTTGAGTTGCACCCGGAAGAGTTGAGCAAACCGGCGCTTGAACTTTTTCATCTCCTGAAGGAAAGCGGGCTCAAGCCGAAGGTCTTCTCCTTCACTGTGGACGAGGCTTGCCGGGTCCTAAATGGCTACCAGAGCGAGGGGCAGCGTTATCCGGCCAACGTGCGGGTCGACACCCTCTACAG